>NZ_JBAPMI010000287.1:0-18236 GCF_049278535.1 Mycobacterium sp. | reverse complement strand
CGGTCCTCGACGCCGAACCACAGGTCTTTCAGGTCGGCATCAACTACACCGACGCAGCCAAACTCACCGGCACCAGCGCCGCCGAGCAGACAATCCGCCGGACACCCGACACCGGCCGCTACCTCCTAACCGACGCGATGGCCACCGGCCCAGCCATGTTCGACACCGCACGCCTAGATCGGGCCATCGGTGTGCAGAACAGCGACCCCGATTCGCCCACCCAACGTCGGCGACCGGCCGCCGGGGCCGGGCTCCGCACCGCCAGCCTCGACGAAGTGCTCTGCATCTCGAGTCTGGACTCCTAGCGACAACATCGCGCAGTACGCCCTCGGCTTGCTGAGGGCGTGCTCGTCGATCGGTGGTTAGTGCGGATGCCGCTCAGTGGGCAGGTTGCGGGCATTTGCCATCGTTGACGGGGCCCAAGCCGATAACGGTCGCCTCACCATCCTTGATTGCCACGGTGGTGAGGCACTTGCCTGGCTGGATGGCCTGCGAAGTTACCGGGGCGCGCTTTACGTATTGCGTGGTGTCGGCGACCGTCACGTGGCTTTCGGAGGGATTGCCGAGGCCGTCTGTCACGTTCACGTTGATAGTGTTACCTGCCACGGAAGCAAGGGTGCCGAGCACATTGGGAGGTTGGGCATTCTTCGTGTCTGCGCATTCGCTGTCAGGCCCCGGTGGGCCCCATTGCACGTTTGTGGCCGTGACAGCGCCACCGGGGTTCGGGGCGGGGGTGGCAGTCACGTTCACGCAGCTGCCGGGAGCGATATCGCTCAGATGAGACACGGAGAACTCGATGATCTTGGCCGAGGGGCTAACGTGGACGGTGGCCTTCCCATTCTCCTGGGTGAGCTGGACCACGTCGCCGGCGGCCGACGCGATCTGGCCGCCAACCTGGGCTTCGTCGTTGGCGGACGCCGGTGACGACGTCTCTGGGGACTTCGCATGGTGCGACGTGCACGCGCCTACGGACAGTGCGGTTGCGGCCGCAACCGCGAGGATCGCGAATCCGGTCAGCCGGGCGGGCTGGAAAGGTAGTTGCATCGAGATCCTTTCAATTGTCCGCCGCTTTGGCTAGCTTAGCTAAGCAACAGGGTCCAGCGGCGGAACTGAGTGCCGACGATGGCTCGTTATCACATTACTGTGTTTTTTGGGCAGTCGCGCCGACTTTTCGGGCAGCAGTGCCGAATCATCGGACGGGAAAATATCCAGAGTGACCGGACTCGGCGAAGCCACCCGCCCTCGCCGAGCGCCCCCTCGAGATAAGGTGCGCCCCTGCCGGTCTTGCCGCCGCGCTGGATCGCGCCGGACTGGATGGTGCGCCGATTATACGAAATCGCTTACACGGCCACGCAATCCCGCGCGATGGCCAGCTCTTCGTTAGTCGGGACCACCAGAACCGCGACCGGCGAGCTGTCCGTCGAGATCCGCCGAGCACCCTTGCCGGGCTGAGAGTTTCGTTGTTCGTCGATCTCGATGCCCAACCCGGCCAGCCCCCTCAGCGCGTCCAGGCGCACCGCAGCGGCGTTTTCTCCGACGCCGGCGGTAAAGCTCACGACATCCGTACGGCCCAGGATGGCCAGGTACGCACCGATGTACTTGCGCAGTCGATGGATGAATACGTCGTAGGCCAATTGTGCTGAGCTGTCGCCTGATTCGATCATCTCGCGCAGGCATCGGAAATCTCGCTCCCCAGCCAGGCCCAGAACCCCAGAGCGATGGTTGAGCATCGACTCGATGTCGTCGACGCTCATCTCGGCCTCGCGATACAGGTAGCTCACGATGCTGGCGTCTACGTCACCGCTGCGGGTGCCCATCACCAGGCCCTCCAACGGCGTCAATCCCATCGAGGTGTCAACCGGACGACCACCCGCGATCGCCGATGCCGAAGCACCGTTACCCAGGTGCAGCACAATCTGATTCAGGTCCCTCCACGGTCGGCTCAAGAAATCCGCCGCCTGTTCGCTGACATAGCGATGCGAGGTCCCGTGGAATCCGTACCGCCGGATGTGCCACTTCTCCGCGAGCTCTCGGTCGATTGCGTAGGTCGCCGCGGCAGCGGGCAGATTGTGGAAGAAGGCGGTGTCGAACACGGCGACGTGGGGCACATCCGGCAGCATCCTGCGGGCGACCTCAATGCCCTGCAGGGCGGGCGGATTGTGCAACGGAGCCAGCATCGACAGGCCCTTGAGCTCGGCGACGACCGCATCGTCGATGACGGTGGGCCGGTAGAAGATCGACCCACCGTGCACGACACGATGGCCGACCGCGGCCACGCCAGGGGTCGTCAGATCGATGCCGTCATCGGACAACTTCTCGAACGCCACCCGAAGCGCCGCGGCGTGGTCGACGACGGGCGACTCCGGCTCACCGATCTGCTCGACAGTGCCATCCGCCAGTGACTGGCCCGAATCAGGTTCGATCAGTTGATATTTCAGCGACGACGAGCCGGAGTTCAGCACCAACACCCGCTTACTCATTGAACACCCTGGGCCTGGATCGCCGTGATCGCGACGGTGTTGACGATGTCTTCGACGAGGGCGCCGCGGGACAAGTCGTTCACCGGTTTGTTCAGGCCCTGCAGCACCGGACCGATCGCGATCGCCCCCGCGCTGCGCTGAACGGCCTTGTAGGCGTTGTTACCGGCGTTCAGGTCAGGAAAGATCAGCACGGTCGCCTTACCTGCGACCGGTGAGTCGCGCATCTTCGTTGCAGCAACGGAGGGCTCAACCGCGGCGTCGTATTGGATCGGGCCTTCGACCAACACCTGCGGCGCCCGGCTGCGAACCAATTCCGTTGCCTCTCTGACCTTGTCGACGTCGGCACCCGTTCCGGACTCGCCGGTGGAGTAGGACAGCATCGCCACTCGTGGCTCGATGCCGAACTGGGTGGCGGTATGCGCGGAGCTGATCGCGATGTCGGCGAGCTGCGTGACCGTCGGGTCGGGAACGATCGCACAATCGCCATACGCCAGAACCTGATCCGGCAGGCACATCAAGAAGACGCTGGACACTGTCGAAATGCCTGGCGCAGTGCCGATGATCTCGAACGCCGGGCGGACAGTGTGGGCGGTGGTGTGAGCGGCGCCGGACACCATGCCGTCGACCAAGCCGTTGTAGACCAGCATGGTGCCGAAATAGGACACGTCGTGAATGATCTCGCGGGCCTGCTCGACGGTGACACCCTTCTTGGCGCGCAGCTGGGCGTACTGCTCGGCGAACTGGTCACACAGATCGCTGGTGCGCGGGTCGAACACGGCAGCGCCGTCCAGGTTGACACCGAGTTCGGCTGCGCGAGCCCGAATTTGGCTCTCATCGCCGAGGATGGTCAGATCGGCGATGCCACGTTGCAGCAAACGGCCGGCCGACTTGAGGATCCGGTCATCGTCACCCTCGGGCAGCACGATGCGCTTGCGATCCGAGCGAGCCCGTTCACGCAACTGGTAGGTGAACATCTGCGGCGTGGTCACCCTGGGGATCGGGATCGATAGCTGCGTCAACAAGTCCGAGAGATCGATGTGGCCCTCGATCAGCTGCAGTGCGGTGTCGATCTTGCGCTGCGACGTGGCGGTGATGCGACCCCGGGCCGACCCGACCGCGCCGGCTGTCTCGAAGGTGCCCAGGCTGGTGGCGATGATCGGCAGCCTCAGCCGCAGCCCGGCCACCAGTGCGCCGATCGATTGGTGTAACTCAAACCCGCCATTGAGGATGATGCACGACAGCGACGGAAACCCTTCGGCGGCATGGGCGCTGGCGACGGCGAGCACCACGTCCGAGCGGTCGCCGGGTGTCACCACCGCCGCGGCCTCCCTCAACCGTTCCAGCACATGGTCCGCTGTCATGCCGGCGACAACCACACCCATCACTTCACGGCTCATCAGCGCGGAGTCACCGCTGACCAGCGTGCCGTTCACCGCGGCCTGCAGATCGGCCACCGTCGGCGCCGCCAGCAGCGGCTCGTCAGGCACGGCATAGGTTTTCGGTGCCAGCGCGCGCAATGCTTCGGTGATCACAGTCAATTGTGTCGGCTCGCAACGGTTTGCTACCACAGCAGCGGTATGCGCGCGTTGTGCACTCAGCTCGGCCAGATACACCTCGACGGCGTGCGCGACTTGCTCAGCGCTGCGGTCTTTGGCTCGTACCGCAAGCACAACCGGCGCGCCGAGGTTGACCGCGATGCGCGCGTTCACGCTCAGCTCCGCCGGGCTGGCCACATCGGTGTAGTCGCTACCGACGATGACCACCGCGTCGCACTGCGCGGCCATTGCGTGATACCGCTCGACGATGTCGTCGAGCGCGGCGTCGCGATCAGCGTGCAGTTGCTGATACGTCACGCCGACGCAGCTCTCGTAAGGCTGGCCGGCGGTGGTCTGGGCCAGCAGCAGATCCAGGATGTAGTCGCGGTCGTCGTCTGCTCGCGCGATCGGCCGAAACACCCCGACGCTGGCCACCGTGGCGGCCAGGCGGTGCAGGAAGCCCAGCGCGATCGTCGACTTGCCGGTGTCGCCTTCCGGCGCCGCAATGTAAATGCCGGCCGGCGACGCTGAACTGGAAGCGGCCACGCTGCGGGTCAGCCCAGCCGTCGCAGCCGGGGCTCGAGGTCCTTCTGGAAAAGCTCAAGGAACCGGCGCTGGTCGTGACCCGGCGCGTGGAACACCAAGTGGTTCAGGCCCCAGTCGACGTAGTCCTTGACTTTCGCGACCGCTTCGTCGGGGTCCGACGCGACGATCCAGCGCTTCGCGACCTGTTCGATCGGCAGCTCGTCGGCGGCCTTCTCCATCTCGAGCGGGTCGTGAATGCTGGTCTTCTGTTCGGCGGTCAGTGACAACGGCGCCCAGAATCGAGTGTTCTCCAGCGCTAGTTCGGGATCGTTGTCGTAGGAGATCTTGATCTCGATCATCCGGTCGATGTCGTCGGGATTCTTGCCCGCTGCCTCGGCGCCCTCCTTCATAGCGGGGATGAGCTTGTCCTTGTACAGCTCCTCGCCTTTGCCCGAGGTGCAGATGAACCCGTCACCCGCGCGACCGGCGTACTTGGCCACCTGTGGGCCGCCGGCGGCGATGTAGATCGGGATGCCGCCGTCGGGCACGTCGTAAATCGAGGCGCCCTTGGTGTGGTAATACTCGCCTTCGAAGTCGACCCGGTCGCCCAGCCATAGCTCACGCATCAGTCGCACCGATTCGCGCAACCGCGCGTAGCGCTCCTTGAACTCCGGCCATTCGCCCTCGTATCCGGTGGCGATCTCGTTGAGCGACTCCCCGGTGCCCACACCGAGGAAGATGCGATCCGGGTAGAGGCAGCCCATGGTTGCGAACGCCTGCGCGATGACGGCCGGGTTGTAGCGGAACGTCGGCGTCAGCACCGATGTGCCCAGCTGCAGCCGCTTGGTCCGCTCGCCGACCGCCGTCATCCAAGCCAGCGAGAACGGCGCGTGTCCGCCCTCGTGACGCCACGGCTGGAAGTGGTCGCTGACCGTTGCGCTGTCCATGCCGTGCGCTTCGGCGGCGACCGCCAGCTCGACGAGTTCCCGCGGCGCGAACTGCTCCGCCGACGCCTTATATCCAAGTTTGAGTTCAGCCACGCTGTCGTTTCTACTCCACGTTGTTTGCGGGCGACCCGCTGCGCCCGGCTTCGCCGCGCTTGCGATCGCCCGGTGCCTAGACTCTGGGACATGGCACCGGTGCTGAACGCCATCACCGAGACCGTCCACCTCGTCCAGGGCGGGGCGGTGAACTGGGCGCTGGTCGCCGACGACAGCGGGGTCATGCTGATCGACGCCGGATATCCCGGTGACCGCGACGACGTGCTGGCCTCGCTGCGGCAACTCGGGTACCAGGCCGAAGACGTGCGGGCCATCCTGCTGACGCACGCTCACATCGACCATCTCGGTTCGGCGATCTGGTTCGCCAAAACCCACGGCACCGCGGTTTACTGTCACGCCGACGAGGTCGGCCACGCCAAGCGGGAGTATCTGGAGCAGGCGTCGCCGATCGATGTCGCGATGCGCCTCTGGCGTCCCCGGTGGGCGCTGTGGACCGCCCACCTCGTGCGCGACGGCGGGCTCAGCCGCGAGGGCATCCCCACCGCGCAGCCGCTGACCGCCGAGGTGGCCGCTGAATTGCCCGGCCAGCCAATGGCCATCCCGACACCCGGCCACACCGGCGGCCACTGCTCATTTGTGGTCGATGGGGTGCTGGTCAGCGGCGATGCATTGGTGACCGGGCATCCGTTGCTGTCGCACAGCGGACCGCAACTGCTGCCCGAAATGTTCAGCCATGATCAGGACGGCTGCATCCGCAGCCTGGCGGCGCTGGCGCTGCTGGACACCGAGATTCTGCTGCCCGGCCATGGGGACTTATGGCGGGGCCCGATCCTCGAGGCCACCAAACAAGCGACTGCCATCGCGCAGTAGCCAGTCACAATTTGGTCACGGCCAACATCACAATTCATTAAGAGACGCGCACGTATTTTAAGAAGCCCGGCCCGGCTCTTGGCGGTTACTTACTGAGAGCGGCCGCAACTGTCACTCAATTCACAGCAAAGCTCGAAATGCTCTGTCAGCGAGGGATTCCGCGCACGTTGCTTCCGGCCATCCGCGCGTATGTTGGGCTTTGGGTGTCGGCAACCTGTCATCACAGTGCGACCTCAAGGAATCCAACAATGACGAAGTTCAATGGTAAGACCGCGCGCCGGTACGCCGCCGGTTTCGGACTGCTCGCCGGTGTGGCAATCACCTCGATGGCAGCGCCGACGGCGTGGGCCGCGCCCGACTGCAGTGCCGCCGGAGTGAGCGGCACGGTCAGTTCGGTGACCGGTTCGGCTACTCAGTACCTGGGCAATCACCCGGGCGCCAACGCGGTGGTGACAGCTGCGAGGAACGAGCCGCGTGGCCAGGCGGCGACGGATCTGCGGAACTACTTCACCGCGCATCCGCAGGAGTACGTTGAGTTGCGGGGCATTCTCGCGCCGATCGGTGACACGCAACGCCAGTGCAACACCACGGTGCTGTCGCCAGATCTGGAGTCGGCCTACAACGAATTCATGGCCGGCTAGCGCTCTGCCGTCAGCCCGAGATGCTCGCGCAGCGTGGTGCCGCTGTATTCGGTACGAAACCCTGAACGTTCCTGCAGCAGCGGCACCACGTAGTCGACGAACTCGTCCAGACCATGCGGCGTCAGGTGCGGCACGAGGATGAACCCGTCGCAGGCGTCGGCTTGGATATAGCGGTCGATCTCCGCGGCGACGTGCTCGGCCGTGCCGACGAATTGCTCGCGGCTGGTGACCGCGATGATCAATTCGCGAATTGAAAGGTGCTCGGTCTCAGCGCGTCCGCGGTAACGGCGGGCGACCTCGATCGGATCACCATGCCGGACGCGTCCCTGAGTGATGCTGGTGTCGCCGGTCGGATCATCCTCGGGCAGTGGGCCGTCGGGATCGTAGGCGGATAGGTCACGGCCCCAAATCTGCTCGAGCATCGCAATCGCCGTCGGGCCGCTGACCTGTTGGTGCCGGATGTAGTGCGCTTTCTCTTGTGCCTCCTGAGCGGTGTCACCGAGCACGAATGTTGCTGCCGGAAACACCTTGAGGTCATCAGGGTTCCGGCCATAGGAGACCGCACGGCCTTTCACGTCCGCGTAATAGCGCTGGCCGTCTTCCAATGATCCGTGCAGGGTGAACAGCGCGTCGGCGTAGTGGGCGCCGAAGTTGCGGCCGTCGTGGGAGTCCCCGGCCTGCAACAAAATCGGGTGTCCCTGGGGACCGGCGGGCAGCGTGGCAACTCCGCGAACGTCGAACTGGGCCCCATGATGTTCGACCACCGCCACCCGGTGGGGATCGAGATATGTTCCCGCATCCACGTCGGCCAGCACGGCGTCCGATGCCCAGCTGTCCCAGAATTCGCGTGCCACACTGAGGAATTCCTCGGCCCGCTGGTAGCGGTGGGCATGGTCGAGGAAGCCACCGCGGCGGAAATTCTCGCCGGTGAATGGGTCCGACGAGGTGACGATGTTCCAGCCCGCGCGCCCGTCGGATAAATGGTCGAGTGTGGCGAATTGCCGTGCCACTTCGAAAGGCTCGTTGAAGGTGGTGTTGATCGTTCCGGTCAGCCCCAGCCGGTCGGTGACGGCGGCCAGCGCCGCCAGCACGGTGAACGTGTCCGGCCGGCCGACCACGTCAAGGTCGTAGATCTGGCCACGATGCTCACGCAGTCGCAGCCCCTCAGCGAGAAAGAAGAAGTCGAAGAGGCCGCGTTCGGCCGTGCGGGCCATGTGGGCGAACGATTCGAACGCGATCTGACTGCCCGATTCCGGGTCGGTCCACACGGTGGTGCTGTTGACGCCCGGGAAATGTGCGGCCAGGTGAATAGGCTTGCGGTGCTTGCCTTCCCGTGTGCTCATTTCACGATGCTCCAGCGTTCGGCGAGCAGCTGGTGTGAGCGGAGACGGGCTTGGTGGTCATGGGTCACCGATGTGATGACAACTTCGTCCGCAGCGCTCAGTCGTTGCAGTGCGGAAAGCCGCTCAGCGACCTCGTCTGCATCGCCGACGAATTGCGTCTCCAACCGGTCCTTGACCACCGGAAGCTGTTCTTCGGTCAGCGGCCGGCAGTCGCCCGGGGCCGGGTAGGGAACCGCGCCCACCCCAGTGCGGATGGAGTACACCCACTGCCCGTAGCCGGCCGCTAATTGCCTTGCGGTGGGGGCATCGTCGGCAACCACGACGTCGGCGGACACCACGACGTAGGGCTCTGGAAGCGTTGCCGACGGGACGAAGGTGTCTCGATAGGCCTCGATGGCTTCCAGCGCGGTCGCCGGGGTGATGTGATAGCTCGCCACGAACGGCAGACCGTGCGCGCCGGCCAGCCGGGCGCTCTGCCCCCGGGTGCTGCCAAAGATCCACGGCGCCAGACCGGATCGCTCCCCGGGAACCGCGTGGACGTCGAAACCTCCGGCCTCGTACGTACCGTCGAGTAGCGCGAGGATGTCGCCGAGTTGATCGGCGAAGTCCGGCGCGACAGCCTCCGGCTGCTGCAGGATCTCCATTGTCGCCATCACCCGCTCGGAATCGAGCAGCCCGCGCAGGTCGAACGGCAGCGGGATCACCACGCCATCGACTTCGCGCCACTGCCGAGGCGGGCGGTTCTTGGCCGACGGGTGCTTCGGCTTGAACCCGGTGTCGTGGCGTTGCCCCCGGCCTAGTCCAAGGTCAATGCGGCCCGGATAGAACGCGTCGAGCATGCCGAAGCTCTCGACGACTGCCGCGGCCGTGGTGTGGCTGAGCTGCACTGCAGCCGATCCGACGTGAATTGTGTTGGTAGCAGCTGCGATCTGTCCGATCAACACGGCGGGCGCCGAGCTGGCGACGCCGACGAAATGGTGTTCGGCGATCCAGAACCGTCGATATCCCCATCGCTCCGCGCGCTGGGCCAGGTCGATCGTATTGCGCAGCGCCGTCGCGGCATCGCTGCCGGCGCTGATCGGCGACAGGTCCAGGATCGACAGCGGCACCCCGCTCACCCGCGCACCTCCGCGTACCGGTTGGGCGCGGTGGGTAGGCCCAGTCGTTGACGCAACGGCTCGCCGTCGCGATACGACGTCCGAAACCGCTTGGCCCGCTGTAGCAATGGCACCACCTCGTCGACGATCACCGGAAGGTCGGTGGCGTTGACGGCCGGCCGCAGCCGGGCACCGTCGATGCCCTGTTGTTGCCAGCCCAGCAGCAAGTCGCGCAGATCTCCTGGGCTGCCTTCGAAGATCAAAGCGTCAGAACCGAATTCGGCGTCGCCGCCGAAGGTCACCACCACGTCGGCGTAAACCTTCAAATGGTCTCCGCCGGCCGACTTGACCTCGTCGAGGATCGCGGCGAGCGACGCATCGTCGGTGGGCGTGATGAAGACCAGGTCGGCGCTGGCTGCCGCGAATTCGTAGATACGCGGCCCGTGAGCCAGCGCCGCAATCACCGGCTGGCCCTGCGGCGATCGCGGGGTGATCGACGGGCCTTTCACCGAAAAGCACTTCCCGCGAAAGTCAATGTAGTGCAGCTTGCCGCGGTCGATATAGCGCGCGGTCGCCGCGTCACGGATGATCGCGTCGTCCTCCCAGCTGTCCCACAATCGGCGCACTACCTCGACGGCCTCGGTGGCCTCGTCGAACAATGCGTCGCCGTCGCGGGACGCCTCGCGCCGCCCGAACAGCGCCGCCTCGTGGGCCGTCGAGCTCACCCGCGGCTGCCAGCCCGCCCGCCCGTGTGAGACATGGTCCAAAGTCGCGATGGCTTTCGAGACGTGGAACGGCTCGGTGTGGGTGACGGTGGCCACCGGAATCAGCCCGATGTGCCTGGTAACCGGCGCGATGCGTGCGGCAACCAGCACGGCGTCAGCGCGACCGGCCAGCCGCCGCGGGCTGATCGATTCGCTGCGACCGGGCTGCGGCGTCAGCGTGTCGTCGATGGTGAGGAAATCCAACAGGCCACGCTCCGCGGTAGCTGCCAACGCGGCCCAATACCGGCCGCTGAAAACGGATTCCGCGCGCGGCTGGGCGGCGAGCGTGGTGCGCCACGCCTGTCGGTGCCAGCCGTAGCCGTCGAGCGCAACGCCCACGTGCAGCAGATCGGTCACCGCAGATCCTTTACAAATGCGATCGGGAATACCCGCCCACGCGATGGCAGCGGCTCTGAAAGCCTTGTGTAGCCGGCTGATTCATACAGCGCCTCGGCTTCGGGCTGACGGTGGCCCGTCGTCAGGTACACCCGACCGTAGCCGCGGGAGGCGATCGTGTTCTCCAACTCGACCAGCAGTGCCGTGGCATAGCCGCAGCGGCGGTGCGCGCTATCCGTCCAGATCCGTTTGAGCTCCGCCGTCTCAGTGTCGAATCGCTGGAACGCGCCGCCGGAGACCGTCACGCCGTGAACTTCACCGATGACGAAGCCACCGTCGGGCGGCGCGAACTCCGCGACGGGAACCGATGTCAACCACGCCATCACGGTCGGCGGGGTGCTCTCGTAGCGCTGCGCATACTCGACGGCCAGCGCGTCCAGCAGCGGCTGAGCCCTGGCATCGTTCGGACCGACCGTCAGGAAACGCAGCTGGTCTGAGGTCGTTGGTTGGCTGGGGCGAAGCATCACTACATTTCTAACGTCTCGTTGTGGGTCGCATTCCGGCGCGCTACGCCAAAACCGCGCGAACATAGCGGCCCGCCACCGCCACGCCCTTTAGATCCTGGCGACGCAAACCCGGTAGCCCGGTAGTGGTGAATAACTTCTCCAGCCCCGTCACGACGGTTCGCCAGCCGAGGGCGGCCAGAGATTCGGCGACGTCGCGGTATTCCTCTGGGTAGGTGAACTCGGCCATGTCACCTTTGTATCCGAACTGTTGCCAGCGATCCGCCAGAGCGTGTTCCTGACTCATCAGCGGCTGCTGGCGCTCAGGAAAATAGTCGGCCGCGGCCCGGCTCCCGGGTGCACTCAACGCGGTGAGGTTGTCAAGCAACCGGTCTTGGGCGGCCGGCTGCAGAAACCCGATGAACAATCCCTCCGCAACCCACACGGTGGGTTCGGTGGCGTCGAAGCCGATCCGCCGCAACGCCCCCGGCCAGTCCTGCCGAAGGTCGATGCCCACCGCGCGCCGGTTTGCAGCCGGAACAGCGTCGAGGCCTCGCAGCGTCTGGGTTTTGAAGTCGATCACCTGGGGTTGGTCGATTTCGTACACGGTGGTGCCGGCCGGCCACCACAGCCGATACGCCCGAGCGTCCAGCCCCGACGCCAGTATCACCGCTTGCCGAATCCCGGCCCGGCAAGAGTCGGTGAGGACGTTGTCGAAGAATCGGGTACGGACCGCCAAAAGATCTGTCAGCAAAGCTAATCCGTTGTTGTCACCGATATCGCTGAGAGCCAACTCGCCGCTGGCCACCTTGGTGAAAAAGTCCCTCCCGACGGCGCTGACCAACGGCTGGGCGAACGGGTCGTTGATCAACCCCGCCCGGTGTGCCAGCGCCCTCGCGGTCGCCACCAAGGTGGCGGTGGTTCCGACGCTGGCGTCCGGACCCCAGGTGTCGTTGTCTATTCGCGCCACGCTCACGCCTGCCATTTCGAGAGCCTTGCGCGCGCCCCGGGCTGGGCTAACGCTCGCCAGCCCAACAGCAGTAGAGCGGTCACCGACGAAGCCACCACGATGAAGCTGCCGGCAACGCCGGCCGAGGTGACCTTACGCAGCAGCATCCCGACGACGACCGTGCACAGCCACACCACGACCCCGGTGGGGTACAGGGCCGTCGGCCGGCGCCAGCCCTGCGAGACCAACCATCCGAGGACGGTCCCGCTCAGGAACGGCCACGCCGTGGAGGCGATGCCTGCGACGTTGAGCCCCTCGTCGTGGCTGCGCCGCCCCACGGCGCAAAACACCAGCACACAGACCACATCGATGCCCAACCACACCGGACCGCGCCGCGGACGCTCCATGCGGTGAGGCTACCGCTCTGGTCGGTCTTGGGGCGGCATCATGGCCGGCGGCCGACGCGGGACGATCGGAGTGGAGGCCAGGGCCGCGTTCCCGTCCACGGCGCCGGCGGGGCGTCGAGTTCTTTGGCGAGCAGCAGCGCCGTCGCGTCGTAGTTGGCCCGGATTAGCGGGTCGAACTCAGCGCTTTTGCTTGGGCCGCAGGCGTGCCTCTGATTGCGCGACTTGCACGTTATGCCCCTCAGCGCACTGCACGTGCGTCACCAATGGCGCACCGCAGCCTTCCGCGTGCACCAGATCGAGTCGCCTGGCGTCGCCCTGTAGGAGCATTCCGAACTCGACCAGGCTGACCAGCACGGGAAACAGCTGGCGGCCACGGCCGGTGAGCACATACTCGTAACGAGTTCGCTGACCGGGTGCCTTGTAGGGCTGCTTGGCAAGAACCCCGGCATCGACGAGTTGTTTGAGACGGGTCGCCGCGATTTGCTCGGTGAAGCCGGCGCGTTGCGCGAAGTCTTCGAAACGGGTTGTGCCCCAGAATGCCTCACGAAGCAACACCAAGGCTGAACGTGTTCCGATGGTGTCCAATGCTCGTTCGATGGGGCAGACATCCCGGTAACCGGTTCTGTCACCGTCGGCCAGACGACCCGTCAAGGTCATCGCGCCAGTTGCTGCGGTCATCGCCCCACCCTACCTGCTGACAATACTTTTATATAGCCAGACTGCTCGCCACTCGGGACTCACGCAAGAAACTCCTCGAGTGCTCGCGTGGGGGTCACCACCTGCTCGACAGGCACAACGATCGCATCTGACTTTATCCTTGTCAAGTCAAATATCCGGAGTAGAACGGTGCACACGTTGTGCCACAGTGCTTTTCCCGGAAATGCACGCGCCGTGTATCACACCGGCGCACTGAGCCTAGGCGGGCGGGGCGCCCCCACGATGATCGTCTTTTGCCATGTGAACAGCGGATTATTCCCGGCGTCGCCCACTCTCAGGGCCACTTTATTTTGGCTTGACTTTACTATAGCCAGCTGTGACAGTGGCGTACATGGCGAAGACCTCGCGAATGACCGAGAAGATGGGGACGACCGATGACCACTGAGTCCACCGCAACAAAGCACACCAATGCATCTGCGTTGCTTGTCACTGGAGCGGCCGGCAAAACCGGCGGTTACGCAACGAACCTACTGCTCGAGCGCGGCCACCGCGTGCGCGCGCTCGTGCATCGATTCGACGACCGTGCCGCAAAACTGCGTGACAGCGGCGCCGAGGTCGTCGTTGGAGATCTGCAAGACATCGACGTTGTCCGTGAGGCCGCTGCCGGTGCCCGTGCGGCCTACTTCGTCTACCCGATCAGCCCGGGCCTGCTCGAGGCGACCGCCACGTTCGCTCAAGCTGCCGAGGAATCCGGGATCACCGCGATCGTCAACATGTCGCAAATCTCGGCTCGCCGCGGGGCTGCGAGTGACGCGGCACGAATTCACTGGCTTGGCGAGCGGATCCTGGATTGGTCTCCGGTAGCCGCGACTCATTTGCGCCCAACGTATTTCGCGGAATGGTTCACGATCTTCGGCGCCAAGGGCATCCGTGACGAGGGCGTGCTGCGGCTCCCCTTCGGCAACGGGCGCCACGCCCCGATCACCGCGGAAGACCAGGGACGTGTCATCGCGGCGATCCTAGAGAACCCCGAGGAGCACGCCGGCCAGGTCTATCCGTTGTTCGGCGCCGTGGAGATGAATCACTATCAGATTGCCGAGGCCATTTCGGAGGCGTTGGGACGGCCCGTGCGCTACGAGCCGGCGGAGATCCCGAACTGGATCGAAGGCATCAAGGCGCAAGGCTTCCCGGACTTCTTGGCGCAGCACCTGAGCAACGTCGCGGTCGACTATCAGAACGGGATCTTCGCCGGCAACAACGACCTCGTCGAACGAATCGGCGGCAAGAAGCCCACCACGGTGCAGGAATTCATCACCGACAACCTGGCTGCGTTCACCGGCTGACAGGTCGATCAGGCGGTCGCCACGCCCGTCGGAGCGATCGAAGCGAATAACTCGGCATCACAACGGACTTCACTCCTCCCTCGGCTTCTCGGCGTGATGCCGATCGTCACGTCCACCTGATCATGCGGATATTCTTGAGTGAGCGACTGAAAAGTCGTATGGACAAATAGCTTTACAACGGTTTTGCGAACGCCAATAGCCGCACCTTGCTGCTCTGCCGCATCTCACCATCCTGGTTCATGGTGTCGAAAGCGATGGTCACGAATCCGCGAGTGGTGTCCGGCTTCGAGACGCGCACATCGACAACCTCGCCCTCCACATGGAGCTGATCGCCCGGCCGGGTCGCGGTGGGCCAGGCGACCTCGCCGCCGGCGCCGATGATGCCGTTGGCCAACGGCATACCCGAAGTGACCAACAACCGCATGGTGATGGCCGCGGTGTGCCAGCCACTGGCCGCAAGCCCGTTGAAAAAAGTGTCTTGCGCAGTCTCGTCGCTCAGGTGAAACGGTTGTGGGTCCCACTTGGTTGCAAATTCGACGATGTCGTCGGCGGTGAGCTCGTAGACATCGGTGCGAAAGCGGTGCCCGACGTGGATGTCGTCCAGCCAAAGCTCGGTAGCCATCGTGACCCTCCCGCCCAAACCGTGCCTGACTACACGACCATATAGTTAGCGAATTCGGCTCGTGAGGTGTTCGCGGTGTGAATCACTGCCGGCTTGGCGACTAAAGGCTGCTGAAGAGTTGCCCTGCGGCGGCGCGGGCCACCGACGTTATCGGCCCGCCCGGTTATCATTGAATAACGTGACCACTACAGACCAACCGCCCGAGTCGCTGCTAGCGGCGATGGCAAAGGCTCACATCCCGACAGAAAATCACCAATTCATCAGTCGAATCACCGCCGCTATCGGTATCGCCGAGTACCGCGCGGTCGTCACACCTGACAAGCCGTACATCGTGGCGAAGAGGCACGACGGTCTGCCCGATCTGCACATCTACCACGGCTACACGACCGGCTTCGTCACCGAACACGAAATCGCCGGCATCGCCGACGGCGGCGCTGGGCGCGGACCCAGTTCGCGAAAGGGAACCTGGTACGTCGAGCACCCGGAAAATCACGTACGCCACGGTGGAAAACGTTCCGGAGACGTTCGGCGCGAGGGAAGCTTTTGCTCATGCGGCATGCAGTTGTCACTGACCGGCGTATGCGTCAACTGCGACTAATTCTTCTGTAGCTGAACGTTTTACGGAACCCGCGTCCAGTTCTGACAGTTACGCGACTCGAAGGCTTTGACTCCGGTGTTGATATTCGCATACATCGGACCGACGGAAGTATTCGTCTGAAGGACATGGTCCTTGGCCGCATCGGGTGTGCTGTAGGTGAACCACGAGCACATCGAATCCTGAGTCGGCACGTTGTTTATCCATACTCCGAAGGTCGATCCAGACCCGCCGGTGTGGTACAGGCCCGGTGCAATATCGGGTCCGACGACAAAGACACCGTTGCCAGGGATCGGATCAACCGGATCGGCGACGGCCGGCGGGGCCAGCGCAACGAGTGCGACGAGCGCGGCCGGCAAGCGAAGCAGTGGGGGCATCTTTCTACTCTCCATGCTGATACCCCCCAGGGCACCCTAAGCCCGAAAAGTGCCGACGCCAACGCGGACGACTCCGTTTGTCCGCGATGGCAGGATGAGGTTATGAGCACTGGCGCACTTCCCGACTTCAATCCGCAAGACCCGCTCGGCCTGGACACCTCGCTGTCCGACGACGAGGTCGCGGTGCGTGACACGGTCCGTCAGTTCTGTGCGGAGCATGTCCTCCCGCACATCGCGGAATGGTTCGAGATTGGCGATCTGCCGGTCCGCGAGCTGGCCAAGCATTTCGGCCAGCTCGGGCTGCTCGGGATGCACCTGGAGGGATACGGCTGTGGCGGGGCGTCGGCCGTGCACTACGGGCTGGCGTGTACCGAGCTGGAGGCCGCCGACTCCGGCATCCGGTCGATGGTGTCGGTGCAGGGGTCGCTGGCCATGTTCGCGATCTGGCGATTCGGCTCCGAAGAACAGAAGCAACAGTGGTTGCCGGGCATGGCCGCGGGCGAACTGCTCGGCTGCTTCGGGCTGACCGAACCCGATGCCGGATCCGACCCGGCATCGATGACTACCCGAGCGCGACGCGACGGCTCGGACTGGATCCTCAACGGCCGCAAGATGTGGATCACCAACGGATCGGTCGCCGACGTGGCGATCGTCTGGGCAGTCACCGACGACGGCGTGCGCGGCTTCGTCGTGCCCACCAAGACGCGCGGATTTTCCGCCAACACCATCCACCACAAGCTTTCGCTGCGGGCATCGATCACCAGCGAGCTGGTGCTCGACGACGTACGCCTGCCCGATGACGCCCTGCTGCCAGAAGTGAAGGGGCTCAAAGGCCCGCTGTCCTGTTTGTCGGAGGCGCGCTACGGCATCATCTGGGGCTCGATGGGCGCCGCACGCTCCGCGTGGCAGGCCGCACTGGACTACGCCGGCCAACGCACACAATTCGGCCGCCCGATCGCCGGATTCCAGTTGACCCAAGCCAAACTCGTCGACATGGCCGTCGAATTGCACAAAGGTCTGCTGCTCGCGCTGCAGCTGGGACGGCTCAAGGACAGCACGGGTCTGCGGCCCGAGCAGGTCAGCTTCGGCAAGCTCAATAACACCCGTGAAGCGATCGAGATCTGCCGAACGGCGCGAACCATCCTGGGCGGCAACGGGATATCGCTGGAATATCCGGTTATCCGGCACATGGTCAACCTGGAATCAGTGCTCACCTACGAGGGCACTCCGGAAATGCATCAGCTGATCCTGGGCCAGGCCTTCACCGGCATCGACGCCTTCCGCTGACAGGAGCATCGCAATGAGCGCACGGCTGGAATACGCCTCCGAGCATCGGCAATTCCGGGAACTGGTCCACGACTTTGTGCAGCAGACTGTCGTCCCGAGTCACGAGCAGTGGGAGAAAGCCAGCTGCCTGGATCGTTCGCTTTTCACAGATGCCGGCAAGCTTGGGCTGCTGGCATTTTCAGTTCCCGAGGAATTCGGCGGGGCAGGTGTTGACGACTTTCGCTACAACGCGATCGTCGTCGACGAACTGCAGCGAGCCGGAGCGGCGGCCGAGGCGATCGCGTTGTCGCTGCAGAACGACATCGTGCTGCCCTACCTCACCGATCTGACGACGTCCGAACAGAAACAACGCTGGTTGCCAGGTGTGGTCACTGGCGAGACGGTGATCGGCATTGCGATGACCGAACCGGGTGCCGGTAGCGACCTGGCCGGGATCCGCACCACCGCGGTGCGAGACGGCGACCACTATGTGGTCAACGGCGCAAAGACCTTTATCTCCAACGGACAGACCGGAGATCTGTTCGTCGTCGCCGCGCGCACCTCGCCTGACCGGCACAAGGGGTTGTCGTTGCTGGTGGTGGAACCAGATACGCCGGGCTTCAGCCGCGGCCGCAACCTCGAGAAAATCGGACTGCACGCCCAGGACACCAGCGAACTCAGCTTCGCCGACATGCGGGTTCCCGTCGAAAACCTGCTCGGCGAAGAAGGCCGGGGCTTCTATCAACTGATGAACAACCTGCCCCAGGAACGGTTGTCGCTGGCTGTCGGCGCGGTGGCCGCCGCGGAGGGCGTGCTGGCCGAAACCCTCAGCTATGTCAAGCAGCGAAACGCTTTCGGCTCCCCCATTTCCGGCCTACAGAACACCCAGTTCGTGCTCGCCGAGTTGTCCACCGAAATCGATGTC
>NZ_JBAPMI010000286.1:0-5788 GCF_049278535.1 Mycobacterium sp. | reverse complement strand
CCGTCGCATGCGGCTAAAGCCGCGCACGGCATCCGTGATTACACCAGGAAGCCTGGCGATGTGATGCAGGTGGTCTCGTCCGGCTGCCAGCAGAAGCTCAGCGGCGGTCGGGCGCGAATCGCTGGGGTGGAGATCCCGTTCGTTCTGCGGCTGTCCCTGCAGATCCAGCAGCCGCCCCAGCAAGTTCGCCGAGGCCACGCCGTCGGCCAGCGCGTGATGGACCTTGACGATGACGGCGACGCGGTCCCCGGCCAACTGCTCGGCATAGTAGAGCTCCCACAGCGGGCGGCTTCGGTCCAACGGTGCGCTGGCGATCTCGCCGACGACCTGATTGAGATCCCGTCGCCCGCCGGGGCGCGGGATGGCCAGTCGGCGCACGTGATAGTCGAAGTCGACGGGGCAATTCTCCTGCCACATCGGATGGTGCATGCTCAACGGAATGTCGACCAACTGGTAACGCAGCGGATCCAGGAGGTGCATGCGACGCTGCAATGCGCGACAAAACACCTCGAAGGTGAACAGACCGTCGAACTCGGCGGCATCGATGATCGCCACCTTCAAGGTGTGCATGTGCACGTTGGGCGTTTCGGTGTACAACAGCATGGCGTCCATGCCACTTAGACGCTTCAACTCGCCCGGCCCCTCCCGTCGGTGCTGTCTAGCGTCTAGACCGCGGCGGTGGTCGCGAGCTGGCGCGCCTCGTGAATATCGTTGAGCAACAGGCGAATCGCGGCGGCAGCCGTGGCAGTAGGGCTACCGTCGAGCATGTCAAAGCCGTGCCCCGTACCGGGTAATTTCCAATAGCCGACCGGCAAGGAGCGGGCATGGCCAGCACGGATCAAATCTTTGGTTAGCATGTCGGGAGCGTACGCCGACGTCATGAGTTCTCGCGAGCGAATCAGCACGGGTGCGTGCCGCTTTGGAAGCCCGGTCGCTCGCCGACGACCGGATCGTGCCGACCTTGGAAGAACCAGCGGGTACCGGTTTGGCGACCACTGCGGTTCTTGTGCATCGGCGCCCCCTCGTTGCGGTGGCCTAGCAAGCAGCGCAAACACGTGCGGGCAGGACTTCAGCCGATTATCGGCCAGCGACGCTGGCGTTCCAGGTCGCGCAGCGCGGTCTGCATCATGTCGCGCACGTGTGCGTCGACTTCGTGGACGTCGGGATCGTCACCGAACTGTTCGACCACGTTGATCGGTGCCAGCACCTGAGTGACGATTTTGGTGGGGAGCGGCATGTTGACCGGCAGGATCGCGCTCAATCCAAACGGGAAGCCGAAGGTGATCGGCAGGATGTCGGAACGGAACCGGGTGAGTCCCAGCCGTTTGGCCAGCCACGTGCCGCGGGTGAGAAAAAGTTGGCTCTGCTGGCCTCCCGTGGAGACCACTGGCACGATCGGAACCTGGCTCTCCACCGCGGTGCGCACGTAGCCGGTGCGTCCGTTGAAGTCGACGACGTCAGCGCGCGCGGTGGGACGGTAGGCGTCGTAGATCCCGCCGGGAAACACCAGGACGACTGCCCCGGAACGCAGTGCATTGTTGGCGACGGACCGCTCCGCGTGGATGAGTCCTATTCTGCTCAGCCACCTGCCCTGAGGGCCTTGGAACAGCATCGTATGACCGAGGGTGAGGACTGGTCGGTGGTAGCCAAAACGGTCGTACAGGGCGGTCGCCAGAATCAGGGTGTCCGCAGTGAAGATGCCTCCGGAGTGATTGGACACCACCAAAGCGCCACCGCCCGTGGGAAAGGATTCCAGTCCGTCGACTCGCCAGCGAAACCACCGCTTACCGATCGGTTTCGCGGCGGTGATGGCCCGACGCGTGAAGCTCGGATCCCAGCCGCCAAAGTCCGACACGTCCATACCCTGCATACCCTCCGTATGCATAGCCTGCTCCTTCGGATCGGTCCGTAGCGATGTCACACCCAGGGTGCGAAGTATCTGATTGTCGCCCTTGGGCGTTCGACGACGGGCAGTCCCCTAGGTCGCGAGTTTTGAGGCCAGGTCAAGGACACTGACGGTGTCGGATCCGGTCTTCTTCAGTCGGTCCGACGAGCGGAAGCCGAGGTCCACGTCGGTGGCCTGAGCTCGCAGCGCGCCCACCGTGAGTTGTTCCTTCGGAAGGTGGGTGAACAAGTCAAACGAGTACAGCCGGGTGGCGTTCAGGTAGGTGATCCGGTCGATGTCCGTGTCTGGGAGGCCGTCGAGGTAGATGTCGAGGGTTTCGGGGGCCAGCGGCCAGGTGGAGTCCGAGTGCGGGTAGTCGCACTCCCACATGACTTTGTCGGGGTTGAGCTTGTCGCGGTTGGCGATGCCGAATTCGTCGTCGATGAAGCAGAGCGCGACGCGGTCGAGGAATACTTCGCTGGGCAGTTTGTCGCCGAAGTCCTGATGTGTCCAGGCGCGGTGCATCTTGTACACCCGGTCCACGCGTTCCAGGAAGTACGGCACCCAGCCGATGCCGCCCTCGGACAGGGCGAAAGTAAGGTCGGGGTACTTGCGCAGCATCGGTGACCAGATCAAGTCGGCGGCGGCTTGCACGATGCTCATGGGCTGCAGCGTGATCATCGTGTCTACCGGTGCGTCAATCGAGGTGATCACCACGCTCGACGACGATCCGATGTGCAGGTTGACCACGGTCTGGGTGTCGCTGCAGGCCTGCCAGAACGGATCCCAGTGCGCATCGTGCAGCGACGGGTAGTCCAGTTTGGTGGGGTTCTCCGAGAAGCTCACGGCGTGGCAGCCCTTCTCAGACACTCGGCGAACCTCCTCGGCCATCAGTTGGGGATCCCAGATCGGGGGCAGCGACTGCGGGATCATCCGGCCCGGGTAGGTGCCGCACCACTCGTCGATGTGCCAGTCGTTGTAGGCGCGCAGCACCGCCAGGCCGAGATCCTTGTCCTGGGAGCGGGCGAAGTACTGGCCGCAGAACTGTGGGAAGGACGGGAAGTTCATCGCGGCGGCCACGCCGTTGGCGTTCATGTCGCGAATGCGTTCGTCGATGTTGTAGCAGCCCTCGCGGATCTCGGAGAGTTTGGTGGGCTCGGCGCCGTACTCGTCGGGCGGCCGGCCGGCGACGGCGTTGAGACCGACATTGGTAGCAGCTTGGCCCTCGAACACCCAGGCGTCGGTGCCGTCGTCGCGCTGGATCAACTTAGGGACGTCGTCGGCGTACTTGGCCGGGATGTGACCGTCGAACAGGTCTGGCGGCTCGACGAGGTGGTCGTCGACCGACACCAAGACCATGTCGTTCATCTCCATGGACCTTGCTCCTCAATTCTTCGCGACTTCAGATGCGATCTGTGCGTGGGTGATATCAAATCATTGCGCTGGTTGCGCCCGACTTACATCCGGGAGTGAGTCGCACGCTGCCACATCTCAGGTGCGCGTCGGGGTCCCGCCGCGCAACGTGAAACATCTTGCCTCGCAGTGAATTGACGCTGATAGCGGTTATGTGGCCCGAGACTCCGACGCCGAATCCTTGCGGAAAACGTTCTGTGCCTTGTGAATACTGAAATCGGCGATGTCCGGAGAACCTCGTTCGATTAACCCTGACGTCTCACGACACTACGACGGAACAGATATTTGGTCAACCGGGTTGTCGCTGATCGAGCGATGATCCTCGGAGCAAGATTCTGTTCCGGTATGCGCTGCACTGAATCGGCCGGACGCCCGGGGACAGGCACGAGCCACCGCTTGGCGGTGTGTTCTCTATTAGACGGCTGATGGCACATACGCCGTAGCGCGGATGCCGCACCCCGGTGACGGCCCGGTCCAATGATGTTGTGCTGCAGGTCAGGACGGCAGGCCGCCAGCCCATTTCAACAGCGCCCCAGCGTCGACGCGGATTTGTTGACCGGTGACGTATCGTGCGTCATTCGATGCGAGGAACACAGCGAGATTGGCGACGTCCGAAGGCTCGATGTAGGGGATCGGAATCGCATGAAAAATCGAAAAGGTCAACTCAGCATCTTCCTGGGCCGGGTTCTCGAGGTCCGGCCGGAACACCTTGTACATCTCCTTGTTGTGCAGCAGGTCAGTGTTGCAATTGGTGGGATGTAGGCAGTTGACCGTGATGAAGCGCGGGGCGAGATGCAGCGCCATCTGCTCGGTGTACTGCTGGAGCAACTGTTTGGACCATTGGTAGCCGGCGCCACCAGGCCCGAAGGACGGATGCACCGTCGCTCCGGTAATCATCCCGGCCGTCGACCCGGTGAGGATGATCGACCCGTGGTCGCTCATCTTGCCGTGCGAGACGGCGACCGTGTTCATCACGCCGATGAGGTCCACGTCGGTCGCGTCGATGAAGTCCTGTGCGTCTGCAGGAGCAGGCCGCATCGGCATGATGCCGGCGTTCGCGACGACGATGTCGAGCCGACCAAGTTGGGCGAGCGCGGACTCGAGGACTTCGCGCAGCTCAGCCCGCTCGCGCACGTCGGCCTGCTGTGCGACAACTCGGCGCCCAAGCTCCTTGACCTGTCGTTCTGTCTCCGACAAATCGTCGGGAGACGCCAAGGGATAGCGATTCGATTCGATGTCGTGACAGATGTCGACGGCGATGATGTCGGCACCTTCTTCGGCCATCTGAACAGCGTGTGCGCGTCCTTGGCCCCTAGCGGCCCCGGTTATGAACGCTACTTTTCCGTCAAGCCGACCACCCATCAGGTGCACCTTTCATGCTGGACCAAATAATTGTTCAGGAAGTCTAGCGGCGGAACTTGGGCAGGTCTGAACGGGGTCACGGCGCGGCGTTTTGGACTTGCCGTCGAGGCAGAAGGACCGAGGCCGATCGAAGGCCCGGGCGGCCAGGCTGCACGATGCTTCTCAGTCGACCTAGCCGGAGCGATCCAACGGGCCGGTCACCACTTTTGTCCGATCCGCTTGCGGCCAGGTCGACGACATGGATCAAGTTTTAAACCGTTGCGGGACAGGCGTGAATCTTGTCGTAATCCCGAAATTCGGCGCGCAAATGTTTGCGCGGACGCGCTTCCACGCAAACCGTTCGTTTAGTCAAAAGCGGGGTGGACTGGTCGCAGCTAGCCACCAGAAATCCACCGCCGCGCCCCATTGCCTCGTCAATCCTGTCGATGCAGGAATCCGTGCAGTATCGCTTGGACGAGTTCGTCGATGATGGCGCCTCTCGAGGGCTGCTTGGACCCGAAATACGTCGAACGCAATGCGGCCATCCCGGCGATCATGGCGACGGTCGAGTGGGCAGGTAAGTCCGGGTTACTGGTGCGCATGCCCCGGATGCGCATGCCCTCGGCGCCGATCTGGCTGAGCAGGGTGAGCGCTCGTCGGATGTCGGCGATGCCGGTCTCGGCGAGTTCGTCCTCGCTGAGTGTTTGGGCTCCCATGAGTGTCAAGAGCAGGCCTTGGTGCTCGACGAAGAGGTCATAGAGCTGTCCCACGAAGCGCCGAGTCAGCTCCTGTTCATCGGCCTCCTCGTGGACGACCGCATCCCACGTGCGCCCGAAATCGTCGACGAATTCAGTGAACGGTAGGACGAGGGCTTCGCGGAACAGGCCCGCTTTTGAGCCGAAGTTACGGAACAGCAGATGCTCGGTAACGCCTGCGGCCTCAGCGATTTCACGCGTCGTCGTGCTGCGGTAGTCCTGGCGGGCGAACAGGTCGCGGGCAGTGGCGAGCAACAGCTTCCGCGGCGCACCCCGCGGCCGGCGCGACCCCGGGGCCGCGGTCTCCGCGTCGGAGTGTTTTGCGGTGGTCGGTCGCTGGGACACGGTTGCACATTACTCAAAACCGTTTTCGATGGTTGACTGTTTATAGAAT
>NZ_JBAPMI010000285.1:0-14368 GCF_049278535.1 Mycobacterium sp. | reverse complement strand
GTACGCGACATTGCCGGGGCAGTCGGTGGCACCGACGTCGCGGTGGCTGAAGACGGTCGGCAGCGTCGCGACGGCGCCGAGTGGGAAGTTGGTATTCTCTCCACCGGCCGACGACAAAGAAACGGTGCCCTGCGGGTTGATGTGATCCAGGCCGAGCCGCCAGCCGATCAGCCTGCCCAGCGTGTGCAGTTGGATCGGTGTCGGCGCCACGTCGTCGAAGTTGCCGATCATCGCCGCACCCCAGCTGTCGCCGTTGAAGCCGCCGGTGTGGTCGCCCTGCACGGGCCCGATCAGGGCACCGGCCCGGCCCTCGAACACCTGGCCGTACTTGTCGACCAGCGCGTTGTAGGCGATGTCGCACCAGCCGAGGATTTGGGTGTGGTACGCGTAGATCGACTGGACGATCGCCGCGGAATCTTGCGGCTGGTAGTCGTTGCTCTCGGCGGTGTGATGCACCACCGCGGCTCGGATCGGCTGATCGAATGGCCGGTTTCCGCAGTGCACCGCTTCGTCGGCGCCCCATTGGGCGCGGGCGATGATGTTGGGGGCCTGACCCGCCGCCACGATGGCGGTCGGCGGTGTCCACTGGGTATCGACAGGCGCCTGCGGCGGGGAGATGAGAATTGCCGAGATATTCTGTGCCAGAGGCTGTTCCGCGGTAGCCGGGAGGTAGCCCAGCCCGGCGGGCGCCTGTCTCTTCGGCGGGACTGTTTGCGGTGCGCCAGCCGGCCGGCTGACCGATACCTGGACCGTCGTGGTCTTGCCGACGAAGACCGGATCGGTGCCGCGCGGGCCCGGTGTCGAGCCGTGTTCGCCCGACGAGAGCAGAGTCTCGGTCTCGTACCACGGACCCCACGAGCCGTCGGCGTGCCGGGCGCGGATCCGCGCGGTGGTGCCGGTGAGATCTCCGCCGGTCAATGCCACCATGGAAAACGGTGTGGCTTGGCTGATCTCGCGAACGGTGACGCCGCCGCCGAGGCCGACCAGGGGCTGCTGCGCGAGGTGGGTGTCGCCGGGGCGCGCCGGTTGCTCCCGATGTTCGCTAACCGCCCACGGCAGGATCACCACGGTCGCCGCGATGGCGGTGAACAGCATCGTCGGCGGACGACGGCGGGACGGCACCACCCGATGTTACGTATGTGTCTATTGGTGCAAATGTTTCGACACGCTACTTAAGTGAATAAAGTGGTTCGGACGCGGCACGGCACCGCAGAGTTTGGGTGACCCTGGTCAGACCAGGGGCCCACTTCTGCGGTGCCGTTTCGGGGGAAAATCCGAAGCCGCGCGTGCGATCAGGGGATCGGCGCCGGGACGGGAGGCGGCGGAACCGGAGCGGCCGCGCCATGTGCCGCGTTCTGCAGCTGCGGCAAGATCATGCCCTTGAGCAAGTCAATGGCCTGACCGGCGCCCAGCTGGTTGGCCGCGCTCATCATGTCGCTGACCAGCCCGCCGCTCTGCGCGGGTGCCGCGCCGAGGGACGGATCGCCCAGGATCGGGTAGGTGCCACCGGCACCGGGGTCCAGCCCGACCGGGTCGCTGATCGGGAGCTCGCTCGGGTTCGACACGCCGCCGGTACCGGTCACCGGGTCAAAGGCGGTCGGGCCGGCCGCCCCGGGTGTCAGACCAGGGCTGGTCAGACCGGGAGTGGTCAGACCAGGCGTCGCGCCCGGGGTTGCGCCCGGAGTCAATCCCGGAGTCGTGAGCCCGGGCGTTGTCCCGGACGTCAGGCCCGGAGTGGTCAGGCCAGGAGTGGCCAGGCCCGGAGTGGTCAGACCAGGAGTGGCCAGGCCCGGAGTGGTCAGACCAGGCGAGGTGAGGCCGGGTGACGCCAGCCCGGGGCTGGCGAGGTCAGGCGAGGTCAACCCAGGGCTGAAGCCCGGCGAACCCAGGCTGCTGGGGCTGGTGGCACCGGTCAGGCTCGGGATCGGCGGGAGGCTCACCCCGAACTGCGACAACCCCTGCGTCAGCGCGCCCATCAGCTCGCCAGGCAGGTCGGTCATCGATGCGGCCCGGACGAACTCGTGCTGCTGAGGTGCGGGCTTAGCCGTCAAGTCGCAAACAGCGATGTAAGCAAAAGGACTCGCGACCGCCAGAGCGGCGAACGCGCTCGTGGCTGTCGAGAGCCTGCGTCGACGTCGGTTCGGCACGGAAGTCTCCTCAATCTGGAAAATTCGGTCTCTGTCTTGCCCGGGGGCAAGGTGCCTGATCGGACGTTCTCAGGACACACGACCGATGGTACTTACGTGAATGTTGTTACTGGAGTGACGAGACGCAATCGTGAGCCAATCGCGACTTTCGTCACCAAAATCTGCTCTACCGTTATCCGCGACGCCGGTATTCGCCCCTGTGGCTAATGTCGTTGGAAGAAGACCCGGCCGCAACGCTGCCGCCACGCGGGCTGTGGTCGCGCAGTCGGATACCCTAGGCAACCGATGACTTCTCCTTCCGGTCGCTTTGACCTCTATGTCGTCGGCTCCGGATTTTTCGGTCTGACGGTCGCCGAGCGCGTGGCCTCTCAGCTCGGTAAGCGGGTGCTCGTCATCGAAAAGCGGCCGCATATCGGCGGAAACGCCTATTCGGAGGCTGAGCCGCAGACCGGTATCGAGGTACACAAGTACGGCGCTCACCTCTTCCACACCTCCAACAAGCGAGTGTGGGATTACGTGCGCCAGTTCACTGACTTCACCGGCTACCAGCACCGGGTTTTCGCCATGTACGAGGGTCAGGCTTATCAATTCCCGATGGGGCTGGGTCTGGTCTCGCAGTTCTTCGGTCGCTACTTCACACCCGACGAGGCCAGGGCGCTGATCGCCGAGCAGTCCGCCGAGATCAAGAGCGACGAGGCGCAGAACTTCGAGGAGAAGGCGATCTCGCTGATCGGCCGCCCGCTGTACGAGGCGTTCGTGAAGCACTACACCGCCAAGCAGTGGCAGACCGACCCCAAGGAACTGCCGGCGGCCAACATCACCCGGTTGCCGGTGCGTTACACCTTCGACAACCGCTACTTCAACGACACCTATGAGGGCCTGCCGGTCGACGGCTACACGGCCTGGCTGCAGAACATGGCCGCCGACGACCGCATCGAGGTCAGGTTGGACACCGACTGGTTCGACGTCCGCGACGAACTACGCGCGGCAAGCCCGGATGCTCCGGTGGTCTACACCGGCCCGCTGGACCGCTACTTCGACTATTCCGACGGCCACTTGGGTTGGCGCACCTTGGATTTCGAGCTGGACGTGTTGTCGACCGGCGATTTCCAGGGCACACCGGTGATGAACTACAACGACGCCGACGTGCCGTACACCCGCATCCACGAGTTCCGCCATTTCCACCCGGAGCGGGATTACCCGGCCGACAAAACGGTGATCATGCGGGAGTACTCCCGTTTCGCCGAGCACGACGACGAGCCTTATTACCCGATCAACACCGAGGCCGACCGCGAACTGCTCAACGCCTACCGGGCCAGGGCCGCGAACGAAACCGCCTCGGCCAAAGTCCTTTTCGGGGGACGGCTGGGCACGTACCAGTATCTCGACATGCACATGGCCATCGCCAGCGCATTGAACATGTACGACAACGTCCTGGCACCGCACCTACGTGACGGCGCGTCGCTAGACGAGAACAGCAGAGGAAGCACCCGGGAATGAGTAAGACCACGGTCGACGATGAAAACCGTGCCACGACACAGCAATCCGGTAAGGCGGTGAGCCTGCTGGCGCGCGTCATCCTGCCGCGCCCGGGCGAGCCGCTAGACGTCCGCAAGCTGTACCTGGAGGAGTCGACCACCAACTCGCGGCGCGCGCATGTGAACAACCGCACTTCGCTGCAGATCGCGGCCGAGTCCGAAGTGTCGTTCGCCACTTATTTCAACGCATTCCCGGCCAGCT
The DNA here is from genome assembly GCF_049278535.1 of Mycobacterium sp. GTDB lineage: Bacteria > Actinomycetota > Actinomycetes > Mycobacteriales > Mycobacteriaceae > Mycobacterium. Next base: position 10,481 of record NZ_JBAPMI010000285.1, on the reverse strand, counting down.
ACTGGCGTCGGTGGACGACCTGCACGTCGGTGGTGCTGCGCACCGAGGTCACCGGCAAGGGACGTGTCGACGTCTACCGCACCAAGGCCACCGGCGCCCGGATCTTCGTCGACGGCCGCAATTTCGCCGCGACCGACGGCGAATCGGAGATCCTCGAATTCCAGGTGAGCCTGCAGCCCTTCGAAGACGGCGGATGGATTTGGTTCGACATCACCACCGACTCGAACGTGACCTTGCAGAGCGCCGGCTGGTATTCCGACCAGCCCGCGCCGGGTGTCGCCAACGTCGCGATCGGTATCCCGACCTTCAACCGGCCGAACGACTGCGTCAACGCGCTGCGCGAGCTCACCGCAGATCCGTTGGTCGACAAGGTGATCGGTGCGGTGATCGTTCCCGACCAGGGCACGTCGAAAGTCCGCGACCACCCCGACTTCGCCGCGGCCGCCGCGGCACTGGGCGACCGCTTGTCGATCCACGACCAGCCCAACCTCGGCGGCTCCGGCGGATACAGCCGCGTCATGTACGAGGCGCTGAAAAACACCGACTGCCAGCAGATCCTGTTCATGGACGATGACATCGAGCTGCAGTCGGACACCATCCTCCGGATCCTCGCGATGCATCGCTTCGCGAAGGCGCCGATGCTGGTGGGCGGCCAGATGCTCAACCTCCAGGAGCCGTCGCACCTGCACATCATGGGTGAGATGGTCGACCGGGCGAACTTCATGTGGACCGCGGCGCCGTTCACCGAATACGACCACGACTTCGCGCAATACCCGTTGAGCGACAACAACCCTCGCAGCCAGCTGCTGCACCGGCGCATCGACGTCGACTACAACGGCTGGTGGACGTGCATGATCCCACGCCACGTCGCCGAGGAGCTCGGCCAGCCGTTACCGTTGTTCATCAAATGGGATGACGCCGATTACGGGCTGCGCGCCGCCGAACACGGCTATCCGACCGCGACGCTGCCCGGTGCGGCGATCTGGCACATGGCGTGGAGCGACAAAGACGACGCGATCGACTGGCAGGCCTACTTCCACCTGCGCAACCGGCTGGTGGTGGCGGCCATGCACTGGGACGGCAACGTCCGGGGGCTGGTCCGCAGTCACTTCAAGGCAACGCTGAAACACCTTTCCTGCCTTGAATATTCGACCGTCGCCATTCAGAACAGGGCGATCGACGACTTCCTCGCCGGCCCGGAGCACATCTTCTCGATCCTGGAATCCGCGCTGCCGGAAGTACATCGGATGCGCAAGCAGTACCCGGACGCGGTGGTGCTGCCGTCATCTGATGAGTTGCCGGTGCCGTCGGAGCGCAACTACGAGATGAAGCCGCCGGTGCACCCGCTGTCGATCGGGTACCGGCTGATCCGCGGAGTGCTGCATCAGCTCAAACAGGTTGAGCCGGACCATCATCAGCGCCCGCAGCTCAACGTGCCCACCCAGGATGCCCGCTGGTTCCGGCTGTCTACGCTGGACGGCGCCACCGTCACCACGGCCGACGGCCGCGGCGCTGTCTACCGTCAGCGCGACCGGGACCAGATGTTCGCGCTGCTGTGGCAGTCGCTGCGGCGGCAACGGCAACTGCTGCGCCGCTTCGACGAGATGCGCCGCGCCTACCGCGAGGCGCTCCCGGTGCTGTCCAGCAAGGAGAAATGGGAGACGGTGCTGTTGCCGGCCCACGACCACACGCCGGGCAATGGCCGACATCGCGGCTGAAACGGCTTCGCCGAGCGGCGAAGTGGCAATACTCGTCGCGGTGCAATCGGCGTTGGCGGATCGCCCCGGTGCGCTGGCGGTCGCGCGGGCGATGTCCTATTTCGGCGAGCACAGTCTCGGCTGGCTGGCGGTGTCGGCGCTCGGCGCGATCCTGCAGCCGAGCCGTCGCCGCAGCTGGCTGGTGGCCGGTGCCGGGGCCTTCGCCGCGCACGCCGCGGCGGTGGTGATCAAGCGGCTGGTGCGTCGGCCAAGGCCGCATCATCCGGCGGTCGCGGTCAACGTCGGCACGCCGAGCAGTCTGAGTTTCCCGTCGGCGCACGCCACCTCGACCACCGCGGCGGCCATTCTGCTGGCCCGGGTCACCGGGTTGCCGCTGCCTGTCATGCTGGTGCCGCCGATGGCGCTCTCCCGGGTGCTGCTCGGCGTGCACTATCCCAGCGACGTGGCCACCGGGGTGGCGGTCGGGGCCGTGGTCGCGGCCGCAGCCGTCCAGGTCGATCGTCGCTGGCCGACGACGGGTGGAGCGCAAAGATGAGCGAGCAGGTTGACGACGCCGAGAAGAAGGTGGCCGGACCGCCGGCCAACCTGATCGTCGGCGTCGTCAAGGCGATGCGCCCGCGCCAGTGGGTGAAGAACGTCCTGGTGGCGGCGGCGCCGCTGGCCGCGTGGGGAGCCGATGCGCACTACGACTACGCCCAGGTGCTGGTCCAAGTGGCGGTCGCTTTCGCGGTGTTCTGTCTGGCCGCCTCGTCGGTGTACCTCGTCAACGATGTCCGCGACGTCGAGGCCGACCGCGAGCACCCCACCAAGCGGTTCCGTCCGATCGCCGCCGGTGTGGTGCCGGAGTGGCTGGCTTACACGCTGGCGACCGTGCTCGGGGCAGCGTCGCTGGCGCTGTCCTATTGGCTCAACCACAACCTGGCCCTGGTGATAGCCGTTTACATCGGCATGCAGCTGGGTTACTGCTTCGGACTCAAACACCAAGCAGTGATTGACATTTGCATTGTGTCCTCGGCGTATCTGCTCCGGGCTATCGCCGGCGGTGCGGCGACCAACACCCATCTGTCCCAATGGTTTTTACTGACTGCGGCGTTCGCGTCGCTGTTCATGGTGGCCGGCAAGCGCTACGCCGAACTGCAGCTGGCCGAGCGCACCGGGGCCAAGATCCGAAAGTCGTTGGAAAGCTACACCAGCACCTATCTCCGCTTCGTCTGGACGATGTCGGCCACCGCGGTCGTGGTGTGCTACGGGCTGTGGGCGTTCGAGCGCGACCACGGCAGGGCCGCCTGGTTCGCGGTGTCGATGGTGCCGTTCACGATCGCGATCCTGCGATATGCGGTGGACGTCGACGGTGGTGTGGCCGGGGAGCCCGAGGACATTGCGCTACGCGATCGGGTGCTGCAACTGCTGTTCCTGGCGTGGATCGGGACCATTGGTGTTGCCGTCATCCTCGGCTGACGCGGCACCGGAGGCCCCGTCGCGCTGGCCGGCGCTCAAGGCAGTAAGCCGGCCGTCATTCCCCTACGACATCGCGGTTCGGGCCAGCCTGTGGGCGAGTGTGGCCGTGGTCGCGGTGCTGTTCGGGTGGGGCGCCTGGCAGCGTCGCTGGATCGCCGACGACGGGCTGATCGTGCTGCGTACCGTGCGAAACCTGTTGGCGGGCAACGGCCCGGTGTTCAACCAGGGCGAGCGCGTCGAGGCCAACACCTCGGTGGTGTGGACGTATCTGGTGTACTTCGCCGGCTCGGCCACCCGGCCGATGCGCCTGGAGTATGTGGCGCTGGTGCTGGCCCTTGGACTGAGCCTGCTGGGCCTGGCACTGCTGATGCTGGGCACCGGGCGACTGTTCGCACCCAGCCTGGTGGGTCGTCGCGCGATCATGTTGCCGGCCGGGGCGCTGGCCTACATCGCGGTGCCGCCGGCGCGTGACTTCGCCACGTCCGGCCTGGAAAGCGGGCTGGTGATGGCCTACGTCGGGCTGCTCTGGTGGATGATGGTCTGCTGGTCGCAGGCCAAGCGGTCGCGGCCGCCCGGACGGGTTTTCATCGTCGCGCTGGCTTTCGTCGCCGGGTGCAGCGTGCTGGTCCGTCCCGAACTGGCGCTGATCGGCGGGCTGGCCCTGATCATGATGCTGATCGCCGCGCGGGGCTGGCGGTGGCGGACCACGATCGTGGTGGCCGGCGGGCTGCTGCCGGTGGGCTACCAGATCTTCCGGATGGGTTACTACGGGCTGCTGTTCCCCGGGACGGCGCTGGCCAAGGATGCGGCCGGAGACAAGTGGTCGCAGGGCGCGATCTATCTGTCGAACTTCAACCGGCCGTACGCGTTGTGGGTGCCGATGCTGTTGATGGCCGCCCTAGGCCTGGTGTTGTGGGTTTCCGCCCGCCGGCACAAGGGGCCCAGCACGGCGTCGACCACCGGGGGGCCGCTGTCCCGCACGCTGCAGAGCCCGGCCGCGGCCGTGGTGTTCATCCTGTTCAGCGGGTTTTTGCAGGCGCTGTACTGGATTCGGCAAGGCGGCGATTTCATGCACGGCCGGGTGCTGCTTGCCCCACTGATGTGTTTGCTCGCCCCGGTGGCGGTGGTCCCGGTGGTGTTCCCCGACGGCACCAGGCTTTCCCGCGAGGCCGGATACTGGTTGGCCGGCGGGGTCAGCGCGCTGTGGATGGCGATCGCGGGATGGGCGCTGTGGGCGGCCAATTCACCCGGGTTGGGCGCCGACGCCACCCGCGTCACCTACTCGGGCATCGTGGACGAGCGGCGCTTCTACTCGCAGGCAACGGGCCACGCGCATCCGCTGACGGCGGCCGACTATCTGGACTACCCCCGGATGCGCGCGGTGCTGGTGGCGCTGAACAACACCCCGGAGGGCGCGCTGCTACTGCCGTCCGGCAACTACGACCAGTGGGACCTTGTCCCTGCGATTCAACCGAAGCCGCTGCCGGGCACGCCGCCGGACAGTCCACCACCGGTTCCCCAAAAGGGGCCGCACACAGTCTTTTTCACCAATCTCGGCATGGTGGGCATGAATGTCGGCCTGGACGTCCGGGTGATCGACCAGATCGGGCTGGCCAATCCGCTTGCGGCACACACCGCGCGGTTGCAGCATGGCCGGATCGGTCACGACAAGAACCTCTTCCCGGACTGGGTGATCGCCGATGGGCCATGGGTGAAGTGGTACCCGGGTGTGCCGGGATACCTCGACCAGAAGTTCGTCCAGCAGGCTGAGGCGGCGCTCAAATGCGAGGGCACCCAGCAGGTGCTGAATTCGGTGCGCGCTCCGATGAGCTTCCACCGGTTCTTCTCGAATCTGCTGCACTCCGTGACGTTCACCCGCTACCGGATCGACCGGGTGCCGCGCTACGAACTCATCCGATGCGGCCTGGCCGTGCCGGAGCCGGGCGTTGCCCCCTACACCGGTCTGCCCGCCACCGGGCCGTAGCGCCCGCGCCGATTGTCGCCTGCGAACAGTTATCGGCAGAAGAATTTTTGCCAGCCATTCGGTTCGCATCCAATACGCGCCGCGCCGGCCGCCCCGAGGGTGGTTCAGCAACTCCGGATATGTACTCTTAGCGGCGAACAACCGCTCGTCGGCACATTCACAGCGTGGTGATCCGCGGCCGAGTCGAGCGGGTCCGGCCGCAGCGCGGGGCCCGGTTTCGGGCCTACGCCGATGCCAGTCCACACCGCAAGATGTGGTTGACTACGCAAGCACAGCTGCGCCCGTCCGACATTGATGCGGCTCCGAATGAGCCAGCGGATATCCGGACAACCAGGCCGGCGCGCTCAGCAACGATGCGGGTCAAGTAGCGGTTCGCAGAGAAGCTGAGCAATTAGGGCATCAAGTCCGACCCACACCGTTGGGCCCGACCATGAATGAGGAAGCAAGAATGAGGCTTGTTGACAGGGTTCGCGATGCGGCAACGACGTTGCCGCGTCGGCTCGCGCTAGGGGCTGCCGCGGCGGCTCTGCTGCCGGGCTTGATCGGCGTCGTGGGCCAGACCGCGAACGCAGGCGCGTTCTCCCGGCCGGGTCTGCCCGTTGAGTACCTGCAGGTGCCGTCGGCAGCAATGGGTCGCGACATCAAGATCCAGTTCCAGAGCGGTGGCGCCAACTCGCCCGCCGTCTACCTGCTCGACGGTCTCCGCGCGCAGGACGACTTCAACGGCTGGGACATCAACACCCCCGCCTTCGAGTGGTACCTGCAGTCCGGTCTGTCGCTCGTCATGCCGGTGGGTGGCCAGTCCAGCTGGTACACCGACTGGTACAAGCCGGCTTGCGGCAAGGCAGGCTGCCAGACCTACAAGTGGGAGACCTTCCTCACCAGTGAGCTCCCCGCCTTCCTGGCCTCCAAGGGCGTGAAGCAGACCGGCGGTGCCGCTGTGGGCCTGTCGATGGCCGGTGCCTCGTCGCTGAACCTGGCGAACTACCACCCCGCGCAGTTCATCGAGGTCGGCTCGTTCTCCGGTCTGATGGACCCCTCGCAGGGCATGGGACCGTCGCTGATCGGTCTCGCCATGGGTGACGCCGGAGGCTACAAGCCCGCCGACATGTGGGGCCCGAAAGAAGACCCGGCCTGGGCCCGTAACGACCCGCTGCTGAACGTCGGTAAGACGGTCGCCAACAACACCCGCCTGTGGATGTACTGCGGTAACGGCAAGCCGTCCGACCTTGGTGGCGACAACCTGCCGGCCAAGTTCCTCGAGGGCTTCGTGCGGACCAGCAACATCAAGTTCCAGGACGCCTACAATGCCGCCGGCGGTCACAACGCGCAGTTCCACTTCGACGCCAACGGCACGCACGACTGGCCGTACTGGGGCGCGCAGCTGCACGCCATGCTGCCCGACCTGCAGGCGACTCTTGGTGCCACGCCGGGTGCAGGCCCCGGCCCGGGTGGTGCTCCGGCCGCCACTGCGACCGGTCAGCACACCTGAGCTAAGAACAGCACGGCTGACGGCGACGACCTTGCGAGGTCGTCGCCGTTCGCCGTTTCTGGGGTCCGGTTCTTTCGTGTGTGATTAGCTACTTTGCGGAACCGGGGGCGATCTGCCGTCTCCCAATTGGTGGTCGACCGATAAGCGAGGTCAGAGATGAGAAGTCTGTCGATGCTGCTACGGCTCCTGTGTGCCGCCGTATTGACGGCCGGTGGCTTCCTCATGACGCAGTTGAGCCCGGCCCGCGCCGCCGGCTACGAGACGCTGATGGTGCCGTCGGGGGCGATGGGCCGTGACATTCCGGTGCAGTTCCTGGCCGGCGGCCCGCACGCGGTGTACCTGCTGGACGCCTTCAACGCCGCCCCGGACGTCAGCAACTGGGTGACCGCGGGCAACGCGATGAACACGCTGGCCGGCAAGGGCATCTCGGTGGCCGCCCCGGCCGGTGGCGCTTTCAGCATGTACACCAACTGGGAGCGGGACGGCAGCAAGCAGTGGGACACCTTCCTCTCGCAGGAGCTGCCGGACTGGCTGGCCGCCAACAAAGGCCTGGCGCCCGGTGGCCACGGCGTGGTCGGCGCCTCCCAGGGCGGGTACGCCGCGATGGCACTGGCCTGCTTCCACCCCGACCGGTTCGGCTTCGCCGGCTCGCTGTCGGGCTTCCTGTACCCGTCGAACACCACCACGAACGGCGCGATCGTCGCCGGCATGCAGCAGTTCGGCGGGGTCGACGCCAACGGCATGTGGGGCGCCGCGCAGCTGGGCCGGTGGAAATGGCACGACCCCGAGGTGCACGCAATGATGCTGGCGCAGAACAACTCACGGATCTGGGTCTGGAGCCCGATGAGCATGGGCGGCGACGCCGCGGCGATGATCGGTCAGGCCGGCGAGGCGATGGGTAACGCCCGGTTCTTCTACCAGGAGTACCGCAACGTCGGCGGACACAACGGTCACTTCGACTTCCCGGGCGGCGGCAACAACGACTGGGGCTCGTGGAGCGGGCAGCTGGGCGCGATGTCCGGCGACATCGTCGGGGCGATCCGCTAGAGCGTCAACCGGGGCCGGTACCGCCAACCGGTACCGTGAACCAAAGCACGACGGCCCCGTACGACCGAACCTGTACGGCAGCTCGGCTGTGCCATCGACCGACTCTGCTAGCAGGAGACCATGGCTGTGAATTCCAGGCGGAAACGCCGTCGTCGCATTCTGGCGTTGATCGCCGCCGCCGCCGTAGCGCTGGTGGTCGGGCTGGTCATCCTCGCGGTGGTCGGTGTCCTGCGGCAGCGGGAAACCCCGCCGAGCGCGGTGCCGCCCAGCATCGTGCCGCCGACCGGCAGTTCGACCTACCCGCACAAGCCGCGGCCGGCCTCGCAGGATTCCAGCTGCCCGGACGTGCAGCTGATCGCGATCCCCGGCACCTGGGAGTCCTCGCTGCAGGACGACCCGCTCAACCCGGTCCAGTTCCCGAAGGCGTTGTTGCTCAACGTCACCCGGCCCATCCGCGAGCAGTTCAACTCGAGCCGGGTCGAGACCTACACCGTCCCCTACACCGCTCAGTTCCATAACCCGCTGAGCAACGACCCGCAGATCTCCTACAACGACAGCCGCGCCGAGGGCAGCCGGGCGGCGGTCAAGGCGTTGACGGACATGAACGTCAAGTGCCCGTTGACCAGTTATGTGCTGGTGGGCTTCTCACAGGGCGCGGTGATCGCCGGTGACATCGCCAGCGACATCGGCAACGGCCGTGGACCGGTCGACGATGACCTGGTGCTCGGTGTGACGTTGATCGCTGACGGCCGCCGCCAAACGGGGGTGGGCCAGGACATCGGCCCCAATCCGCCGGGCGAAGGCGCCGAGATCATCCTGCACGAGGTGCCCGTGCTGTCCAGCCTCGGCTTGACGATGACCGGCCCGCGGCCGGGCGGTTTCGGCGCGCTCAACGGCAAGACCAATGAGATTTGTGGACCCGGCGATCTGATCTGCGCGGCTCCGCCGGAGGCCTTCAGCCTCGCGAATCTGCCCAGGACGATGGACATCCTGGCCGGCGGCGCGGGTCAGCCGGTGCATGCGCTGTACGGCACCACTCAGTTCTGGGGCCTGGACGGCCAGCCATCCACCGAGTGGACGCTGAATTGGGCGCACACCACAATCGAGAACGCTCCCCATCCAAAACACAGCTGAGCCCAAACACAGCTGACCATGGCGCGGTAAAACGCCCACACCTTCGGTCCGGCGTCCAAGTCGGCCCGGCGTCGAAGGTCACAGTTGCAACAAGCTGTAGCTTCGGATTTGGTCCGCGGCCAACCGCCCACTAACATTAAGAGAAATTTAAGAGCAGCTATGGCCGGTCTATCGCGTCCATGCGTGGAGCTCTCAGCGTGCTTCGGTAGCCTCTGAGAGGTTTGCCGTTCGCGACAGCCCTACGCAGGCAAGGTGTGGTGTTCCCGCAGACCGACCAGAGTCCGATGACATCGTCGGTGAGGCTCACACAGACTTAACCCGAGCAGCGTGGTGAAGGAGAGAGCGGCATGGCCTACCACAACCCATTCATCGTGAACGGCAAGATCAAGTTTCCAGATAACACGGACCTTGTTCGTCACGTCGAGAAGTGGGCCAAGGTGCGCGGGGACCAGCTGGCTTATCGGTTTCTGGACTTCTCCACCGAACGCGACGGTATCGCGAGGGACATGTCGTGGGCCGAGTTCGGTGCCCGTAACCGTGCGGTCGGCGCCCGGCTGCAGCAGGTCACCCAGCCCGGTGACCGCGTCGCAATCCTCTGCCCGCAAAGCCTGGACTACCTGGTCGCGTTCTTCGGCACGCTGTACGCCGGCCGGATCGCAGTGCCGCTGTTCGATCCCGCCGAGCCGGGGCACGTCGGCCGGTTGCACGCCGTGCTCGACGACTGCACCCCCTCGGCGATCCTGACCACCAGCGACTCCGCCGAGGGCGTCCGCAAGTTCTTCCGCAGCCGCCCTGCCAAGGAGCGGCCACGCATCATCGCCGTAGACGCAGTGCCCGACGACGTTGCCACCACCTGGCAGCCGGTGCTGGCCAGTCAGGACACCGTCGCGTATCTGCAGTACACCTCTGGCTCCACCCGCACCCCGACCGGCGTCGAGATCACGCATCTGAACCTGCCGACGAATGTGGTCCAGGTGATCACCGCCATGGAAGGCCAGGACGGCGACCGCGGTGTGAGCTGGCTGCCGTTCTTCCACGACATGGGCCTGATCACCACCTTGTTATCGACGGTGGTCGGCTACCACTTCACCTTCATGACACCCGCGGCCTTCGTGCGGCGGCCCAGTAGGTGGATCCGCGAGCTCGCGCGCAAGGAAGGTGAAACAGGCCAGACCCTCTCTGCTGCACCGAACTTCGCCTTCGAACACGCAGCGCTGCGTGGCCTGCCCAAAGAGGGCGAGCCGCCGCTGGACCTGAGCAACGTCAAGGCGATCCTCAACGGCAGCGAGCCGGTGTCGGCGGCGTCGCTGCGTAAGTTCAACGACGCGTTTGGTCCGTACGGCTTCCGGGAGGAGGCGATCAAGCCGTCCTACGGCCTGGCCGAGGCCACCTTGTTCGTCTCGACCACACCGATGGACGAGGCGCCCAGGATCATTCACGTCGACCGAGAAGCGTTGAACAACAGGGAGTTCGTCGAGGTCGCCGCCGACGCGCCGAACGCCGTCGCGCAGGCTTCTGCCGGCAAGATCGGCGTCGACCAATGCGCGGTCATCGTCGACGCCGAGACGGCGTCCGAATTGCCCGACGGGCGGGTCGGCGAAATCTGGCTGCACGGCCAGAACATGGGAGCCGGCTACTGGAACCGGGA
>NZ_JBAPMI010000284.1:0-14284 GCF_049278535.1 Mycobacterium sp. | reverse complement strand
AGTTCACGCTGCGGGTCGGGCGGCCGGTCGGCCCGATGCTGGCGCAGACTGCGTCCGGCGTAGGCGAAGCGTTGGAAAAGCTCGGTGGCACAGCTGTTTTCGAGGCGAAGCTGGACGGCGCTCGCGTGCAGATCCACCGGGCCGGCGATCAGGTCACCATCTACACCCGAAGCCTCGACGACGTCACAGCTCGGTTGCCCGAGGTGGTGGTGGCGACGCTGGCGCTACCGGTCCGCGAGTTGATCGCCGACGGGGAGGCGATCGCGTTACGCCCGGACGGCAGGCCGCAGCCCTTCCAGGTCACCGGGTCACGCTTCGGCCGGTCGGTCGACGTCGAGGCTGCCCGCATCGCCCAGCCGCTGTCGGTCTTCTTCTTCGACATCCTGCACCGCGACGGTGTCGACCTGCTCGACGCGCCAACCAGTGAGCGCACCGCGGCGCTCGACGACATCGCGCCCGCAGACAACCGGGTCGATCGCCTGGTCACGTCGGATCCCGGTGCGGCCGCGAGCTTTCTGGAGACAACGCTTGCCGCGGGGCACGAGGGCGTGATGGCCAAGTCACTGACCGCGCCCTACGAGGCGGGGCGCCGCGGAGCGGGCTGGCTCAAGGTCAAGCCGGTCCACACCCTGGATCTGGTGGTGCTGGCTGTCGAGTGGGGATCGGGCCGCCGCACCGGAAAGCTGTCCAATATTCATCTGGGCGCCCTCGACCCGGCCAGCGGCGGCTACGTGATGTTGGGCAAGACGTTCAAGGGGATGACCGACGCGATGCTGGAATGGCAGACCGCGCGGTTTCAGGAATTGGCGGTGGGCGGCACCGAGGGCTACGTCGTGCGGGTGCGACCGGAGCAAGTCGTGGAGGTGGCGTTCGACGGTATCCAGGGGTCCTCGCGTTACCCCGGCGGTTTGGCGCTGCGCTTCGCTCGGGTGCTGCGCTACCGCGACGACAAGGGGCCCGACGAAGCCGACACCATCGACACCGTGCGCGCAATGTACGAGGGTTAAGCTGCCAGCGGCCCAATTCGGCGTGTGCACCCGACAGGAGGCGCCGTGGCAGCACCCCCGCAGCCGACGCCCGACACCGAACACCTGAGCTACATCCACACCGACGCCGACCTGCCCCCGGTCGCCATCATCGACCACTCCCCGATCCGCACGCCGCACAAGATCTTTTTCGGTGCGATCGCCGTGCTCGGCGCCGTGGCCTGGATGATCATCGCCTTCGTTCGCGGCGAGACGGTCAACGCGGTGTGGTTCGTCATCGCGGCGATCTGCACATACGTCATCGGATACCGGTTCTACGCGCGCCTGATCGAGACGAAGATCGTCCATCCTCGCGACGACCACGCAACGCCTGCAGAGGTTTTCGATGACGGCACCGACTACGTACCCACCGATCGACGGGTATTGTTCGGCCACCATTTCGCCGCCATCGCCGGAGCCGGACCGCTCGTCGGGCCGGTGCTTGCCGCCCAGATGGGTTATCTCCCGTGCAGCATCTGGATCGTGGTCGGCGCGGTGTTCGCCGGCGCGGTGCAGGACTATCTGGTGCTGTGGATCTCCACCCGCCGGCGCGGCCGCTCACTCGGTCAGATGGCCCGCGACGAGCTCGGCGCCATCGGCGGTGCCGCCGCTCTGGTCGGGGCCTTCGTCATCATGGTCATCATCATCGCGGTGCTCGCGCTGGTGGTGGTGCGAGGACTGGCCCAAAGCCCGTGGGGCGTGTTCTCCATCGCGATGACCATTCCGATCGCCGTGTTCATGGGCTGCTATCTGCGTTTCCTACGCCCCGGTCAAGTCGCCGAAGTGTCCGTGATCGGCTTCGTGTTGTTGATGCTCGCCGTCGCATCCGGCCACTTAGTCGGCGAAACAGCTTGGGGTGCAACGTGGTTGAACTTATCCCCGGTGACCGTGTCGTGGTTGATCGTCGGCTACGGTTTCCTGGCATCCGTGCTGCCGGTGTGGTTGCTACTCGCGCCTCGCGATTACCTGTCCACGTTCATGAAGGTGGGAGCCATCGTCTTGCTGGCGATCGGGATTTGCATCGCGCATCCGGTCATGCAGGCGCCCGCGATCTCACGCTTCGCCACGCGTGGTGATGGACCGGTGTTCTCCGGGTCGCTGTTCCCGTTTTTGTTCATCACCATCGCGTGCGGCGCGCTATCGGGCTTTCACGCACTCATCTCGTCGGGCACGACGCCGAAGCTGCTGGAGAAGGAAAGCCAGATGCGGCTGATCGGTTACGGCGGCATGCTCACCGAATCATTCGTGGCGGTGATGGCACTGATCAGTGCCGCGATCCTGGACCAGCATCTGTATTTCACCCTCAATGCGCCGGTCGCTCGCACCGGCGGCGGCGCCGCAACCGCCGCGGACTACGTGAATCACCTTGGCCTGTCAGGCCCGCCGGTGACTGCTGCCGACCTCAATCAGGCCGCGGCCAGCGTGGGTGAAAAGTCGATCGTGTCGCGCACTGGCGGCGCACCGACTCTTGCGGTCGGCATGTCCGAAGTGCTGCAACGGGTTTTGGGCGGCGCGGGCCTCAAAGCGTTCTGGTATCACTTCGCGATCATGTTCGAGGCATTATTCATTTTGACCGCCGTCGACGCCGGCACCAGGGTCGCGCGTTTCATGCTTTCCGACGCACTCGGCAACCTGGGCGGCCCGCTGGCCAAACTGCGCAACCCCGGCTGGCGCCCGGGCGTATGGATCTGCAGCCTGGCGGTGGCGGCCGCGTGGGGCAGCATTCTGTTGATGGGCGTGACCGACCCCCTGGGCGGTATCAACACGCTGTTCCCGCTGTTCGGCATTGCCAACCAATTGCTGGCCGCGATCGCGCTGACCGTGGTCACCGTGGTGGTCGTCAAGAAGGGTTGTGTGAAGTGGGCGTGGATCCCGGGGATCCCCCTTTTGTGGGATCTGACGGTCACGCTGACCGCGTCGTGGCAGAAGATCTTCTCCGCCGACCCCAACGTGGGCTACTGGACGCAGCATTTCCAGTACGTCGCTGCCAAAGCATCGGGTAAGACGGCGTTCGGGTCTGCGAAGACCGCCGATCAGCTGGCCGACGTCATCAGAAACACGTTCATCCAGGGCACGCTGTCAGTCCTCTTCGCGGCCGTCGTCCTGATCGTGCTGTTGGCTGCAATTACCGCGCTATTCAAGATAATTCGCGGTGGCGGCATTCCGCTGACCGAAGACGACCCGGTACCGTCGAGAATGTTCGCACCGTCCGGCATGATCTCCACCGCGGAAGAGCGCAAGGTGCAACGACAGTGGAGTGTTCTGGCCCTGATGCACCTTGACGGGTAAACCCGAATCCACCCCCACGGCATAGCGACACGCGACCTAGCGCTAAACCTCCGTTAAAACCGTTCGCCTGCAGCGTTTTTGGCCGATTGTCTGGTTTAATATTACTTCACCATAAGAATGAACGGATGGAAAACAACCGGAAAAGGATAAGGTTGGACTGGTGTCAGTAACAACCGATGGCCGGGTCCGGCTGTTCAAGCGTGACCCACAGGTGGGGCCCGGCGGGCGCCGCCCACACCGGTCCTCCTCCATACCAGCCCAGCAAGCCGTGTCCCCCGGCGAATCCGATCCGGCCCACCGCGATCGTTGGCTCGCCTGGGCGCGGCGGGCAGCCGTCACCACCTGGGCTCTGGCGGTGACCTACCGAACGGTGACGGACGGGGTCGCGTTCAACCGCGAACTGCTGTTGCTCTACATCGCCACCGGGCTCGTCGCCGCCAGCATCGGCCGCGGGCACAAGGTGTTCGCGGTGGTGCGCGACTGGCTGCCGTTCGCGCTCGTGCTGGTGCTCTACGACCTCAGCCGCGGTGCGGCCGACGCGCTCGGGGCCCCCACGCTCTGGCGATTCCAGCCCGACGCAGACCGCTGGTTGTTTTTCGGCACCGTCCCGACGGTATGGCTGCAGGAACGCATCAAAATGCCGCTCCCACCGTGGTGGGAAGTGATCATCAGCAGCATCTACATGTCGTTTTTCATCCTGCCGTATGTGGTCGCCGGAGTGCTCTGGCTGTACAGCCGGACCGACTGGGCGGCTTTCGTCCGCCGTTTCGTTGTGCTGTCGTTCGCCGCTGTCGCCGTGTACGTGGTGCTGCCGGCGGCTCCGCCGTGGGCGGCTGCGCGTTGCACCCCGGCCGACATCGCCGGTGGCCCGGCCAACCCACCCTGCATGTTCCGATTCCCAGCAGGCGTCACCGACGGCGGACTGCTGGGCGCGATGCACATGAGCCAGCCCGGCGCCAACCAGTTCGTGGAGCGGATCTCCACCCGCGGGTGGGGAACGCTGCACATGCAGTCGGCCACCGCGCTGGTCAACTCGGGGCAGGTCAGCGTGAACCTGGTCGCGGCGATTCCCTCGCTGCACGCCGCATTGACCGCGATGATTTCGATCTTCCTGTGGCGGCGGGTCAGGCGCGGGTGGCGCCCGTTGCTGGTGGCTTACCCGCTGGCAATGGCCTTCGTGCTGGTGTACTCCGCGGAGCACTTCGTCGTCGACATCTTGCTGGGCTGGGCGCTCGCCGTGGCGGTGTCAGCGCTACTGGGCCTCGTTGATGCATGGTGGGCCCGTCGTCGTGCGTCGAATTCAGCCGCTGCTGCCCTGGCTCAGCCATCGGGCGATCTTGGCCGCGGCCTCCCCGTAGAAGACCCGGTAGACCTGCTCGGCGACGTATCCGATGTGCGGGGTGGCCACCACGGTTTCCAGCGACCGCAGCGGGTGCCCGGCGGGTAGCGGCTCGGTGTCGAAGACGTCGAGGCCGGCGCCGGCGAGGCGCTGCGATCGCAGAGCTTCGACGAGGGCAGACTCGTCGACGATCGGGCCACGAGATGTGTTGATTAGCAACGCCGTCGGCTTCATCAGCGCCAGTTCGGCGCTGCCGATCAGGCCGCGAGAGCGCTCGCTGAGCACCAGATGGATGGTTAGGACGTCGGCGCGGCTGAGCAACTCGTCTTTGGACACATAGGTCGCCCCGGCTTGTTCGGCGGCCTCCGGTGTCAGGTTGGTGCTCCACGCGATGATGTCCATCCCGAACGTCTTGCCGACCTGCGCCACCCGGCTGCCGATCCGCCCCAACCCCAGTACGCCCAGCACGGCGCCGCCCAACTGCCGGCCGACCGACACCTGCCAGCCGTCGGCGCGCACCGAAGCGGACTCGTCCACAATCCTGCGGGCGGTGGCCAGGATCAGCGCCCAGGTGAGCTCGATCGTCGACTCGACGTAGCCGCCGGTGGTGCTGACGTAGATGCCACGCTCCTTGGCGGCTGCGACGTCGATCGAAGCGTTGAACGGCCCGGTCGACGCGATCATCTTCAGCCGCGGCAAGCGGTCGATGACGCTACGCGGCAACGGTGTGCGCTCACGCATGACGCACACCACGTCGAACGGCGCCAGTCGCTCAACGACGGCATCGACATCGGCGAGGTGATCGTTGAAGACGGTGATTTCAGCTTTGGCCGCCACCTCAGACCAGTCAGCCATGCGCAACGCGACGTTCTGATAATCGTCGAGAATCGCGACTCGCATCGTGCCAATCTCGCACACCTGGTTTGACCGGCTTTCGGGCCGGGTAGTCCTCCCGACGCGAAGCAGCAGTGTTGAAAGCAAAGGAGCTGAAGCGCATGGGAGCCCACGACAAGGTGAGCAACAAGATCGATGACATCGCAGGTAAGGCGAAAGAAGGTCTTGGCAAGGCCACCGGCGACGACCAGACTCGCACCGAAGGCAAGCTCGACCAGGCGAAGTCCAGCGTCAAGGACGCGGCCGAGCACGTGAAGGACGCCTTCAAGAAGTAGCTGCGAACAGGCCAGCACAGAGGACGGCCACCGGTGGACCCGACCCCGGTGGCCTTCCGCCTGTTTACGGCGCGGCCCAGTGCTCGCCGGACGCGCCCCCTTCTGCCGGTTCGTTGACGCCGAAGATAAACGGCGCGAATACCACCTCACGACCGTCCGGATCGCTATAGGTGACCGATCCGGACGCTGCCCAATATGGATGCGAGTCAACGGGTTTGACACCAGCCGCCACCAGGCGAGAAGTCGCTCGTTGCTGAGCCGCGGCATCGGGGAAATACAAGCACAGCTGTTCGTGACTATCGATCGCAACCGGTTCGGTGGCCTCGACGATCTCGAAGGTCAGCGCCGAGCCGGGTAAGCCGAATATCGCTCCGGTGCTGCCATAACTGTCGCCGAACGTGGCGCGCAGCGGCAAGCCGACCAGGTCGCGGTAGAAGCGGACGGTGTCCTCGAAATGCGCTGAGCGGCGGGCGAATCGGAGCGCACCGATCGAACTCAATTCTTCGGACCAGCCATTGCCCGATGAGATCACGCTATCTGTCATGCGATGAGGCTAAAACCTCAACCTTGCTTCAGGTCAAGGGCTGATGCCGTCCAGGCTTTGCGATACCGCCGGCGGCAGGCATTCTTACCCGTATGCATCAGATCAACGGAGCCCGCGACCCGGCGGTAAGTTTTCCACTCGACATCACCACCGACGATGCGGACGAACGCCGACAGGCTAACCGCGCGATTGCGATCAGCGCCCTGGGGTTGGCGTTAACCGGAATGGTCGAACTGGTCATCGCGTTGGTGTCGGGATCGGTCGCACTGCTGGGTGACGCGTTGCACAACTTGTCCGATGTATCGACCAGCGTCCTGGTATTCGTCGGGTTCCGGGCGTCGCGCCGACTCCCCACCGAGCGTTACCCCTATGGTTTCGAGCGCGCCGAGGATCTCGCCGGAATCGGTGTGGCGCTGGTGATTTGGGGTAGTGCCTTGGTCGCCGGGTTCGAAAGCATCGAGAAGCTGTTGCGCCACGGCAGCACGGGACACGTTGGCTGGGGAATCGCCGCCGCCGCGGTGGGAATCGCCGGCAACCAATTGGTGGCGAGATACAAACTGACGGTTGGCCGGCGGATCCGCTCAGCAACCATGGTGGCCGATGCCAAGCACTCGTGGCTCGATGCGCTGTCCTCGGCCGGCGCCATGCTCGGGCTGACCGGGGTGGCTCTTGGCTGGGCATGGGGTGACGCGATCGCGGGAATCATCGTGACCGGGTTCATCTGTCATGTCGGCTGGGAGGTAACCGCGGACATCGCCCATCGCCTGCTCGACGGCGTAGACCCGGAAATCATCACCACCGCCGAGACCGCCGCCATCGAAGTGCCCGGGGTCCAGCATGCACACGCCCGCGCGCGATGGACGGGGCGAACCCTGCGTGTCGAAGTCGAAGGATTCCTGGATTCCGAGACGTCGCTGACTACCGCCGATCAGATCGGCCGCGACGTGGCCTCGCTACTCACGTCTCGAATTCCCGACATGCAGAGCTTCAGCTGGTCGGCGCGAGCCGCCTGACAGTGGCTGTGCGAAAGCCATGAGCCATCAGATCCAGGTCGAGGTATCCGCCGACCACGTCGCCACAGTCGAGTTCGAACGCGGCACGCGTAACCACTTCGACGCCGGACTCATCGCCGGGCTGGCCGACACCTTCGAGCGTCTCGATGTTGACGCGGACGCGCGGGCGATCGTGCTGTGCTCGTCTGGCCGGCATTTCTGCGCGGGCGCAGATCTGCCGGGCGCCCTCAGCGGAAGCCAACCATCGGTCGCAGGCTCCACGGGTTCGCTCTACGACGAGGCCGTGCGACTATTCGCTGCCCGCACACCGATCGTCGCCGCCGTGCAAGGTGCGGCGGTCGGCGGGGGCCTCGGTTTGGCGCTGGTGGCCGACTTCCGCGTCGCCGGGCCGTCCACGCGTTTCATCGCAAACTTCAGCCGCCTTGGGCTGCACCAGGGATTCGGGATCACCGTTACGTTGCCGGCGGTGGTCGGGATGCAGTGCGCTCAGGAGATGCTGTACACCGGCCGCGTGGTGGACGGCGAGGAAGCGACACGTATCGGCTTGTCCGACCGCCTGGCAACCGACGACGCGGTGCGATCGACCGCGCACGCCTTCGCCGCCGAGATCGCTTCCAGCGCCCCGCTCGCGGTTGCGTCCATCCGTCAGACGTTGCGTGGCGACCTGGCGGATCGAGTGCGCGCGGCGACTGCTCACGAGCAAGCCGAGCAGATCCGGCTCGCGGCCACAGCGGACTTCGTCGAAGGGGTCTCAGCCACTGCCGAGCAGCGGGAGCCTCGCTTCACCGGCTCATGACCCCCTAGCTGTACCTAGCCGGCGCCCTTGCCGTTGTCGACCCGGTACACGGCGCCATGGATGGCGGCTGCGGCGTCGCTGGCCAGGAATGCGATCACGTTCGCTACGTCGAGGGGTTGCATCATGCCGCGTGGTGAGGCGGTGCGCATGATCAGGTCGTAGTTCGGGTTCTCGGGCGCCGTGAACTGCTCGATTTGCGGCGTCAGCATGCCGCCCGGGCAAACGGCGTTGACTCGCAGACGATCCGCCGTGTATTCCACCGCCAGAGCGCGGGTAAGCCCGATCAGGCCATGCTTGGCGGCGCAGTAGCCGGCCGAATAGGCCTGGCCTTCGACGCCGGCGATGGAGCTGACATTGACGATGTTGCCGCCTCGCTGCAGCAGATAAGGCAGTGCCGCCCTGCACAGGTGGAACGGCCCGTTGAGGTTGACCGCCAGATCTTGTGCCCAGTCGTCGTCGGTCATCGACTCCGTCCGGCGCATCTGGTGTCGCCCAGCGATGTTGACCAAGACGTCCAAGCCGCCCAGTTGACGCACGCACTGCTCGACCGCGTCCCGACAGGCCTGCGCCGACGCAATGTCCACCGACGCGTAGGAACCATGTTCGACATCGGCGAAAACCTCGGACAACCGCCCATCGTCTCGACCTATGCCGAAAACCGTTGCGCCCTGGCGTGATAAGAGCCGGGCGGTCTGCGCACCGAGACCCGACGATGCGCCGGTCACGAACGCGATCTTGCCCTCAAGCGTTGACATACCGTTGCCTCACCAACCTGGCGCGCCTCGGTAGGAGCGCATCCGCGTAACGCTACTCCGCAGCAGATCAAGTGGCGCAAGGATTCTCAGCCCGAACAGCTCGACCACGGGCTCAGCCCGGAACCTGTGCCGGACACGGCGCGCGGCTACCAAAACGAGCAGGTTGGCTGTCCGCCTTCCCAACGCGATCCGACTCGTGCGCTTCTTCCAGGTTGACGGCGCCGAGCCCGCGCGCCGACCCAAGTAGTAGCCGACGCACGCTGCCATGGTCAGAGCGGCGATTGCCGCAAACACCGTCATGCTGATGAGCGTTCTTGGTCACCGTCGCGGTGAGGTCACGCTCGAGATACACCTCGGCCAATAATGAAGGCCGGCGTCAGCCGATCTCGCTCTTGACGTGCACGGCGACATAACCGATCGGGATGCCGGTCCAGACTGCGATGCATTCCCGCGCCGCCAATTCCACCGCCGCAAGGCGGCTGGCGTGGGTGACCCTGTCGATCTCGGGGATCCGGATCGTCCAGCCGTCTGCGTCACGGCTGACTTCGACGTCGAAGCACTGGCCGACCGTTGGACATGTAACGCGGGAAGCGAATCGCTGGGCGCTGCGTACACGTCGTGGGCGCACCAGCACGGGCTGAGTGGGCATGGCCGCTTTCCTGAGTCGAGAACAAACCGCGCGCAAGCGTATTGCGAATCGAAGCGAAAACCTAATCGTCGCCGCAGAACCCCGCATCGATCGGGAAAAACAACGCTTCAGCTGCTGTTTCGTTGCATGTTGTTTGGTTTGTGGTGCCGCCGGTCACCTGCAGTTTCCTTTCCGGCCGTCCAGTACGGAATGAAGACCGTCCGTACCGGCGTTGTAACGGTCTGAGTTTGACCACCGCCAGTATGGGATATCAAAATGACCCACGGCACCGACGCCGACGCCCGCACTGCGCGAGAGTCTTACCGCGCATACGCTCCAAAAAGCATCCTCGTTCGACGAAAGGCAACACCGTGCACGACACAACCCGCTATGGCATATCGCCCCTGTCATGGTGCGCGCAGTCGACGACCAGAGTCCTGCAGTGGGCAGCGGTCCTCACGGTGTTCTTTACCGCGGCTGTAGCGACCCCGGCGATCAGCAAGGCCGCCGCGGATGGACAGTGCGCAGACGTCGAGGTCATTTTCGCCCGCGGCACCATGGAGCCACCTGGTCCCGGCGCAGTCGGACAACAATTCTCTGACGCGCTCACATCCCGTCTGGGCGGCAATTCGGTCGACGTGTATCCGGTCAATTACCCTGCTTCGCTGAACTTCTCGCAAGCTGCAGACGGCATTGCCGATGCCGCCAATAGAGTCCTCGACACCGTCAACACGTGCCCCAACAGCAAGATCGTTCTCGGGGGTTACTCGCAGGGCGCGGCGATCGCGGCCTACATCACCGCCGACAGCGTTCCACCCGGATACGCCCTGCCGGAAGGCATTGCGGGTCCGCTGCCACCCAACGCCGCCTCGCACGTTGCCGCGGTCGCGCTGTTCGGCAAGCCGTCCAACGGATTCCTCAACCTGGTCGATCGCAACGCCCCGCCGATCAACATCGGGCCGCTCTACACCCATAAGACGATCGATCTGTGCGCACCCCAAGACCCGGTGTGCTCGTCGGGCCAGGGATTCAGCCGGGCCGCCCACAGCGCCTACAAAACGAACGGGATGACGGACCAGGCTGCCGACTTCGCGGTCGGCGCGATCCACGGCGGACGCTGAGCCCCGCGGCAGCTGAGCTCAGGTAGCCGGTCGACGGATCGCTGTGACTTCGATCTCAACGCGAATGTTGGGCCAGACCAACGCCGGAATGATAGCCAGCATGAACACCGGCTTGTGCGTGATCACCTTGGAACGGACCGCGGCGTAGGCCGGCAGGTCGTCGGCGCTGATCAGCCACTCCGGACGCTGGCGATGTCGGCCAGCGTGGCGCCGGCCCGGCTCAGTGCCTCCTCAACGTTGCGCCACGCCTGTGCGACCTCCTCGCTGAAGTCCTCGGGCAGCGTCCCGTCGGCACGTAACCCTGGCGTGCCAGACGTATGGATCACCTCCATGCCCGCTGGTATTCGCACGGCATCGGCATAGCGTCCGATGTGTGCGGCGACGCCGGTCGAGATGGATTCGAATTCGCTACTCATGTCGCCCAGGCTGCTGCTAATAATGTGGCCTGTCACCCCCTCCAGCCAGATTCACCCGTCCAAGGTGTGATCGATGTCCGGTCACAGCTGTTCGGGCTGCCGACGGTGCCGGATTGAACAGGAAGGCAGAGCCGTTGTCGCATCATTTCGACACCCCGACCGCCCGCCAG
Organism: Mycobacterium sp.; assembly: GCF_049278535.1. Classification (GTDB taxonomy): domain Bacteria; phylum Actinomycetota; class Actinomycetes; order Mycobacteriales; family Mycobacteriaceae; genus Mycobacterium. The sequence goes on along the minus strand of NZ_JBAPMI010000284.1, from coordinate 3,019 downwards.
GATCCTCGTTTGAACCTGTGCGACATGTATCTGTTCGCCGGTAGCCCCAGCACCACGGTGATGGCGATGACGGTCAATCCGGCCGCGACAGCGCAAACAGCTGCGCCCTTTCGGGATGAGGCCATCTACGCATTCCGATTCGATACGGACGACGATGGCCGAGAAGACGTGACGTTCAAGGTCCGCTTCACCGACGACCCGGATTCGCAGCGGTTTGACGTGTTGCGCAGCGACACAACACCTCACGGCCTCGCCGGTGATGTCATCGCCGCAACGAGTCTTAACAAAACCTTCGATGACGGCTCCGGTGTGCGAGCGTTCGCCGGTGTGGTTCGTGACGCCTTCGCCGGCGACGCGGCCGCGCTGGAGAAGTTCAAGGCGGCGTTCGCCGACGGCAGGTACGAGCCGGAGGCCTTCGATCACCACGTGAATTTCTTTCACGACCGATCCGTCGCCGCCATCGTGCTCGAGGTGCCGAACTCGTTGATCGGCAACGGCGTTCAGGTTCACTCGTGGTCCACGGTGTCGCTATTCGGTCATGCGCCCGAACAGCAAGTCGCGCGCTGGGGGCTCCCCCTGTTCACGCATATCTACCTGCCCGACGCCGAGTCGCGCGAACGGTTCAACCGCAGCAGTCCATCCGACGACGCCGCCCCGTTCCTGGCCGACGCGGCGACGACCGTCAGCAGCTATGCCAAAGCCGCTGGCACCGCGCCCGATTCGGACGTCTACGGCAGTCGTGTGGCGTCGTTGATCGAATCGTTGACGCTGCCCTACCTCATCGGCAGCGCGGCATCCTTCGACTACACCGGATTCAACGGGCGCGCACTCGGCGACAACGTGATGGACTGCATGCTCACACTGCTGACCAATTCGCCGCTGGGTACCCGCATAGCGCCCGATCCTGCCCTCTTCGGCTCGCAATTCCCTTATCTGCAACCTGTTTCGGCGATCGGCACGCACTGACCGCCGTCCACACGAAAGGACAAGACATGCCATTCATTCGCGTCAACTGCCCCAAAGGGGCGCTGTCCGCCGAGCAGAAGGTTGCACTCGCACCCAAACTCGTGCACGCGTTGATCCGCCAGGAGGTCGACCCGGTCACGGAAAGCGGAACGGCCAAAACCGGGATGTTCTTCAACGAACTCGATGTCGAGAACTGCTTTCCGGGCGGAGTGGCGTTGTCGGAGCACCCGGAAAAGGTGTTCTGGACGGTGGAAGCGTTCGTCGCCGCGTCGTATTTCAGTCAGCCACGACGTGACCAGATGCAGCGTGATGTGGCACAAGCGTTCGTCGATGTGATCGGCGACGACGGCAGTGTGCTGCAGGAGGGAGGCATCCGCATCGCGCCGTCGTATCTGATGCGACTCCACGTCGTGTTTGTCGAAATCCCCGAGGGCAGTTGGGGAGCAGGCGGTCAGACCGTCGACACCGAAAAGATCGGCACGCTGATAGGCGCTACCCAAGGTCCGACCCGATTCGCCGAAGCATTGGAGCTCGGCAAGAAGATGAGAGACGCACGGCTGTCGTAACAGCTCGGGGTTGGGCGGAAGCAGGACCGTCAGTACAGATCGGGTAGAGTTAACACGCCGGTAATCTTGCCGGCCCTCAGGGCAGATCACTTGCTGAACGTTGGGCTCACCGCCCCGCCACGATCCCGTCGCCTTCTCTGAGACTTCTCAGAGGACCTCATGACTTCGCTCGCCAGCGATACCCCTTCTCTCGACGCGTCCACAGTGAGTGAGTGGACCCTTCCGGCAACTCCCTTTGCGGTGCCCGTCGGTTCCACCGCGATCGTCTACTGCGAGGGCCAGTTCGGCGAACAGGACGGTAAGACGGCCAACGGCCTGGTCCGGCACTCGGAGAGGTACCAGATCCTCAGCGTCATCGACAGCCTGCGAGCCGGAGTCGATGCCGGGAAGTTCCTCGACGGCACCGCAAATGGCATCCCGGTGCTGGCATCGCTCGCCGAATCCATCTCGCACGCCGGCCGCGTCCCTGACTACCTGATTTGTGGGCTGGCGCCGGCCGACGGCCTGCTGTCGGACGAGCAGCGGGCCGTGCTGCTCGAGGGCATCGCCCACGGGATGCACATCATCAACGGGCTGCACGAATTCCTCAACGACGACGCCGAGTTCGTTGCGGCAGCCGTGATCGCCGGCGTCACGATCACCGACGTACGCCGGCCGAAGGCCAAACGCGACCTGCACCTATTTTCCGGCCGGATCTTCGACGTCACATGTCCCAGAATCGCGGTCCTGGGCACCGACGGGGCGATCGGGAAACGCACCACCGCCACGTTGCTGGTCCAGGCGCTGAAAGCGCGCGGGGTCAACGCGGTCATGGTCGGCACCGGTCAGACCACTTTGATTCAGGGCGGGAAGTACGGCGTCGCGCTGGATGCCCTGGTCCCCCAGTTCTGCTCAGGCGAGGTCGAGCACCAGGTCGTCGCGGCGTTCGAGGGCGAGGATCCTGACGTGATCGTGGTCGAGGGCCAGGGCGCGCTCAGCCACCCCGCTTACATTACGTCGGCTCACATCCTGCGTGGCAGCCAACCGGCCGGCGTGATCGTGCAGCACGCGCCGAAACGCAAAGTGCTGGGCGACTTTCCGATGATGCCGATGCCGACCGCGGCCAGCGAGATCGCACTGATCGAGGCGTTCGCCGACACGCGCGTCATCGGGGTCACGATCAACCACGAAGAGATGACCGACGACGAGCTGAACAACGCTATCTCCGAGCATCATTCGCAGCTCGGTCTCCCTGTCACCGACCCTCTGACCCGGCCGTTGTCGGATCTGGTCGACATGGTGCTGACGGCCTTCCCCGCGCTCGCGGCGGTGGCCGACACGAACACCTCCGTGTGACGCTCCGCGTCGAGATCGATCTCGACAAGATCGAGCAGAACACGCGGACCCTGGTTGACCGGCTTGCCTCGACAGGCATCCGGGTCACCGGCATCACGAAGGCTGTGTTGGGCTCGCCGGGAGTCGGCGCGGCGATGCTGCGCGGCGGCGCC
>NZ_JBAPMI010000283.1:0-5082 GCF_049278535.1 Mycobacterium sp. | reverse complement strand
GTCGTCTTGGGTCAATGCAGCCACCGCAGATGGCCGGCCAGCAGGGCGTAGCCGACGAACGCCACGGTGTCGATCAGCCCATGCGCGATCACTAGCGGCCACAGCCGTCCGGTGCGCTGCCAGGCATACCCGAACACCAGGCCCATCACGAGATTGCCGAGCCCGGCGCCGAACCCTTGGTAGAGGTGGTATGCGCCGCGCAGCAGGCTCGACCACACCAGCGCCGCGCGTGGTCCGATGCCCAGCTGGCCTAATCGAGTGAGCAGATACCCGACGACGATGATCTCTTCGGCCCAGCCGTCGGCGAAGGCGGTGAGCACCAACATCGGGATCCGCCACCAGCTGTCGCCCAGGCCGGACGGGATCACCGACGCGTTGAGGTGCAACGCCCGCGCCGCCAGGTAGAGCGCCAGGCCGGGCAGACCGATCAGGGCGGCCAGACCGACGCCGCCGAGCAGGTCGGTGCGCCACTGCAAGCGAGCCAGCCCGACACCGGAAGGGCGTAAACCGGTGCGCCACAGCAGATACAGGCCAAGACCACCCCAGGCGACCAGTTGTACGACGACGGCAGCATTCAGGCCGAGGTCGATCAGGTCGAAGTAGGACCGCTTCGGGTTGAGCGGAATTCGCTGAGCGCTCAGCCCGCGCAGCACCGAGTCGACAAGCTGCAGGATCGCGGTGACGGCGCTGAGGCCGAACGTCACACTGAGCACGATCGCGAGCTCGATGCGCAACGGCCGACCGTCGGCGTCAGTGCGCGGCGAATTCACTCCGACACGGTAACCGCCGGTCTGCGGCTGTTCAGTCCTGGCGTGCTCGCAGGCCGTTGACGAAGGGGCAGCCCATCAGCACCCGGATGGCCTGGCCCAGCGCGACAACGTCGTCGACCGGTTTGCGGAACGGCAGCCGCACATCGCGGTCACCGTCGGCACCTTCCACCCGTAGCCGCATGCCGTAGCGGTCGATGCCGAGCGGACGGACGTCGCCGCGACGCAACCGCGCCGGCAGCCGCGCGGCGAGCCGCGCCACTACGTCTCGGTGAGCGGTGTCCAGGTGCTTGATCCAGCACGATTCGAAGGCGCAGAACGGGTCGGGCCGCGCGGCCAGCAGCGCCGCGGCGTCGACGGCCTCGGCGCCGGTCGCATCGGTCACCACCACCGATGCGATTTCCAGCCGCGCCAGCAGGTACCGGGTGTCCCCATCGACGACGGGCCCGGACCCCGGCGTTTGCACCTGTAGCAGCGCAGGGTGCGGGTGCTCGGTGGCGATCAGGTCGAGCATCCCGGACACCGCCGGCGGCGAAACCCGGTGCAGCCGGCCCCTGATCCACACCAGCGAGCGGACCGGCTCACGCAGCGGCAACGGCGCGTAATCGGCCAACTCCAGCACCGCCGGGGCACCCGCGGCGCCGCAGTCGATGACCTGCTCGCCCACCGGGCCGCCGATCGGCACGCCGACGGCAAACGAACCGTCGGCGAGCAAATGGTGCAGCGGCGTGGTCTGCGGCTCGGCGCTTTCGACTGCGAGCAGCGCACCACCTGCCCGAACGCAGGTGCTGCGGATCCGCTCGGCCGTCGTCGGTGCCGGGCAAGTAGCGAGCGTCATCGTCGACCGTCCTAACAAGTGAGGTAAGCCTAACTTAACTAGGAATGATCGAGGGGCGCAAGACGTACACCCGATAGGGTTTTGGTCGTGGCCAGCATCGCGTATCTCGGTCCCGCGGGGACGTTCACCGAAGCGGCGCTGCACCAGATGACCGATGCCGGCAAGGTTCCGCAGCGTGGCGCGGGTGACTGGCACCTGCTGCCGGTCGACAGCACCACCGCAGCGCTGGACGCGGTCCGCGAAGGTGCCGCCGAGTTCGCCTGTGTGCCGATCGAGAACTCGATCGACGGCTCGATCATGCCGACGCTGGACAGCTTGGCGATCGGGACGCCGCTGCAGGTGTTCGCGGAGTTGACGCTGGACGTCGCATTCAGCATCGCCGTCAAGCCCGGCCGGGCAGCCGAAGATGTGCGCACGCTGGCCGCCTTCCCGGTGGCCGCGGCTCAGGTGCGCCAGTGGTTGGCCGCGCACCTGCCCGCCGCCGAACTGCGCCCGGCGATCTCCAACGCCGATGCGGCCCAACAGGTTGCCGATGGACTGGTCGACGCCGCGGTGAGTTCGCCGCTGGCCGTTGCGCATCGCGGTTTGTCGACGCTGGCCGACGGCGTGGTCGACGAAGCCAACGCGCGCACCCGCTTCGTGCTGGCCGGCCGGCCCGGTCCGCCGCCGGCTCGCACCGGTGCCGACCGGACCTCGGTGGTGCTGCGGATCGACAACGCACCCGGCGCGCTGGTGTCCACGCTCGCCGAATTCGGGATGCGCGGCATCGACCTGACCCGCATCGAATCTCGGCCCACCCGAACCGAATTGGGGACCTACGTGTTCTTCTTGGACTGTGTCGGCCACATCGACGACGATGCGGTCGCCGAGGCACTCAAGGCGCTGCATCAGCGTTGCACCGACGTGCGCTACCTGGGTTCCTGGCCGACGGGCGATGTTGCCGGCGCGCCGCCACCGCAGGCGGACGACGCGGCCCGCTGGCTGGCAGGGCTGCGCGGCGGCGCGGAGCACGACGGGTCGGCGAGGTGAGCGGCCGGCTGATATTGGTGCGGCATGGGCAGTCCTACGGCAACGTCGACAAGAGGTTGGACACCCGACCCCCGGGGGCCGAGCTGACGCCGTTGGGCCGTGAGCAGGCCCGGGCTTTCGCCGATGCAGCGACTTCGCGGCCCGGGCTGCTGCTGCATTCGGTGGCCACCCGCGCCCTGCAGACCGCAGCGGAGATCAGCGCCGTGGTCGATGTGCCGGCCCGCGAGGTGACGGGTATCCACGAGGTCCAGGTCGGCGACCTGGAGAATCGCAACCACGACGACGCCGTCGAAGAGTTCAACGCCGTCTACCAACGCTGGCTCGAGGGCGACCGGGACGTGTCGATGCCCGGCGGGGAGAACGCCGGCCAGGTACTGGACCGCTATCTGCCGGTGCTGACCGAGCTACGGATCCGCTACCTCGACGAGGACGACTGGACCAGCGACATCGTCGTGGTCAGCCACGGGGCGGCGATCCGGCTGACGGCCGCCGTACTGGCCGCTGTCCCAAGCAGTTTCGTGGTCGATCATCATCTGGCCAACACCGAGGCGGTGGTCCTGACCGCGGCCGCCGACGGCCGGTGGAATTGCGAGCAGTGGGGCACCCTGTTGCCGCCGTTCGACCCGGTGCCGGACGCGACGCCGGTGGCCGATGCGGTGGAGTCAGGCTCCGATCCGATGGGCTGACAGCGCGTCGATGTGCGTGCAGTCGCAGCCGACGGCGTCACAGTCCACGACGAACGTGTGCGGCAGCAGCTCCGGGCCGGCGCAGTCCTCGTCTGTGCACTCCGAACGGTGCAGCCAGTGGCGAATGACCGTGCCGTGGCAGTGTTCCAGGCCGGCTTGGCATTCCCGACATTCCATGCGCCGTTCATAGCACCAGAGGCGGACAACTTTGCGTTGCCGCGCCGCACCGTCACCGGGCTAGGCCCAGCCCAGTTCGTGCAACCGATCGTCGTCGATACCGAAGTGGTGGGCGATCTCGTGCATCACGGTGATCTTCACTTCTTCGACGACCTGCTCGTCGTGATCGCAGATGTCCAGCAGTGCGTCGCGGTAGATGGTGATGGTGTCCGGTAGCGACCCTGCGTAGTGGGAATCGCGTTCGGTCAGGGCCACACCTTCGTATAGCCCGAGCAGATCGTCTTCCTCGGGGTGACGATCGGCGACCAGCACCACCACGTTGTCCATCACCGCGGCCAGCTTTGGCGGGATCAAATCAAGCGCATCGGAAACCAGCTCGTCGAACCGTCGCGGATCCATCCGCACGGCCATGCCGTTACTGCCCCGGCGGCGGGGGTTCCGGCCCGGGAGGCGGCGGCAGCAGCCCCGGCGGCGCCTCGGGAGCCGGTGGTGGCGCTTCGGGAGCTGGAGCCGGCGCCTGCGGAGCTGGTGCGGGTGGGGGTGCCTGCCCGGGAAGGTGTTGGTCGCCCTGCCGCTGACTGGGCGAGCCGCTCGAGCCGCTTGATCCGGATGAGCCGCTTGAGCTGGACGAGCTGGACGATCCGTTGGATCCGGTCGACGAGGCGCCGCCTCCGCCCGGGGTCGGGCCGGTCGGGATCGGCGGCAGGTTCAGCCGCTCCTGCGGAATGTCCGGTGGCGGCACAGGGGGCTGGCCGTTGATCTTCAGCGGGCCCTTGGCGCTGTTGAGCAGCGTCGCCCAGGCGCCGTTACCCAGCGTCGCGCCGATGCTGCACGCCACCTGGCGGCTACCGGCTGACCAGCTGGGCATCGCCAACGTGCTGTAGATCAGCGTCAGCGTGGTGCTGCGCAACTGCACCGGCGCGAGGTAGGCGTCGGTCAGCTTGGTGCAGGACTCTTTGATGAAGCCGTCCTGCTCGGGCTCGGGGGGCAACCCCTCAGGGAACCTGGCGAGCAGGTTGACCGTGCCGGTGACTTCCATTGCGTGCGGCGCCGCACAATCGACCGGGATGTCGGTGGGCTGGTTGGTCGCCGGCTCGATGCCCAGGCAGGTGCCGTCCGGCCAGACCTTGGACTGTTCGACGTCGGCAACCTTGCCCTTGAAGCCGATCTGCTCGTTGCCGGCACCCGGCAGCTGCAGCCCGCACAGCATGCGGCGCTCGCCGAATTGTCGCCACGCCTTGTCGCCGGACCACAGCATGCTGATGACGAACTTGCTGTTGGGGTCGAACTTGGCGCCCAGGTAGCGGCGAACCGCCGACTCGCACTGCTCCTGGCTGATCTGTTCGATCCGGGCGGCCGTCGGCGGCGGGGCGGTCGGGCCGTATTCCGAACCGGGGAAGGTCCGCATGTCGATGGATTCGGCGACCTCGAAGCGGTGCTCGTCTTTGCAGTCGACGATGTTGGCGGCTTCGGGCATCCGGTCCGGCCACATCAGGCAGTTGCCGCTGGCCGCCCGATTGAAAGCATCGTTGCCTTTGGCGCCGGTCGGGGGCACCGGGTCGATGTAGCCGGCGAGGCGCCCGGG
>NZ_JBAPMI010000282.1:0-27176 GCF_049278535.1 Mycobacterium sp. | reverse complement strand
CGCACAGCGCAACATTTCCGGGTAGTTGCCTGATACTGCTTAGGGCGGATTAACCGCTTTTCGCAGCCGCCGGTTGCGTGGCCGCGGATCTGTTCGCCGTCACCGTTATTCGAGCGGTGGGGACGCCCGTCGGCATCGCGGACAATGAGACCATCCCTCTCGAAGGCAGCCAACCATCCCTGCATGGGCCACCATCCCCACGGGTCATGAAAGAGCACCGCGTTGCGCAGAATGTCGTCGAGGTGGTGTACCGGCGGGTCGGTCGTGAGGTGGAACTGGTGGAACGCGTCGGCGCCCCCACCCACCGCATCGAGCGATCCGCCTGCTGTCCAGCACATGCGGATGCGGAGAGACTTGGCTTCTGCGTCCCCGCCGTTCCCAAATTGCTTGCGCGGCACCAGTTGTCAGCGTGACCAGCTCATCTGCAGCCGTGACGATCACATCCTGCTGCTCGGCGTGAGCGTCCGACTCACGATGGTGCGGGTTGTGTAGATCGTGCACCGTGTACACCAAGCGTTTTGCCGTGCGTCTTGAGTTCTTGCACGACCCCGCCCAGCACGCCGGGTCCGACGGCGTCAAACCCGAAATGGCTGACCCAGGCGGTTCGAGCATGAGCGGCGGCAACCACACGCCCGGCACGGTACGCCCGTCAGCTGGAGCCGGATCCGCTAGGCGCACAACACTGTCAACGCCGCCGGGTTCAGACAAATGGCGAACATACACATGCGAGGCCGTCACCGAAGCCACACGCAACAACAAGGGCCCGTCTCGGAAAAGGCACCGAAGAGCCGGGGGCCATTACCTCTTCGAAGAACGAGGCAACATCGTCTAGGCCGGCGTTCTTCGCATCACGTACGTATTGCCCGTGATCGTGACCGGCCTTGAGCGAATGATGTTGAACTGAAACAAGATCGAACGTTACGTCGTCGAACCCGGTTTCTCCAGTAGCCATGGTTGCTCCTTCTTTGTGATACGTCGTCATCGGCTAACCCTGCGAGGTACTCGACAACCAAAGCAGACATTCTCTGAGCGCTCCAACTCTAGGCTCGCTGGCAGCCACATTGGTTTCGGTTGCGCCGCAGGCACTCTCGGCCTCGGCTTCTTCGCGGGCTCGCGCTGCGCGTCAGAGTTCCTAATTTGTCGGCCACGTAGTGCGCACGCCAGACCGTGGGTGAGGCGCGGTCAGAGTACGGGTCTGCCCCCGGTGACCGCCACCCGCGCCCCGGAGATATAGCTCGCTTCATCGGAGGCGAGGAGCACGTAGACCGGCGCCAGTTCGGCGGGTTGACCGGCGCGGCCCAACGGCGTGTTTTCGCCAAACGATTGCACCTTCTCCGAAGGCATGGTCGACGGAATCAGCGGTGTCCAGATCGGGCCTGGCGCAACGCTGTTGACCCGAATACCCCTCTCGCCCAGCAATTGGGCGAGGCTGGCAGAGAAATTGGCGATTGCCGCCTTAGTCGCCGCGTATGGCGCCAGGGTGGGCGAGGGCATGTCGGAGTTCACCGACGAACTGCCGATGACCGACGAGCCCTCGGGCATATGCGGCAAGGCGGCCTTGACCAGATGAAAATACGCCCCGACATTTAGCCGGAAGGTGTAATCCCACTCTTCGTCGGAGATGTCCTCCAGATTGTCATGCGTCATCTGGTAGGCCGCGTTGCTTACCAGAATATTGATGCTGCCGAATTCGCTTGCTGCGCGGGCGATTACCCCGCGACAGTGATCCGGGTCCGCCAAATCACCGGCCATCAGCACGCACCGGCGCCCAGTTTGCTCGACGAGCCGCGCGACCTCGTTGGCGTCGTCGTCTTCGTTGAGGTACGCGATCAGCACGTCAGCGCCCTCGCGCGCAAAGGCGATGGCCACGGCGCGCCCAATACCGCTATCGCCTCCAGTGATCACCGCCGTCTTACCGGTCAATCGACCTGACCCCCGATAACTGTTCTCTCCGCAGTCCGGAACTGGGTCCATCTGCGCCTGGACCCCTGGCACGTCCTGGTGCTGGTCGGGAAAGCCCACCGTGATTCCTTTCTGAACCGGCCTCGACGTCTGAGGCGGTCTCTTCGCCGGTCCGGGGTGAGTAACCGGTTCCCGTTTGCGGAAACCTCCGAAAGCCAGCAGGCCGTTGGTAGTGTCCCGGACACTCGCATATCAGTCGCTGCGATCGCCATCCTTGGACCAGTGTTGCCAACTTGCGGTGACGCGTGACACCCCGGCGCCGCTAGGGCCTAGCCGAGGCAGGCTCCCGCCAGCGACAATTCAGCGGCCATGTTCCGCTCCATCATGGTCAGTGCCGCGGCACCCAGCTCGGCGTCGAGGTGGGCGACGGCATCGGTCGGAATCACGACCGGGATGTGACGCACGTAGGCGTCCAGTGCGCTGTAGAGGATGCACTGCTCGGTAACTTGACCTGTCAGGATCAGCCGCTTGGTGCCCAGGCGATTGAGCAGATACGCCACTGGCGTTGAATAAAAAGCACTATGGCGGACCTTGGTCACCACGCGGCAGCCCTTCGGTGGCACGATCGGATTCACCAGATCGGGCCGCGCACCTCGGCGGGCCGAGTGGACGATATCGGAAAACTCGGCGCTGAAATCTCCATAGTTATCGTTGACATACACCAAATCGACATCGTCAGAGTCATGCGCCCGGCGGACGAGATCGGTTAGTGAATCGATGATCTTCGTAACGTTGGGTATGAGTTGTTCCGCATCGGGATGCCGGTAGGTGTTCATCATGTCGACAACTAGGACAGCGGTATGGCTCATGAATTCCGAGTACCCAGGGTCGACACTCGCTAGGCGCACAGCACTACGACTGAATGCTGAGCCGGCCGCTTGAATGGAGGCCGCCGCCACGGAAGCGAATCGGTCATCCTCAAGGATTGCAGGACGACTAGTCGGACGTTGATAGGCCCTCAGCGGGGACGGCCCAGCGCCGCCGCCTTGAATGCATGTGCGCGGTCACCCCGCTGCTAATGACGGCGAGCGCTTCGATGCGCCATGTTGTCCGCTGCGGCCCTCCTACGAATGTAGGTGCGGATGGTGTTGTCGCCAAGGAAGAAAACGGTCCTCGCACCAGAGCGTAGCTGGCCGCCGGCGCGGGTATTGCTTGCTTATGGATCCGCCGGAGCTGTCGGGGGAGTTGAATCAGATCGTCGAGTTCCTCGCGGACACGGCCAGAAGTTACGGGGGCAGCCTTGACGACGCGAGATCCAACGATTCAAGTCCGACCTGATCGAGATGCCGCAGCGTTGGACCGTGACTCGGGCGGCAGCGCGCTCCTTTGAACGCCAATGCCTCGAAGCAGGGTTGACGGCGGCCGACACCGATGCACTGACCGCATTGTTGCGGCGCGCCCAACGCGGCGATCGTATGCGCGTCAGCAGCAGATTTGACCGGGGGCACCGGTATAACCTGCCTTCGGACCGGTCGACACGCGATCACAACGGGACCGTCAGGTAGTCCCACAGCGAGAGCGTCACCTCCGCGAGTGGCTCGCCATCAATGCAGGCGATATGCCCGGCTGTGGTGCCATGGTCACCGGCAAGCCCCTATTTGCGGCTCCGCCAAGGTCGGTGAACGCTACCGCAGCCCAGCGCGCGCCGCGCACTCCTTACACCAAAGATTGCACCTCCGAGCGTTTGCTCGCTGGCGGATCCATGCTCGCAGGCGCACACTTTCATCCACGGATTGTGCGCCGACCTGCTCCGCACACAAATCCGCCTCCTTATACGGGCAGTACTCGACAGCGGAAAGTCAGAAAAATGGCTGACAGCGGGAACCAGCGTGAACAGGCAGCGGCGGGTCGGTCGCTGACCGAAGATGACCTCCCTGCCACTGACGGCCATGTAGCGCGGACTATCGATAAAGCTCTGCTCGGCGGTGAACCGCAGCGAGTCGGCAGCTTCGAATACCGATACGACGACGACGCGTGGACGTGGTCGGACACCGTCGCACGAATGCACGGCTACCAGCCTGGCGAAATCGAACCGACCACCGAGCTCATGTTGAGTCACAAGCATCCCGACGACTTGGCTCGCGTCAAGGGTCTCCTGCAGCAGTCGGTCGCTCCGTTCAGTAGCCGGCACAGGATCCGCACCGCCACGGGAGAAACACGCAAAGTGGTGGTCGTGGGCGACCCGGTGACCGACGCCGACGGTCGCATCGTTGCGACCCGCGGGTTTTACATCGACGTCACCGAGAGCTTCAACGCCGATCTTCAGCAGTCGATCACCGACGAGTTACAGATCATCGTTCCTCACCGAGCAGTCATCGACCAGGCCAAAGGCATGCTAATGCTGATCTACCAGATCAATGCCGATGCCGCCTTCGCAGTGCTTGTGTGGCGATCCCAAGAACTCAACGTGAAGCTCCTGAACGTCGCCGAAAAGCTCGTCGCCGAGTTGCCCGACCTACTGCGTGCCCACCCCGCTATGCGTGCACCTGTCGACCACTACATCCTGACCCTTACGCCGCGATAGGCAACGGTCAGTGCCGCGGCGCCTAACCCGGCGTCGAGGAGGGCGACGGCATCGGGATGCCGGTAGGCGTTCATCACGTCGACAACTAGGACAGCGGTATCGCCCATGGCGGGTCTAGTACCACGACGGTTCCCGGCGTTAACACTCGTCATGCGCGAATGGAAGCGATGGATTTGCACCTACGCAACCGGGATTTGGTCTGCGCTCACCAGCAAGCATGGAACAATGCGCGACATGTTCGAGCGCTCGATTCTCGCCGCCGCAGCTATCGCGATAGCCGCTATCAGCCCGGCGTCGCCGGCTTACGCGGATCCTCAGTGCCCTGCCAGCGGCTGTCCGCACGGTCCCAGCAACAACCCGCCGTCCGCCAATGTCAACAGCCCGTCCTACAAGGATGGGTACAAGAGCGAACACGACTTCTACTCGACCCCGCAGAATCACGCGTACCTCAAAAGCGAGATGCAAAACGGCTACAACGCCGGGCTGGTCTGCCAGACGGAGATCGGCGGTGGCCCGACACCGCCGAGTCCGGCCGACTGGATCAGCGGCTGCATCGACGCCCTGCACGACTTGGGATTCAAACCATAACTGCCCGGGTCCTGATCTCCGTCGCGGAGTTGGCCGAACTGATCGGCGCCGGCGGACCGGTGACGATCCTCGATGTGCGCTGGCGGCTCGACGAACCCGACGGCCACGCGGCCTACCTGCAAGGCCACATCCCGGGCGCGGTCTATGTCTCCCTCGAAGACGACCTCACCGATCACAGCGTGACCGGGCGGGGCCGGCACCCGCTGCCGTCGGGCCGCAGCATCGAGGATTCGGCACGGCGTTGGGGCGTCCGCCAAGGTGTGACCACCGTCGTCTATGACGACTGGAATCGGGCGGGTTCGGCGCGAGCCTGGTGGGTGTTGACCGCGGCCGGGCTCGCAGACATCCGCATCCTGGACGGCGGCCTGGCCGCGTGGCGCTGGGCCGGAGGTCGCCTGGATACCGATCCGGTGGTGCCGCCACCCGGCGACGCGACCACGCTGCACGACGACTTGTACGCCGGAGCGTTGCCGACCTTGACCGCGCGCCAAGTCGGCGACTTCACGCTGCTCGACGCGCGCGCACCCGAACGCTTCCGCGGTGACGTCGAGCCGATCGATCCCGTTGCCGGACACATACCCGGCGCCAAAAACCTGCCCATCGGCAGCGTGCTGAACGCTGACGGCACGTTTTTGCCCGCCGAAGCGCTGACCCAGCTGCTCGCCGCGCGCGGAATCCACGACGACGGCCGACTGGGTGCGTATTGCGGTTCGGGTGTGACGGCCGCAATCGCGGTCGCAGCGCTCGCCGCGGCAGGCCACCAGGCAGCGTTGTTTCCCGGCTCGTGGTCCGAATGGAGCTCCGACCCCGCCAACGCCGTTGCCAGCGGAGACGATTAGTCCGGTTCCACGGAATGAGGTTTGCAGCACGCCACCGACGGCAATGCGCGTAGAGAGGAGGGCGCGTTGGTCGACCAATGCGTTCGCCTAGGTCTCGCCGGTTCAGCCGAGAGCTGGTGAGGCCGCCCCTGAACATTGGCCGGTGTGTCACTCTCTTAATTGTAGTAACGTGCGGCTATGGACACTGACGTCTGGATTCTCGGCGGCCACCAGAGCGACTTCGCCCGAAACCTCACCAAAGAGGGCCTTGACTTCGCGGATCTGATCCGCGAGATCGTCGCCGCCACCCTGGCCGCGGCCAAGATCGACGCCGGCGACATCGGTGTGGTCCACGTCGCAAACGCGTTCGGCGAGATGTTCGCCGAGCAGGGACACCTCGGCGCCATGCCGGCGACCGTGTGCGATGGCCTGTGGGACACCCCGGCATCACGGCACGAAGCCGCCTGCGCATCGGGCAGTGTGGCCGCGCTGGCGGCGATGGCCGACCTGCGGGCCGGCAACTACGACACTGCGCTGGTGCTCGGCGTCGAGCTGGAGAAGACCGTGCATGGTGACATCGCGGCTCGTCACCTCGGTGCCGCGGCCTGGACCGGACACGAAGGGGCAGACGCGAAGTTCCTCTGGCCGTCGATGTTCGCCACCGTCGCCGACGAATACGACCGCCGCTACGGACTCGACGAAGCCCATCTGCGGGCGATCGCTCAGCTCAACTTCGGCAACGCCCGTCGAAACCCCAACGCGCAGACCAGAGAATGGAAGGTCCCCGACCCGATCGGCAGCGACGACGAGAGCAATCCGCCGATCGAAGGCAGGCTGCGCCGATTCGACTGCAGCCAGATGACCGACGGCGGCGCCGGAGTCGTGCTGGTGACCGACAAATACTTACGCGAGCATCCCGACGCCCGGCCGGTCGCCCGCATCGCGGGCTGGGGGCATCGCACCGTCGGTCTGGGCCTGCAACAGAAACTCGAGCGCGCGGCCGACGACCCCTACGTCATGCCGCACGTTCGCGCAGCCGCTCTCGACGCGTTGCGACGCGCACACGCGACGCTCGACGATCTGCACGGCGTCGAGGTACACGACTGTTTCACTCCCAGCGAGTATTTGGCCATCGATCACATCGGCCTGACCGGGCCGGGCGAGTCATGGAAGGCCATCGAAAACGGCGAGATCGAGAACGGCGGACGACTGCCGATCAACCCCAGCGGCGGGCTGATCGGTGGTGGCCACCCCGTCGGCGCATCGGGAATTCGCATGCTCGTCGACGCGGCCAAGCAGGTCAGCGGCACAGCCGGCGATTACCAGGTCGAGGGCGCGAAAACCTTTGGCACGCTGAACTTCGGCGGGAGCACCGCCACCACGGTCAGCTTCATCGTCAACGCAACCGAAAGGTCGTGACATGGACGTCGAGATCGTCGGCAAGTTCCTGTCGACCCTGCCCGAAGACGACGACCACCCTTACCGGACCGGACCGTGGCAACCGCAGACCAGCGAATGGGACGCCGACGATCTGATAGCGGTCGAGGGGGAGATTCCCCACGACCTCGACGGCGTCTATCTGCGCAACACCGAAAACCCACTGCACCCGGCGATGAAGACCTATCACCCGTTCGACGGCGACGGCATGCTGCACATCGTCGGATTTCGCGACGGAAAAGCGTTCTACCGCAACCGCTTTGTCCGCACCGACGGGTTCCTGGCGGAGAACGAGGCCGCCGAGCCGTTGTGGCCCGGCCTGGCCGAACCGGTCCAACTGGCCAAACGGGACGAAGGTTGGGGCGCGCGCACCCGGATGAAGGACGCGTCGAGCACCGACGTCATCGTCCACCGGGGCATCGCACTGACCAGCTTCTACCAGTGCGGCGACCTGTATCGAATCGACCCGTTCTCGGCCGATACGCTGGGCAAGGAGACCTGGAACGGCCACTTCCCGGCCGAGTGGGGTGTGTCGGCGCATCCGAAGGTCGACCCCAAATCCGGTGAGCTGCTGTTCTTCAACTACAGCAAGCAGGCTCCGTACATGCACTATGGTGTCGTCGACGAAAGCAACGAGCTGGTCCACTACGTCGACGTGCCGCTGCCGGGCCCGAGGCTGCCGCACGACATGGCCTTCACCGAAAACTACGTCATCCTCAACGATTTCCCGCTTTTCTGGGATCCGGACCTGCTCGCGCACAACGTCCACTTGCCGCGGTTCTACCCCGACATGCCGTCCCGCTTCGCGGTCGTGCCGCGCCGGGGCGGCACCGGCGACATCCGCTGGTTCGAGGCCGACCCGACGTTCGTGCTGCACTTCACCAACGCCTACGAAGACGGCGACGAAATCGTGCTGGACGGATTTTATGAAGGCGCGCCGCAGCCGCTTGACACCGGTGGAGACAAGTGGGACAAGCTCTTTCGCTTCCTGGCCCTGGATCGTCTGCAGGCCCGACTGCATCGGTGGCGGTTCAACCTGGTCACCGGCGAAGTCAGAGAAGAGCGGTTGTCGGAGTCCATCACCGAATTCGGCACGATCAACCCCGACTACGCCGCCGGCAACTACCGCTACACCTACGCCGCCACCGGCAAGCCGGGCTGGTTCCTGTTCGACGGTCTGGTCAAGCACGACCTGTGCACCGGAGGCGAACAGCACTACCAGTTCGCGGACGGGATCTATGGCAGCGAGGCCGCAATGGCCCCGCGACCGAACTCGGCCGCCGAGGACGACGGCTACCTGATCACGCTGACCACCGACATGGACGCCGACGCGTCGTACTGCGTGATCTTCGACGCCGCCCGGTTCAGCGACGGACCGGTGTGCAAGCTCGCTCTGCCCGAACGGATTTCGAGTGGTACCCATGCCACTTGGGCACCGGGCGCGCAGTTGCGCCGCTGGCATGACGTCGACTCCCCCGCCGGCGCGATCGGGCTGTGAATGCCATCGGCGGCTAAGCCGACGTCGCTGAGTCCCGGCGGTACCAATGCGGTCGGCCGGATCCTGGGCCTGCTCGGCGACGAGTGGACGCTGCTGATCATCCAGCAGGCACTGTTGGGGGCGACCCGCTACGGCGAATTCATGGAACGGTTGCCGATATCGAATTCTGTGCTGGCCAACCGGTTACGGACACTGACCGATAACGGGCTGCTGGTCCGCACGACATACCAGACCCGGCCGGTGCGCGCCGAGTATCTGATCACCCGGCGCGGACGGGCCTTCTGGCCCGTGTTGTTGTCGATCTGGGAGTGGGAGCGACGGTGGGTGCCCGACCATGTCCACCAACTCCCGGGAATGCGCCACGCATTGTGCGGTAACGACTTCGCGCCGACGTTGACCTGTCGGTCATGCGGCGAAGCGGTGACCGAAAAGGACGTGACGGCACGCTGGGGGCCGAGTGGTTCATGGCCTCGCTCGGTGCCCGAGGCGGTGACCCGACGCAGGGCGAGCGCCGACGGCAAATGCGGTCAAGCCGGATTGTTCCCCGAGACGATGAGCGTGTTCGGAAACCGCTGGGCTGCTGCATTGTTGGTCTGCGCCTTCCTGGGAACCCGCCGCTTCACCGATTTTCAAAATCAACTGGGAGCGCCCCCGTCGCTGCTGTCCGGCCGGCTGCAGACGTTCTGCGCCAACGGTGTGCTGTGCGTGTCACGGGAAGCCGGATCGGCGCGCGTCCACTATCAGCTCAGCGAGAAAGGCCGGGCGTTCTTCCCAGTGATCATCGCTGCTTTGCAGTGCGGACAGCATTGGTTCCACGCGCCGGAAGGCCCGGCGGTGATGGTCACCCACCTCCGCTGTGGCAAGCCGTTCGTCGGAGAACTCACCTGCGACCAATGTGCCCGGCCACTCAAGGGCGCACAGGTCAGCGTGAGCTAGCGGTGACCACGCAGCGCGGCCGCCAACGCCCACACTGAACACAGCGTTGCAGCACCTGCGGCAACACCACCGACGTACAAGCCGTAAGCGGCCGAGACCGGCGGCTTGACGTTGACGTGGTAGTACCGGACCATCAGCGCGACAACGATCAGCGAAATCAGCAGCGCGGCAATCGAAGCCGGTTTTGGCGACAAATCCCTGCCGACCATGGCACCGGCCACCAGTAGCGCCGAGGACAGCAACACGATCAATTGGCCCGGACCGAATCCGTGCGGGAGATACAGGTTGCCGATGCTGCCACCGATCGCATTGGCCCAGCCGCCGCCGCCCGTGCGCGTGGTCAACCAGGGCAGCCACGCGCTCACCGACACCAGCGCGGCGAACAGCGCGACCATCCAACCGGGGCGTAGGCGGGGCATACTGCGACAGTAGCGGTTGGTGGCCGGTCGGCGTCGTGATCCCGCCCTGGCAGTCACACCAGCCGCTGCGGGAGGCGATGCCCGTTGTGCCCGCCTTTGAGCGACAAATCGCCTGCGGGCCTGAGCTTGTCGCTTGGAGGCGGGCAAACCATCAATTGGGCAGTCTCAGAGGCCCGTGTGGCGGGTGTGGTTGCCGGGCGCGCTCAGGCCGGTGCGAACACGGTGACGAACTTGCGCAACGACTCGTTGATATCGCTGCGCAACGCGGCGGCGACGATCATGCCGATGGGGCCGAACAACGCCGGGCCACCGAGGTGCACGTCGAAGCTGACCATTGACTGATCGCCCTTGGGTTTGACCTTGGCGATCAACTTGACCTTGACCCCGCCGACGCCGACACCGTTGAGGGTCATCGACTCCGGCGGTTTGTAGTTCACGATCGTCCACGTGATGCGGTTGGGCATGCCCTTGACTTCGACGATCGAGTCGATGACTGTGCCCTTCTCCAACTGCTCGGGCAGCTTGCTCCGCCACACCCGGTGGATGGTCAGCCACTCTTTGAAGCGGGACAGGTTGGACGCGCCCTCCCACGCCTTATCGGGCGTCAATGGGACGTCGATGGATCCGGAAAGCTTTGCCATGGCGTGCTTCTACTGACCTTCCTTCTCGTCGTGCAGGGCGTTCTTCGCCGCCTCCTGCGCCTGGTCGAGCCGCCACCACGGCTCGAATTCCATTGTGGCCGTGGGGTCGACGCGCCCACCCGGTTTCGGCACCGCTACCTTCACCCCGGCGGCTTCTGCCGCGGCCAACAGCCGCTCGATCGGTTCGGCCCACGGGTGCGGCGCCAATCGGAATGTGCACCAGTGGATCGGCACCAGCAGTCCCCCGCTGACGTCGACGTGCGCCGCAACCGCCTCCTCGGGGTTCATGTGGATGTCCGGCCACACCGTGTTGTAGGCGCCGACCGGCATCAGCGTCACGTCGAAAGGTCCATGCTCTTGGCCGATCTCGGCAAAACTCTTGGTGTAGCCGGTGTCGCCGCCGAAGTAGGCGCGGTGCGCCGGACCGACGATCGCCCACGACGCCCACAGCGTGCCGTTGCGGTTCAGGAAACGTCCGGAGAAGTGCCGGGCCGGTGTGCAGATCAGGGTGAGCTCGTCGATCTGCGCGCGCTCGTTCCAGTCGAGCTCGATGATGCGCTCGTCGGGAATTCCCCACTCCCGCAGGTGCGCCCCGACGCCGAGCGGAACGACGAACGGGGCCCACTGGCTTCGGGCCAGCGCGATGATCGTGCCGATGTCGAGATGGTCGTAGTGGTCGTGGCTGACCACGATCGCATCCAGTGCCGGCAGCGCGTCAAGCGACACCGGTGGCGGATGCATGCGCCCCGGGCCGATCACATCCGATGGCGAGCATCGCTCACTCCAGACCGGGTCGGTGAGAACGCGGTAGCCGTCGATCTCCAGCAGCGCCGTGGAGTGGCCGAACCAGCTGACCGCGATGCGGCCGGCGGGCGCCTCGAAGGCTCGCGGCTCGGGCGTGATCAGCGGAATCTCTGTGGCCGGACGACCAGCGGCGCGGCCACTGATCAACTCCCACAGGATGTTTCGTTGTTCCTCGCTGTCGATGTTGAACGAGGCCGGTTCCAGGTTGACGAACACGCCGTCCTCGTAATGCGGTGAGCGCTCGCTTACCCGGCGGATTTCGGACGGTTGAGCCCCGAGCGCGGCCGGCGCACCATGCAGCGCACGCAACACCCACCCGCCCGTCGCGAGTGAGGCCGTGCCCATTGCCAGTCGCAATGCCCCGCGCAGCATCCGATTAGGCTCCCTGGAATTTCGGCGGTCGCTTCTCTACCCGTGCGACCTGCGCTTCGATCACGTCCTGACTGCCCCACGCCTTGTCGAAAAGTTCTTTCTGGACCGGCGAGGGATCTTCGATGGACCCGTCGTCGTTGAGTACCCGCTTGGCATGCTGCAGCGCGAGCGGGGCCAAGCCGGCGATTTCGGCGGCCCAGGCCTGCGCATCGGCCAGCGTCCCGATTCGGTTGGCCATCCCGGTCTGCAGCGCGGTGTCGGCGGTCAGCTTCTCCGCGGTCAGCAGCATCGACCGGGCCCGGCCGTGGCCGACCAACGACGAGAGCCGGTGAATGCTCCAGTTATCCAGTGCCAGGCCATATTTCGAGGTCGGGAATTGGAAGAACGCATCGGGTGCGACGACACGCAGATCGCACTGCATCGCCAGTTGCAGACCCGCGCCGATCGCCGGGCCGTTGATCGCGCCGACCACCGGGATCGGCGCCGCGTCCATAGCCTTGTGCAGTTCGATGAGGCGGTCGGGGTAGTCGGCGGCGAACGCGTCGCCGCTCAGGTCCGCGCCGGCGCAGAACACGGTGCCCTGCCCGGTGAGCACCACAACGCGGACATCTTCGCCTGCGGCCTTCTCCACGGCTTCGCGCAACTCCTCGACCAGCTGAGAGTTGAGCGCGTTGCGCCGCTCGGGACGCTGCAACTCAATGGTCAAGACGTCTTCGACGCGGTTAACACCGATCATGCCGACCAGCCTAGTTATGTTCGTCGGGTGAGCCGGATCGGGACCGACCAACTGCGCGACGCGGTGCTCGACGAGGGGTCCTTCGTCAGCTGGGATACCGAACCGCTGGCGATACCGACCAGCCAGTCGTATGCCCGTGAGTTGGCCGAGGCGCGCGCGGCCAGCGGCTACGACGAATCGGTGCTGACCGGTGAAGGCCGGGTGTTGGGTCGCCGGGTGGCGGTGGTGGTCTGCGAGTTCGACTTCCTGGCCGGATCGATCGGGGTGGCCGCGGCCGAGCGCATCACCAACGCGGTACAACGCGCCACCGCCGAGCGGCTGCCGGTGCTGGCGTCGCCGAGCTCCGGTGGCACCCGGATGCAGGAGGGCACGGTCGCGTTCCTGCAGATGGTGAAGATCGCGGCGGCCGTCACTTTGCACAAGCAGGCGCACCTGCCCTACCTGGTCTACCTGCGGCACCCGACCACCGGCGGGGTGTTCGCGTCCTGGGGCTCGCTGGGTCACGTCACCATCGCCCAGCCGGGCGCTCTGATCGGCTTCCTCGGGCCGCGGGTCTACCAGCAGCTCTACGGCGAACCGTTTCCGCCCGGCGTCCAAACCGCGGAGAACCTGGAACGCCACGGTGTGATCGACGCCGTCGTGCCACTCGGCGAGCTCCGCGACATCCTCGACCGGGCACTGACTGTCGTCGCCGACGAGGCAGGGCCCGCGCCAAAGCGGCCCCTCGCCGAACCACTGCCCGACATCCCGGCGTGGGACTCGGTGGTGGCGTCGCGGCGGCCGGACCGGCCGGGGGTCCAACAGCTGCTGCGGCACGGCTGCACCGACCAGGTGCTGTTGTCGGGCACCGGGCAGGGCGAGGCCGCGACCATGCTGCTGGCGCTGGCCCGGTTCGACGGCCAGCCAGCGGTCGTGCTCGGCCAGCAACGAAGGGTAGGCGGTATAGAAGGCACAGTCGGCCCGGCCGCACTGCGCGAAGCCCGCCGGGGCATGACGCTGGCCGCCGGTCTGCGGCTGCCGCTGGTGCTGGTCATCGACACCGCCGGACCTGCGCTGTCGGCCGAGGCCGAACAGGGTGGGCTGGCCGGCGAGATCGCGCACTGCCTGGCCGAGCTGGTCACCCTGCACACCCCGACGGTGTCGGTGTTGCTCGGTCAGGGCAGCGGCGGGCCCGCGCTGGCGATGGTGCCGGCCGACCGGGTGCTGGCCGCACTGCACGGCTGGCTGGCGCCGCTGCCGCCGGAAGGCGCCAGCGCCATCGTCTTCCGCGACACCGCTCACGCCCCGGAGCTGTCCGCCGCGCAGGGCATCCGCTCGGTCGACTTGCTGGCGTCCGGCATCGTCGACGCCGTCGTGCCGGAGCATCCGGACGCCGCCGACGAAGCAGAAGCGTTCTCTGCTCGGCTGTCTGCGGCGATCGCCGTCGAACTGCACACGCTGCGTGGCATGTCCGACTCCGACCGGATGGCGGCGCGGTTGCGGCGCTACCGCAATATCGGGCTGCCCTAGGTGTCCGCTAACCCGAGATACCGCTGGATCGTCGGCCCGACCCAGTCGACGATTTCGGCGCGGGTCATCTTGACCACCGCCGGCAACCGCAATACGAAGCGGCACCACGCCACACCCAAGATCTGGGTGGCGATCAGCCCAGACCGCCAGCGAGCTTCCTCGGCCGGAACCAATGTCGCCACCAGCGGCTGCAGTTGCTTGGTGAAGATGTGCTGCATACGCTGCGCGGCATCGGCGTTGGTGGCGCTGGAACGCAACAGAATCACCAGCGCCTCGTCGCCCTCCCAACGTTGAAGAAAATGGCTGACCAGCGATCGGCCCACCGTTGCCCGATCCAGTTCGGTGAGGTCGGGAAACTTTAGGTCGAACTCCGCCGCGGCGGCGAACAGCTTGTCCTTGTTTCCGAAGTACCGCATCACCATCGATGGGTCGATGCCGGCGTCAGCGGCGATGCCCCGGATGGTGGCGGCCTGGAAACCGTTGGCACCGAATCGCTCGCGGGCCGCGGCCAAGATGGCGGCCTTGGTCTCCTCCGATGTTCTTCTCATGTCAACGAGTGTAGGCCAACAAGTGTTGACATACGTCGCCGGCCGGCGCACGATGGGCTATGCCAACAAGCGTTGACTTTTAATGATGGAGGATCACCATGACGGACACCGACGTCCTTGTTGTCGGAGCTGGACCAACCGGACTGACGCTGGCCGCATCGCTGCTGCGTCGCGATGCGGATGTCATCGTCGTCGACCGACTGACCGCCGGTGCCAACACCTCGCGTGCGGCCGCGGTCAACGCCCGCACGCTTGAGGTGCTGGAAGACGTCGACGTTTCAAGGCGCATGGTCAAGTCCGGGCTCATCGCGCCGAGGTTCACCATGCGGCAGGGGGCGCGCACGCTGATCCCGATCGATTTTTCGATGCTGCCCACCAATTACCCCTACACACTGATGATTTCGCAGGCGACCACCGAGGCGCTGCTCGTCGAGCGGCTGGCCGAGCTCGGCGGCGAGGTGCTGCGACCCAAAGCGCTGGCCCGGCTGACGCAGGACCGCGATGGCGTGACAGCCACTTTCGACGACGGAGACACCATCCGGGCGCGCTATGTGGTGGGCTGCGACGGCGCGCACAGCACTGTGCGTGAGCAGGCCGGAATCGGCTTCACCGGCGGCGAGTACGCCGAATCGTTCACCCTCGCCGACGTCCGCCTCGCCGGCGAGGCGCCCGACGATGAAGTCATCCTGTTCTACGCGATGAACGGATTGAATGTACTGGCGCCGCTACCCGGCGGCATTCACCGCATCGTCGCGCCCAGCGCTCACGCGCCAGAGGTGCCGTCAGCGGAGTTCATCCAGGACATCATGGACACTCGGGGCTTCGGCCCCGGACACAGCGTCGTCACCGAGCTGATCTGGGGATCGCGATTCCGCATCCAGCATCGGGTTGCCGATGCCTATCGTGCCGGACGGCTGCTGCTGGCCGGCGACGCCGCCCACGTCCATAGCCCGGCCGGCGGACAGGGCATGAACCTGGGCATCCAGGACGCCGTCGCGTTGGCCGATGCCCTGCGCGACGCGCTACCCGGCCGGTCGGTCGCAGCACTCGACGTCTACAGCGCGACCCGTCGTCCGATCGCCCGGGAAGTGCTGGCGACGACGGGACGGTTGACCCGACTGGCGACCTTGCCCAGGGCGGCGCGCCCGGCCCGCAACGGATTGATGAGGCTGGCCGCACAGATCCCCGCGGTACGCAGCCAACTGGCCTGGCGGCTGTCGGGTCTGGTCTATCGCTGAATCGAGCGCGTTGGCCACCTCGCCGCGCCGATCCCCCCGCGGGTGTGTTCCCACAGCTAAGGAGGACAATCAGGCATCATGGGCGGCATGGACACTGGCGCGACGTCACCGCGGGTTTTGGTTGTCGACGACGACTCCGACGTGCTTGCCTCGCTGGAGCGCGGCCTGCGGCTGTCCGGCTTCGAAGTGGCGACCGCGGTCGACGGCGCGGAGGCACTCCGCAGCGCGACCGAGAACAGGCCGGATGCGATCGTGCTCGACATCAACATGCCGGTGCTCGACGGCGTGAGCGTGGTGACCGCGCTGCGCGCGATGGACAACGACGTGCCGGTCTGTGTGCTGTCCGCCCGCAGCTCGGTCGACGACCGGGTGGCCGGTCTGGAGGCCGGCGCCGACGACTATCTGGTCAAGCCGTTCGTGCTGGCCGAGCTGGTGGCGCGGGTGCGCGCGCTGCTGCGCCGCCGAGGGGCCACCGCGACGTCGTCTTCGGAAACCATCACGGTCGGCCCGCTCGAGGTCGACATCCCGGGCCGGCGGGCCCGGGTCAACGGCGTCGACGTCGACCTGACCAAGCGTGAGTTCGATCTGCTGGCCGTGCTGGCCGAGCACAAGACCGCGGTGCTATCGCGCGCACAGCTGCTGGAATTGGTGTGGGGTTACGACTTCGCCGCCGACACCAACGTCGTCGACGTCTTCATCGGATACCTGCGCCGCAAGCTGGAAGCAGGCGGCGGCCCCCGGCTGCTGCACACCGTGCGTGGCGTGGGATTCGTACTGCGCATGCAGTGACGGGATTGAACATGAACTTCTTGTCGAGAATCTTGACCCGCACGCCCTCGCTGCGTGCCCGGGTGGTGGTGGCCACCATTATCGGCGCCGCCATTCCGGTGTTGATCACCTGCGCAGTTGTCTGGTTCGGCATTACCAACGACCGCAAGGAGCGGCTGGACCGCCGACTAGATGAGGCGGCCGGCTTCGCGCTTCCGTTCCTGCCCCGTGGGCTCGGCGAGATTCCGAAGTCTCCCAGCGACCAGGACGCCGTCATCACCGTGCGTCACGCCAGCGGCGAGGTCACCTCGAACACCACCGTCACGCTGCCCCAGTTGCCGGTCGGCTACGCCGACACTTACATCAATGGGGTGCGCTACCGTGTGCGGACCGTCGACATCCCGGCGCCGCACCCGATGTCGGTGGAAGTCGGCGCCACGTATGACTCCACCATCGCCGATACCAACAACCTGCACCGGCGGGTGATCTTGATCGCCGGGTTCTCGATCGCCGCCGCCGCGGTATTCGCTTGGCTGCTGGCCACTTTCGCGGTACGGCCGTTCAAACGGCTGGCGCAGCAGACCCGGTCCATCAACGCGGGTGACGAGAGTCCACAGGTCCGGGTGCGAGGCGCCAGCGAGGCGGTCGAGATCGCCGAGGCCATGCGCGGCATGCTGCAGCGAATCTGGGACGAGCAGAACCGCACGATGGAGGCGCTGGCGTCGGCGCGCGATTTCGCGGCCGTGTCCTCGCACGAATTGCGCACCCCGCTGACCGCGATGCGCACCAACCTCGAGGTGCTGGCCACCCTGGATCTTCCCGACGAGCAGCGCAAAGAAGTGCTCAGCGATGTGATCCGCACTCAATCACGAATCGAGGCAACGCTTTCCGCGCTGGAACGGCTGGCGCAGGGCGAGCTGTCGACGTCCGAGGATCATGTGCCGGTCGACATCACCGATCTGCTCGACCGCGCCGCGCACGATGCGATGCGCATCTATCCCGACCTCGACGTGTCGCTGGCACCGTCACCGACCTGCATCATCGTCGGGCTGCCCGCCGGCCTGCGCCTCGCCGTGGACAACGCGATCGCCAACGCCGTCAAACACGGCGGCGCGACCCGCGTGCAACTGTCCGCGGTCAGCTCGCGGGCCGGCGTGGAGATCGCGATCGACGACAACGGCGGCGGCGTGCCCGAAGCCGAACGCGAAGTGGTGTTCGAGCGGTTCTCCCGTGGCTCGACCGCGTCGCACTCGGGCTCCGGACTTGGCCTGGCCCTGGTGGCCCAACAGGCGCACTTGCACGGCGGAACGGCGGCGCTGCAGGACAGCCCGCTGGGCGGAGTACGCCTGCTGTTGCAGCTGCCGCCGCCGAGCTGACGTACTAGCGAGTGCCGAGCAGATCGATCACGAAGATCAGCGTCTTCCCGGACAGCTGATGACCCGAGCCGGCCGGCCCGTACGCCTGCTCCGGCGGAATGACCAGCTGGCGCCGCCCGCCGACCTTCATCCCAGGGATGCCGTCCTGCCAGCCCTGGATCAGTCCTTGCAAAGGGAACGAAATGGACTGGCCGCGACCCCACGAGCTGTCGAACTCCTCGCCCGAGTCGTAGTCGACGCCGACGTAGTGCACCTCGACGGTGCCGCCCGGCACCGCTTCGGGTCCATCGCCGACCACCAGGTCCTGGCTGACAAGCTGGGTGGGCGCCGGGCCGGTGGGAAATTCAATCTCAGGTTTGCTTGACACGAAGACGACCCTAGTCGGGCACACTTGAACCGTGAAAGACAACGACGCCCTCTCGCGGATCAACGAACTCGTCGCCGAAGAGAAGTCGCTGCGTGAGCAGTTGCAGCACGGCGAGATCAGCGAGTCCGACGAGCACAAGCGGCTGCGCCAACTCGAAATCCAGCTCGACCAGTGCTGGGATCTGCTCCGGCAACGTCGTGCCCTGCGCGAGACCGGTGGCGATCCTGGCGACGCCGCGGTAAGGCCCGCCAATGAGGTCGAGGGCTACCTGAGCTGACCGATGGCTGCGGGTGACCTCGACGCGGTCGTCGTGGGCGGCGGGCACAACGGTCTGGTCGCCGCCGCGTACCTGGCCCGGGTGGGCCTGCGGGTTCGACTGCTGGAACGGCTACCGCATGTCGGCGGCGCCGCGGTGTCGTCGCAGGTTTTCGACGGCGTGGACGCGCAGCTGTCGCGGTACGCGTATCTGGTGAGCCTGCTGCCGACTGCCATCCTCAACGACCTGGGCGCGACGGCCCGATTGGCCCCGCGGCCTTATTCGTCGTACACCCCCGATCCGGCCACGTCCGGACGCACCGGCTTGCTGGTCGGTCCGCGGTCGACCTTCGACGCCGTCGGCGCCCACGATGACGAGCGGGCGTTCGCCGAGTTCTACCGGCGCTGCCGTCTGGTGACCGAGCGGCTCTGGCCGACGATGTTGGAGCCGCTACGCACCCGCGCGCAGACCCGGGCAGCGATCGTCGGCGGCGATCTCGAGGCGGGCTCGGCCTGGCAGGCCATGGTCGAGCTGCCGATCGGCGCCGCCATCGCCGACGCGCTCGGCAACGATCTGGTGCGCGGCGTTGTCGCCACCGACGCGTTGATCGGCACCTTCGCCCGACTCGACGACCCGTCGCTGCAGCAGAACGTCTGCTTCCTATATCACCTGATCGGCGGCGGTGTCGGGGACTGGCACGTGCCGGTCGGTGGTATGGGCGCGGTGAGCGCGGCGCTGGCCGGCGCAGCGTCGGCTCACGGGGTCGAAATAGTAACGGGCGCAGATGTTTACGCGATCGATCCAGGCGGCGAGGTGAGCTACCGCCAGCGTGACGACGAGCACGTGGTGCGCGCCCGATTCGTGTTGGCCGGTGTCACACCGACGGTACTGGCCGGCCTGCTCGGCGAACCGGCACCGGTCCAAGCGCCGGGCGCTCAAGTCAAGGTCAACATGGTTCTGCGCAGGCTGCCGCGACTACGCGATGCAGACGTCACACCCGAGCAGGCCTTCGGTGGGACGTTGCACGTCAACGAGACCTGGACGCAGTTGGACGCGGCGTATTCGCGGGCAGTCGCGCGGATGCTGCCGGACCCGCTGCCCTGCGAGATCTACTGCCACTCGCTGGCCGACCACAGCATCCTGTCCTCCGCGTTGCGCGCATCGGGCGCGCACACGTTGACGGTGTTCGGTCTGCACACTCCGCACAACGGGTTCGGCGCCGAGCGTGAAGCGCTTACGGATGCGGTGCTGGCGTCACTGAATTCCGTTCTGGCCGAACCGATTCAGGATGTGCTGATGGACGACGCGAACGGGTCGCCGTGCATCGAGACGACGACGACTCTGGACCTGGAGCGGCGGCTGGGCATGACCGGCGGCAACATCTTCCACGGCGGATTGCACTGGCCGTTCGCCGACGACGGCGACCAACTCGACACCCCGGCCCGGCGGTGGGGCGTGGACACCGCCCACGAGCGGATCTTGCTGTGCGGCTCCGGTGCGCGCCGCGGTGGCGCGGTCTCCGGCATCGGCGGCCACAACGCCGCGATGGCGGTACTCACCTCGGCTGGCCGGCTTTGATCGTGGCGACCCGCTTCGCGCGGCTACGCCGCGCTTGCGATCGCCACTAGCGCGCGTCGATCGAGGGGTATTTGCGCTCGGTGTAGCCGGTGTAGATCTGGCGCGGACGGCCGATCTTGCTGGGCTCGCCGTTCATCTCACGCCAGTGCGCGATCCAGCCGGGCAGCCGGCCGAGTGCGAACAACACGGTGAACATCCGGGTCGGGAATCCCAGCGCGCGGTAGATCAGACCGGTGTAGAAGTCGACGTTCGGGTACAGCTTGCGTTCGATGAAGTAGTCATCGGTCAGCGCAGCCTCTTCGAGCTCCTTGGCGATGTTCAGCAGGTCGTCGTCGCCGCCCAGCTTGCCCAGGATCTTGTCGGCCTGTTCCTTGACGATGCGCGCCCGCGGGTCGTAGTTCTTGTAGACCCGGTGGCCGAAGCCCATCAGCTTGACGCCTTCTTCTTTGTTCTTCACCTTGCGGACGAACTCGCTCACGTTGTCGTCGCTCTGGCGGATCTCTTCGAGCATCTCCAGCACCGCTTGGTTGGCGCCGCCGTGCAGTGGGCCCCACAGCGCGTTGATGCCGCCGGAAATCGACGTGAACAGGTTGGCCTGCGATGAGCCGACCAGTCGCACCGTCGACGTCGAGCAGTTCTGCTCGTGGTCGGCGTGCAGGATGAACAGCATGTCGAGCGCGCGGACGATCTCCGGGTCGGGCTCGTAGGGCTCGGCGGGCAGGCCGAACGTCATCCGCAGAAAGTTCTCCACCAGGGTCAGCTTGTTGTCCGGGTAGAGGAACGGCTGTCCCACCGACTTCTTGTAGGCGTAGGCGGCGATGGTCGGCAGCTTGGCCAGCAGCCGGATCGTGGACAGGTCGATCTCTTCGGTGTCGGCCGGATCGAGCGAGTCGGGGTAGTACGCGCTCAGCGCGTTGACGACGCTGGACAGCACCGGCATCGGGTGGGCGTTTCGGGGGAAGCCGTCGAAGAACCGCTTCAGATCCTCGTGCAGCATGGTGTGCCGCTGGATCTGATCGGTGAACTCGACCAGTTGTTCCTTGTTCGGCAGCTCTCCGTTGATCAGCAGATAGCTGACCTCGATGAAAGTCGACTTCTCGGCCAGCTGCTCGATCGGGTAGCCGCGATAGCGCAGAATGCCGGCATCGCCGTCGATGTAGGTGATGGCGCTTTTAGTGGACGCCGTGTTGACGAAGCCGTTGTCGAACGTCGTGTAACCGGTCTTGGACAACAGTGGGCCGAGCGCGATGCCGTCGGCCCCCTCGGTGGCGTGGACGATGTCCAGGTCCAACTCGCCACCCGGGTATTTCAGGGTGGCGGAGTCGTCGTTTGCGGCCACGGGAACCCCTTTGCGCTTGCGATCGGAATGCTGGCCCGGCTGGTTGCCTATAGCGCAAAGGTAGTCGTTATTGCGACGGCCTGCCTGCGCGGGGGTTAGGTCGGGGTGCGACGGGGATCACGTCTCCTCCGTCGATCAGGGTTGCAGGCGTTCGACGCGTCCACCGACGACACGGATTCGGTTGTGCAGCCGGTCTTCTCGGCCTTGCCAGAACTCCACCTCGTCGGGTGCGATGCGGTAACCGCCCCAGTTCGGCGGCACCGGCACTTGCTTGGTGTCGGCGAAACGCGCGGTCACCTCGGCAAGCTGGTCGACCAGCGCGGCGCGGGAGTCGATCACCCGGGACTGGCGCGACGCCCACGCGCCCAGTTGCGAGCCGCGCGGACGTTTCGACCAGTAGTTCTCGGTGTCCCTCGGGTCGACCTTGGTCACCGCCCCGCGGATGTGGAACTGCCTGTTCAGCAGGTACCACGGGAAGGTCGCCGATGCATATGGCGTCGCGGCCAGCTCGTCGCCCTTGGCCGAGTCGTAGTTGGTGAAGAAGGTGATGCCGTCTTCGGCGACGCCCTTGCACAGCACCGACCGGCTGACCGGCTTCCCGTCCTTGACGGTGGTCAACACCATCGCGTTGGGCTCCGCGACGCCCCCGCGCTCAGCTTCGCCAATCCATATGCGCAACAAGGCAAGCCAGCCACCGTCGAGCCAGTCGACGTCAAGGTCCGGGCTACCGTCCCGCTCCCTGGAGCCGTACTCTTTCCGCATTGCCGCCAGGTGCTCGTCGTCGGGTCCAGCCATCGCGCCAACGCTACTCCCGGGTTGCGCGGCCGTTAGTTACCGACCGGTAGCAATCGGCTCGCGGCGCCGTGGGAGAATTCGGCCATGACTGTCATCTCGGACAAGATCCCGGAGAATTTCGTTGCCGGACTCGAAGGCGTAGTGGCATTTACCACCGAGATCGCCGAGCCTGACAAGGACGGCGGTGCCCTGCGTTATCGCGGTGTCGACATCGAAGACCTGGTCGGCCAGCACGTCACTTTCGGCGACGTGTGGGCTTTGCTGGTGGACGGGAAATTCGGCCACGGGCTACCGCCCGCCGAGCCGTTCCCGCTGCCGATTCACAGCGGCGACGTGCGCGTCGACGTCCAAGCCGGCCTGGCGATGCTGGCACCGATCTGGGGATACCAGCCGCTGCTGGACATCGAGGACAACACCGCCCGCGACCAGCTGGCCCGCGCCTCGGTGATGGCGCTCTCCTACGTCGCACAGTCGGCCCGCGGCATCTACCAGCCCGCGGTTCCGCAGCGCGTTATCGACGAATGCCCAACGGTCACAGCGCGTTTCATGACCCGCTGGCAGGGCGAGCCTGATCCCAAGCACATCGAAGCCGTCGACGCCTACTGGGTCTCGGCTGCCGAGCACGGGATGAACGCCTCGACCTTCACCGCGCGGGTGATCGCGTCCACCGGCGCCGACGTGGCGGCGTCCTTGTCGGGCGCGGTCGGCGCGATGAGCGGCCCGCTGCACGGCGGTGCGCCGGCACGTGTGCTGCCGATGCTCGAAGAGGTCGAGCGCACCGGTGACGCGCGCGGTCTGGTCAAGGGCATTCTGGATCGCCACGAGAAGCTGATGGGCTTCGGCCACCGGGTGTACCGCGCCGAGGATCCGCGGGCCCGCGTACTGCGGGCCACCGCCAAGCGGCTGGGCGCACCGCGCTACGAGGTGGCCGCGGCCGTCGAGCAGGCCGCGCTCGCCGAGCTGCGGGAGCGGCGTCCGGACCGGGCGATCGAGACCAATGTCGAGTTCTGGGCCGCGGTCATCCTGGACTTCGCGCAGGTGCCGGCCCGCATGATGCCGGCCATGTTCACCTGCGGCCGCACCGCCGGATGGTGTGCGCACATCCTCGAGCAGAAGCGACTCGGCAAGCTGGTTCGTCCGGCGGCCATCTATGTCGGCCCGGGTCCGCGCAGTCCGGAGTCCGTCGAGGGCTGGGCCGAGGTCGTCACGGCCTGACTTTTCCGATCGTGTCGGTGGCCGGTGATGAGATTGCATCGCAACTCGAGTCATACCCCTAGGCCCGCCCGGGCCAAGTACCGACACCAAGGAGGCCCTGATGGCAATCGCCGTCGAACCCGCACTGTCCCCCCATCTCGTCGTCGACGACGCCGCCGCGGCAATCGACTTCTACGTCAAGGCTTTTGACGCCGTTGAGATCGGCCGGGTGCCGCGTCCTGATGGCAAGCTGGTGCACGCGGCGGTGCGCATCAACGGCTTCCTGGTGATGCTCAACGACGACTTTCCGGAGATGTCCGGCGGACAGTCGATGACGCCGACATCGCTGGGCGGCTCGCCGGTCACCATCCACCTGACCGTCACCGACGTCGACACCAAGTTCCAGCGGGCACTCGACGCTGGTGCGACCGTAGTTATGCCGCTCGACGACCAGTTCTGGGGCGATCGCTACGGCATGGTCCGCGATCCGTTCGGCCACCACTGGTCACTGGGTCAGCCCGTCCGCGAAGTCAGCATGGACGAGATCGCCGCCGCGATGAGCGGCCAGTCCGGCTAGAGGTCAGCCAGCTCGCGTAGCCGGTCGGCCAGCCGCCGGCGCAGCGGGGGCGACGGCGCGGCTGCCGCCACGTCGAGCATCTCGGCAACCGAGGTGAACTTGTTGCGCGGCCGGTCGTCGCTTTCGCCGCGGGCCATCTCGGCGGCGTCGATGGTGCGCCATCCGGCGGCGTCGACGACGGCGGGCTGGCGCTGGCGGACCAACTTGTCCAGCGCCGACGGCTTGCCGATCGGATTGCTCAACAGTCCGGCGTTGTAATCGTCGACCAACCGCTGAACCGTCTGCAGCGCACACGATTTGTTGGTGCCGATGAATCCGGTCGGCCCACGCTTGATCCAGCCCGCCACGTAGGCGCCGTCGACGGCCCGGTCTGACTCCAGATGGGTGACGCGGCCACCGTCGTTGGGAACCACACCCGCCGTGTCGTCGAAGGGCAGATCTTTGATGGCCTTGCCGTGGTAGCCGATCGAGGTCAACACCAGCCCGGCTTCGATCGTCTGCACCTCGTCGGTGCCGGTCACGCCGAACTCCATCCCGGTGGCTCGCTGTTGGCCCGAAATACGCTGCGGTGTCAGGTTATAGGCCAACCTGATCCGCGGCCGGCCCGTCGGGCCGGCGGTCGTCGACGCGTCGCCGAGCGTGCTGAGGACTTCCAGCTTCTGCTTCGTCAAGGGGTCCGAAACGGTTGCAAGGTCACGCAGCACCGCTTGGCGATCGGCGTCGTCGAGAACGACTTCGGCCGCCGTCGTGAGGCCGATCAACTCGGGCAGGGTGAACGCTGAATGCTCGGGCCCGCGCCGGGCCGCGACGACGACCTCCTGCACCTGCGACGCCCGCAGGGCCGCCAAGGCGTGATCGGAGATGTCGGTGTGGGCCAGGTCGTCGGGATCGGCGGTGAGCACGCGGGCCACGTCGAACGCGACGTTGCCATTGCCGATGACGATGACCCGCTCGTGGCTGAAATCAACTGGTAGATCGGTGAAATCGGGGTGACCGTTGATCCAGGCCACCAACTCGGTGGCGGTGCCGGTGCCGGGCAGACCCATTCCCTCGATATCCAGGCGGCGGTCGTTGGGCGCACCGACTGCATAGATGACGGCGTGGTGGTGTGCCAGCAGCTCCTGATGGCTCAACTGGTTGCCGATTTCGATGTTGAGGTAGAAGCGGAATTCGCGACGACGGGCGATCCGGTCGAAGAGCTGAGTGACCCGCTTGGTGGTCTGATGGTCCGGTGCCACCCCGGCACGCACCAATCCGTAAGGGGTAGGCAACTTTTCGAAGACGTTGACCCGCACGCCGTGTTGAGTGAGCAGTTCGTCTGCGGCATACATCGCGGCCGGTCCCGAACCCACGATCGCCACCGTCAACGGGTCGCCGTGATTGCCGCGTACCTCTGGCGCCGGAATCACCGGCGCCAGTTTGGATGTCGGAGGCAGCTTCTCGTCGGCCGGCCGGTCCGGGTAGTACGACGCGTTGAGAGCGATGAACGGTAGCTGCTCAGGTGTCAGCCGCGCGTCGGGCGCGATTGCGCCCACCGGGCAGGCACTCACGCAGGCGCCGCAGTCCACGCACGCCACCGGATCGATGTACAGCATTTCGGCGGCGGCGAAGCCCGGCTCGTCCGGCGACGGATGGATACAGTTCACCGGGCAGGCGTAAACACAGGACCCGTCGCTACAGCACGACTGGGTAATAATGTGCGGCATAGAACCCGAATCTACTAGGCGGCCGGTGCGACCACGAGATGCTGACGCTGCGGCTCGCTACGGTAGCGGGACGGCTTGCCGTCGATCTTGCAGATCCGCCAGATCAGCTTGGCCATCGGGTTCATCAAACCGGTGTCGCGACAAAGCATCCGGACGTCACCAAACATGTCCCTCAGCATCTGGCGCGACTCAGGCGAGGAGAAGAACACCTCTTTGCGGACCTGACGCGGGATGTCGAACTCGCGCCAGAAAGCCTTGGGCGGCACCACGATCGCCGAACACAGGATCCGCATCGTGAGCGGCACGTACAACGAGAGCAAGAATCGCTTGCGGCGCGGCAGATCCGGCACCCGCTTACGCAGGTACTCGTGCGCGAACGAGATGTGGCGGGCCTCCTCGGCCACGTGGATTGCCATCACCCGCTCCATGATCGGGTGCAGCTCCTTGCCCTCACGCAGCACGTTCTTCTGGGTGTGGTCGATGGGTTCTTCGCCGGCCAGGATGCCGAACCAGAACGGGATCGGAAGCGGCCCGGCCGCCAACGGAATGTAGGGCTGGATCCACTTCAACAGGCGCGGCATGCCGGGTACGTCGGCGCCGATGTGGTTCACCATTTCCTGGAACATCATGGTGTGGTTGCACTCTTCGACCGCTTCGTGCAAGCAGTACCGGTATTCCGGTGACCCGTTGGGCACCCAGAACGCGTACTCCATCAGCCCGCGGATCAGGATCGACTCGAAGTGCAGACCGGTCTTGGCGACGTTGGCCTGCCGCCACATGCCGATCTGAATCTGACGGTCCTCAGGCTGCGCCTGATACCAGGGGTGCCGGCCCAGTGGGTCGGTCTTCGGCAGTTTCCAGCGCGGGTCGTTATCGATGACCGCGAACTCCGGCGACTTCCAGTCGATGTCGGTGTACGGGTTGAAGTTGCGTCGCACCGACCCCTCGGACAATGTGTTCAGCATCTCCACGTACTTGGCGTCGTCCTGGACCTCCATGTTGCGGCGCCAGCGGCGCACCAACTTGGTCCGCGCCTGCTTCTGGGCGGTTCCTGCCTGAGCCATGACTGGCCTCTCCGGTGAGGTTTACATTTGGACGTGCTATGTCCAACACAGTACCCAAGGTATCGGGAACTTACTAGACCCCAAATGCCCACTGTGGTCCATCCGTGAACATGTGTATACTGTGAC
>NZ_JBAPMI010000281.1:0-3548 GCF_049278535.1 Mycobacterium sp. | reverse complement strand
GCGCGGCGTAGCCGCTGGGCAGGTTCGGCGCCCCGTCCATGCTGCGCAGCGTCTGGTAGCGGCGGGTCGGGTTGGCGTGGTGATCGCTGTGCCGCTGCAGGTGGTACAGGAACAGGTTCGTCACGATGTGGTCGGAGTTCCAGCTGTGCTGGGGGGTGCAGCGCTCATAGCGACCGTTGTCGTTCTTGACCCGCAGCAGGCCGTAGTGCTCGAGGTAGTTGACCGACTCGAGCAGGCTGAAGCCGAAGATCGCCTGGATGATCAGGAATGGGATCAGCGCCGGGCCGAACACCGCTAGCAACGCGGCCCACAACACCACGGTCACCAGCCAGGCGTTGAGCACCTCGTTGGACAGGTAGGTCTTCGGGTTCCACGGGTTGGCGCCCTGCCGGCGAATCCGCTGGGCCTCCAGCCGCAGAGCCGAGCGCAGGCTACCGAAGACGCTGCGCGGCAAGAACTCCCAGAATGTCTCACCGAAGCGAGCCGAGGCGGGGTCCTCCGGTGTCGCAACCCGGACGTGGTGACCACGATTGTGCTCGATGTAGAAGTGTCCGTAGCCGGTCTGCGCCAGGGTGATCTTGGACAGCCAGCGCTCCAGCGACTCCTTCTTGTGTCCCATCTCGTGCGCGGTGTTGATGCCGACGCCGCCAAGGGTGCCGACCGACAGCGCCAAGCCGATCTTGGCCGGCCAGCTGAGCGACCCCTCGAAGCCCAGCCAGCTCAGGTTCGACGCAGTGAACAGGTAGGCGCCGAGGACCACGCTGAGGTACTGGAACGGGATGAAGATGTATGTGCAGTAGCGGTAGTACTTGTCGTTCTCCAGCCACTGCATGGCCTCGTCGGGAGGGTTCTGGCCGTCGGCCCCGAATCGCAGGTCCAGCGCGGGCAGCACGATGTACAGCAGGATCGGGCCGATCCAGAACCACACCTGGGATGCGGTCTGCCAGCCGAACTGGTTCATCGCCCAGACGATCGGCAGCACGGCCAGCAGCAGTGTCGGGACGATCAGTCCCATCAGCCACATGTAGCGCTTTCTGTCCTGCCACACCCTTGCGTTCGGATCTAATGCCGCGGTCATATCGCCAACCTCCTTGTGAGCCATAACACCTTGGGATTGGACAATACTGCTATCTGCGTCCGTTGTCTAGACAAAACATGGGTGTTTGTAAACTATTACGACGAACTTGATGCGGGGGCCCTCTCCTGCTCGCCGGCATCATGCCTGGCCAGAACCGATTTCCGGTGTCCATAGCCGAGGTAGATGGCCACACCCGCGACCATCCACACGCCGAATCGGATCCAGGTGACCACGGTCAGGTTGATCATCAGCCAGACGCACGCGAACACCGAGGCGATCGGCAGCAGGGGCACCATCGGCGCGCGGAATCCCCGGGGCAGGTCAGGCCGGGTTCGACGCAGGACGATGACACCTGCGGAGACCAGTAGGAACGCGAACAAGGTGCCGACGTTGACCATTTCTTCCAGCTTGTCCGTCGGAAAGGCGGACGCGGTGGCACCGACCATCAAGGCGACCAGAACGGTGATTCGCACCGGGGTGCCGTGTGAACCGGTCTTGGCCAGCCGTCGCGGCAGCAAGCCGTCGCGCGCCATCGCGAACAGCACCCGGCATCCACCGAGCACGAGCACCATCACCACGGTGGTGAGGCCGGCCAGCGCGCCGATCGAGATGATTCCAGACGCCCAGTGCACCCCGTTCACCGCAAAGGCGGTAGCCAGGTTGGCGTGGTGGCCGTCGCGGGTGGTCTTCAGCTGGGTGTAGGAGACCATCCCGGACAGCACGATTGACACCGCCACGTAGAGCACGGTCACGATGCCCAGCGTGGCCAGGATGCCCCGGGGCACGTCGCGTTGCGGATTCTTGGTCTCCTCGGCCATGGTCGCCACGATGTCGAATCCGATGAACGCGAAGAACACGATCGAGGCTCCGGCGAGCACCCCGTACCAGCCGTAGTGGCTGCCGTGCGCTCCGGTGAGCAGCGACAGCAGCGACTGATCGATGCCGGCGCCACCGCTGTCGGCCTCGGGTGGCGGGATGAACGGCGAGTAGTTTGTGCTCTTGATGTAGAAGGCGCCGACGACGATCACCAGCAGCACCACCGCGACCTTGATCGCGGTGACCACCATCGAGAAGTGCGACGACAACTTGGTGCCCAGCGCGAGCAGCGTCGCCACCAGCGCGACGATCAGCGCCGCACCCCAGTCCAGCGTCAATGGCCCCAAACCTATTGTGCTGCTGCTGAATCCGAACACCGTCTGTAGGTAGCTGGACCAGCCTTTGGCGACGACGGCGCCACCGATCGCCAGCTCGAGGACGAGGTTCCACCCGATGGTCCATGCGACGAACTCGCCGAAGGTGGCGTAGGAGAATGTGTAGGCACTACCCGCCACCGGCAGCATCGACGCGAATTCGGCGTAGCACAATGCGGCCAGGCCGCAGGTGATCGCCGCGATGAGAAATGAGATCCAGATCGCCGGACCGGTGATGTCGCCCGCCGTTGACGCCGTGACGGTGAAGATGCCCGCCCCGATCACCACCGAGACCCCGAACACGCAGAGGTGCCACCAGCTCAAGTCCTTACGCAGCTGGGTATCCGGCTCGTCGGTGTCAGCGATCGACCGTTCAATGGATTTGGTGCGCCAACGATCAGCCATGCACCCGGACAGTACCGAGTAGGGTGGCCGGATGGGTGGGGGAAGCCGCCGAGAACACGCTGTTGTGATCGGCGCCAGCATCGCGGGATTGTGCGCGGCGCGGGTGCTGTCCGACTTCTACGACCGGGTCACGGTCTTCGAGCGCGACGAACTGCCGGCCACGCCAAGCAACCGGACCGCCGTCCCGCAGGGCCGCCATGTTCACCTGCTGATGGCCCGCGGCGCGCTGGAATTCGACGGGTTGTTTCCCGGTCTGCTCGACGGGATGGTGGCCGCCGGCGTGCCGGTCCTGGAGAACCGGCCGGACTGCATTTACTTCGGCGCGGCCGGTCATGTGCTGGGCACCGGCCATACGTTGCGCGACGAGTTCACCGCCTACGTCCCCAGCCGTCCGCAGCTGGAATGGCAGATCAGGCAACGGGTTTACAAGATTCCCAACGTCGAGATCCAGCATCGTTCGGTAGCCCAGCCGCGATTCGACGTCGACGCGCAACGGGTCACCGGGGTGTACCTCGACAGCGACAACGACGAGCCCGACCTCGTCGACGCCGACCTGGTGGTCGACGCGGCCGGTCGCGGCACCAGGTTGCCGGTCTGGCTGGAGCAGTGGGGCTTTCAGCGCCCGCCCGAAAAGACAGTCGAGGTCGGCATTGGCTATGCGTCACACCAGCTCCGGCTGCCGGAGGGGGCGCTTCGCGAGCGGGTGATCGTGGCCGGCGCGTCCCGCCAGCAACCGCTCGGGCTGGGGCTACTCGGTTACGAGGACGGCACCTGGACGCTGACCACCTTCGGCGTCGGCAAAGTCAAGCCGCCGCAAACCTTTGCCGAGATGCTCGCGCTCGCCAAAAAGATTCTGCCCAAACGTATCGCCACTG
>NZ_JBAPMI010000280.1:0-7094 GCF_049278535.1 Mycobacterium sp. | reverse complement strand
GGACTGGCCGGCGGCGGAGGAGGTGGCGGCGGTGGCGGCACCTCGCTGGACGGCGGAGGCGGTGGCGCGGCACTGGACGACGGCGGCGGCGCATGCGGCGTTGTGACGATGATCTCGTCCTGCATCGGCGGCGTCGACGACGGCGCGGTGCTGGGTGTGGCCAACTTGGTGGTGTCGGTGCGCGCGAACAGCAGCGACACCGAGACTACGAGGGCGATCGCGGCGACGATCGCCGAGATGCCGACGATCCACGGCCAGCGGGCAGTGCGCGCTTCCTCCTCGTGCGGGGCTGCTTCGCCGTAGTTGTCGTAGTCGTAGAGGTCCAGTTCGGCCGGCAGGTAGGGGCCGCTGCTGAAATGCTCGGACTCCGGAGCCGAGTAGGCCCGGGAATAGACGTCGGTCTGGCCGTCTGCGTCGGACTCCCCCGCCGACTCCGCACGGAATTCGCTGCCGCCCCCGTCGGATTCGCTGCCGCCTTGGCTGGCCTCGACACCGGGTCCGAGTTCTTCGGACTCCGGTCCTGGTGGTTTCGGCCCGCTCATGATCGTCTGTCCTGTTCGACTACTCCATCGGCGTACGCAGCACCGCGGTTGTGGTGTCGGGCGCGCGCTCCGATGTTCCTCAATATGCCTCGGAAAACCCTACCCAACCGGATCTCGCGCGACATTCTGGGCGACCCGGTCGCGGATCAACTGATGCCCTGATTGTGACCTTGGCTGCGCCGGCTAGTGCTTCTCGGGACCCACGTAGTACTCGAAGACCAACCCGGCCGCCGAACTCAGGATGAACACAACTCCGGCGCCGATCAGCCACGGCAGCCACAAGGCGATGCCGACCGCCGCCACCGAACCGGACAGCGCGATCAGAATCGGCCACCAGCTGTGCGGGCTGAAGAAGCCCAGTTCTCCTGCGCCGTCGCTGATCTCGGCGCCCTCGTAGTCTTCGGGCCGAGTGTCGAGCCGGCGGGCCACGAACCGGAAGAACGTCGCCACGATCAAGGCCATACCGCTGGTCAGCGCCAGCGCGGTGGTACCGGCCCACTCGATACCGCCGGTGGCGTACAGGCTGGTCAGCACGCCGTAGAGCACCGTGCAGAAGACGAAGAACGCCGCCACGAATTCGAACAGCCTGGCTTCGATGTGCATGGAGTTTCCCTACTTACTCGCTTGGGGCGCCATCTCGCCGCGGCGGGTGTCGAACGGGTGGGTGGTGACTGCGACCGGAGACTGCGCGATGGCCTGTAATGCCTGGGCGTTCGTCTTCCCGGCGATCCGCTGCTGCAGGTAGGCCTTGAAGTCGTTGGGCTGAACCACCCGGACCTCAAAGTTCATCATCGAGTGATAGGTGCCGCACATTTCGGTGCAGCGACCCACGAATGCCCCGGTCCGGTCGATCTTCGAAACCTGGAAGCGGTTGACCGAGTGGTTGGCCGCGGGGTCGGGCATCACGTCGCGCTTGAACAGGAATTCCGGCACCCAGAACCCGTGAACCACGTCGGCCGACGCCAGCTCGAACTCGATCCGCTTGCCCGCGGGCAGCACCAGTACCGGAATCTGGGTGCTGGTACCGACCGTCTCCACCTTGTCGAAGTTGAGGTAGGTCCGGTCCTCGGTGTTGAGCCCACGGACTGGGCCGACCAGCTCTTCGCCGTGCTTGTCTTTGCCCTCGGGCTTGGAGACCATGGCCGCCTTGCGAGCGGGGTCGGCTCCGTCGTACTTCAGGGTGCCGTCCTTGAATTCGACCTTCTGGTAACCGAACTTCCAGTTCCACTGGAACGAGGTGACGTCGACGACGACTTCGGGGTCGGACGCCAGGTGCAGCATCTTCTCTTGCACCACCACGGTGAAGTAGAACAGCACCGAGATGATCAGGAATGGGGTCACGGTGAGCACCAGCTCCAGCGGCATGTTGTAGCCGAACTGACGGGGCAACTCGGTGTCGGTGGCCTTCTTGCGGTGGAAAGCCATCGACCAGAACATCAGGGCCCAGACCAGGACGCCGACCACCAGGGAGGCGATCACCGCGCCGATCCACAGCTGCCGGTTCCAGTCGCCTTCTTCGGTGATGCCGCGCGGCCAACCCAACGCCATGGCATCCGACCAACTGCATCCGCTCAGGGACACCGCCAGCAGGCCCAGCATGCCGGCCAGCGCCGGCATCCGCAGCCGACGGAAACCTGCCGAACGGCTCTTCAACAAGCCCTGCGAACAGCCTGGCCCGCGAGATGTCACGGTCGCGCCTCCTGAGAATCGCAAGCTGGGCCGACCTCGCGCATCCCCCGGTCGAGGGGACTGTCGGCGGACTCGCACGTCGAATACTACGCAGCGTAGACCACGCACGCAGCGGAGCCGTCTGCAGGCCCGCCCCTTTTTGGTCACCGCTTTGCGGCATCGATGAGCGACGCCGCTTTGCGGCATACTGAGCGGCGATGTGTGGACTGCTGGCCTTCGTGGCTGCCGTGGCCGGCGCCGAGCCGTCGGACAGCACGCGCGCCACCGCTGAGGCCATCGCACAGGCATCGCACCTGATGCGCCACCGCGGACCCGACGAACCCGGCACCTGGGCCGACTCGGCGGGGACCGTCGTGTTCGGTTTCAACCGGCTGTCGATCATCGACATCGCGCATTCGCATCAACCGCTGCGCTGGGGTCCGCCGGAAAGCCCCGACCGCTACGAGCTGGTGTTCAACGGTGAGATCTACAACTACCTGGAATTGCGCGCCGAACTCGCCGAGCGGCATGGCGCCGTGTTCGCCACCGACGGTGATGGCGAGGCCATCGTCGCCGCCTATCACTATTGGGGCGCCGACGCGCTGAGTCGACTGCGAGGCATGTTCGCGTTCGCGCTTTGGGACACCGTGTCCGGCGAATTGTTCTGCGCCCGAGACCCGTTCGGCATCAAGCCGCTCTTCATCGCGACCGGCCCAGGTGGTACCGCGGTTGCCAGCGAGAAGAAATGCCTGCTGGAACTGGCCGACCTGGTGGGATTCGACACCACGATCGACGACCGTGCCGTCCAGCACTACACCGTGCTGCAGTACGTGCCCGAACCAGAGACACTGCATCGCGGCGTTCGCCGGCTGGAATCGGGCTGCTATGCGCGCATCCGACCCGGCCAAACCCCGCAGACCACCCGCTACTTCGTGCCGCGCTTCGATGTCTTGCCGATCTCCCGTGGCACCGAGCAGGCCCGCTACGACGAGATCACCGCAGTCCTAGAGGACTCGGTGGCCAAGCACATGCGCGCCGACGTCACCGTCGGCGCCTTTCTGTCCGGCGGCATCGACTCGACCGCGATCGCGGCGCTGGCCATCCGGCACAACCCCCGACTGATCACCTTCACCACCGGCTTCGAGCGCGAGGGGTTCTCCGAGATCGACGTCGCGGTAGCGTCGGCCGAGGCGATCGGCGCGCGCCACATCGCCAAGGTGGTCGCTCCCGACGAGTTCGTCGCCGCGCTACCCGAGATCGTCTGGTATCTCGACGAACCGGTGGCCGACCCGGCACTGGTGCCGCTGTTCTTCGTTGCCCGCGAGGCGCGAAAGCACGTCAAGGTGGTGCTCTCCGGCGAGGGCGCCGACGAGCTGTTCGGCGGCTACACTATCTACCGGGAACCGTTGTCGCTCAAGCCTTTCGACTACTTGCCCCAGCCGCTTCGGCGCTCGATGGGGACGCTGTCCAAGCCGCTGCCGGAAGGCATGCGGGGTAAAAGCCTGCTACACCGCGGATCACTGACGCTCGAACAGCGGTATTACGGCAACGCCCGCAGCTTCTCCGATGCGCAGTTGCGCGACGTGCTGGCTGGAT
The DNA here is from genome assembly GCF_049278535.1 of Mycobacterium sp. Taxonomy (GTDB): domain Bacteria; phylum Actinomycetota; class Actinomycetes; order Mycobacteriales; family Mycobacteriaceae; genus Mycobacterium. The sequence goes on along the minus strand of NZ_JBAPMI010000280.1, from coordinate 3,288 downwards.
TCCGTCCGGAGTGGACCCACACCGACATCACGGCACCGATCTACGCCGAGTCGACCGACTGGGATCCGGTGGCCCGCATGCAGCACATCGATCTGTTCACCTGGTTGCGCGGCGACATCCTGGTCAAGGCCGACAAGATGACGATGGCGAACTCGCTGGAACTGCGAGTCCCGTTCCTGGATCCCGAGGTGTTCGCCGTCGCGTCCAAGCTGCCGATCGATGCCAAGATCACCCGCACCACCACCAAGTACGCGCTGCGCCGTGCACTGGAACCAATCGTCCCGCCGCATGTGCTGAACCGGCCGAAACTCGGCTTCCCGGTGCCGATCCGACATTGGTTGCGCGCCGGCCCGCTGCTGGAATGGGCGCACGAAATGGTGGATGCGTCGGCCACCGACAGCCTGATCGACGCGTCGGCTGTTCGGCGAATGCTAGACGAGCACCGTTGCGGCACAGCCGATCACAGCCGCAGGCTGTGGACGGTGCTGATCTTCATGCTGTGGCACGCGATCTTCGTCGAGCACAGCGTGGTGCCGCAGATCAGCGAGCCCCAATATCCCGTGCAGCTTTAACAGGGCTCAGCCACTCGCCGGCGACCCGCTACGCCCGGCCTCCAGCCGCGCTTGCGATCGCCGCTAGGCCAGTACGGCAGCGATCTCGGTGGCAGCCTCGTCGCCGTAGGCGTCGGCCAACCGCGTCTTGGCGACCTCGCGGTCCCACTGCCACTCCTGGGTCCCGGTGGACTCCAAAACCAGCACCGCGACCAGCGAACCCAGCTGCGCCGAGCGCTCCAGGCTGAGACCACCGCTGCGTCCGGTCAGGAAACCCGCACGGAACGCGTCGCCGACACCGGTCGGGTCGGTGAGGCTGGTCTCCGGCACCACGTCGACGTGGATGGTGGTCCCGTCGCGGTCGATGATGTCGACGCCCTTGGCGCCCAACGTGGTCACCCGCAGACCGACCTTGCCCATCACGTCGGCCTCCGACCAGCCGGTCTTCGACTGCAACAACTCCCACTCGTAGTCGTTGGTGAACAGGTACTCGGCGCCGTCGACGAGCTTGTCGATTTCCTCACCGGACAGCCGGGGCAGCTGCTGGGACGGGTCGGCGGCAAACGCCAGGCCGAGCTTGCGGCACTCCTCGGTGTGCACCACCATCGCCTCGGGGTCATTGGCCCCGATGATCACCAGATCCGGCTTGCCGCTCGCGGAAACCAGGTCAGCGAGCTTGATGTTGCGGGCCTCGGACATCGCACCCGGGTAGAACGACGCGATCTGGGCCATGTCTTCGTCGGTGGTGCAGACGAAACGCGCGGTGTGCGCGGATTTCGAGATCAGCACATGGTCGGTGTTGACGCCGTGGGACTGCAGCCACTTGCCGTAGTCGCCGACGAAGTCGTCACCGGCGGCTCCCACCAGCGACACGTCGCCGCCCAGCACGCCGATGGCGAACGCGATGTTGCCGGCTACTCCGCCGCGGTGGATCACCAGGTCGTCGACCAGGAAGCTCAGCGACACATTTTGCAGGTGCTCGGCCAGCAGGTGTTCGGAAAATCGACCCGGAAACCGCATCAGATTGTCAGTGGCAATAGAACCGGTTACCGCAATCGTCACGAAATTCCACCCCTTCAATTTCCGAAGTTCGGCTAGCTAAGCGTACCCGCGGCCATGGTCGGCTCTGCACCGTGGGCGGGCGCCCGCTAGCCTCCCTGGGAGAGCCTGACGGCGATGTCGGTCGTCGAGTCCGCTATCCGAGGAGATCCAGTTATGCCCGGTCCGTACTCGTCGGACCACCGTCTGGGGGCCGACGGATCGCCGTTCTCCGACTCCCATCCCAGCGAACCCATTCCGACCCCGCCGGGATATCCACCCCCGCCCCCGGGCTATCCGAGACCGTTGCCGCCGCCGCTGCCCTACCCCAAACCGCCCCGCCGTCGACGGCTGTTCGTCGGCGCAGCGGTGGCCGTGCTGGCGATCGCCGCGGCAGCCGCGGCGATCGTGTACGGATCGCGCAGTGCGCCGACACCCGCGCCCGGCGCGTTCTCCGCCGCGACGGCCACGTCAGCGATCCAGGGCTACCTGGATGCCCTCGAGCATCGCGACACCGAAGCCATTGCCCGTAACACGCTGTGCGGCATTTACGACGCCGTGCGGGACCGGCGGACCGACGAGGCGCTGGCCAAACTCAGCAGCGACGCGTTCCGCAAGCAGTTCTCCGAAGCGCAGGTCACGTCGATCGACAAGATCGTGTACTGGTCGGACTATCAGGCCCAGGTGCTGTTCAGCATGCGCGTCCAGCCACCGACCGGCGGCAGCACGCGCAACCAGGTTCAGGGCATCGCGCAACTGCTGAGGCAACACAACAAGATTCTGGTGTGCTCGTACGTGCTGCGAACAGCAGGTGAGTTTTAGCGACGCCGACCAAGCGTCAGTTGAAGGAGTCCCCGCAGGCGCAGGACCCGGTGGCGTTCGGGTTATCGATGGTGAAGCCCTGCTTCTCGATGGTGTCGACGAAGTCGATGGAGGCGCCTTGCACGTACGGCGCGCTCATCCGGTCGACGGTCAACCTCACACCGCCGAAGTCGGCGGTGAGGTCACCGTCGAGCGCGCGGTCGTCGAAGAACAGGTTGTAGCGCAGACCGGCGCATCCCCCGGGCTGGACGGCGATCCGCAGCGACAGGTCGTCGCGTCCCTCCTGATCCAGCAGTGACTTAGCCTTGGCTGCCGCGGCGTCGGTCAAGATCACGCCGTGGGTTGTGGCGGTCGACTCTTCCTGAACAGTCATTGCTTCTCCCTGTAAGTTCTCGGGTCCGTGGACGGCTGGTCGCCGGGCGTTGGCCGCGGGCGAATAAACCCATCTCCTCAAAGGTACCTTGTTGCGCCGGTATTCCCGAGTCGCGCCGCCACCTGCGAGGCCAGCCCCATCAGCTGGTTGGCGGCGTCGGCCAGGGCGAGCCGCACCGAGCCGGCATAATCAGCGACCGCGTAGGCCGCCAGAATGCCTGCCGACTGAAAGGCGCGGTCGTCCAGGGTGACCTGGCCGGCCAACACCACCACCGGTTTGTGCGACGATCGCGCCGCCGCGGCCAGCGCACCGACCACCTTGCCGCGCAGGGACTGGTCGTCGAATTTCCCCTCACCAGTGATCACCAGATCAACCGTGGCCAGGTCACCGGCCAGATCGGTGTGCTCGGCGATGATCGCCGCCCCCGACTCGCAGCGGCCGCCCAGCGCCAGCAGCGCCGCACCGATTCCGCCGGCGGCCCCGGCACCCGACTCCGCACTGACC
>NZ_JBAPMI010000279.1:0-4055 GCF_049278535.1 Mycobacterium sp. | reverse complement strand
ATGTGGCCAAGCTCATGGAAGGCATCGTAGATGCGTCGGCGCCAGCCCAGCGTGGCCGGCACCGATCGCGCAGGTCACAGGTATCGGAACCAGGATGAATAGAAAATTTTCCGGCAACTTTTACCGGCGACGCCGTTATACGCGGTTTTGGCGGGCCGTAGCCGCAAATGCCAGGCACTCGACTGGCCGGTAGAGCCGCTCTGCCACGGCTTTTGGTGACCCGCGTCACCCGCTGCGGGCAGTGCGTGTGAGGCGCCCGGACTCTCTGCAGCTGAATAGACCGCAATCACAGCAAATTATCGACCGGCACCGGCCGGTGGGCGGGCCGCGGCCGAACCGGGAGAACCAGGCTCGACTGCGCCCAAATGCGCTGCGGTACAGCCGGATCAGGGCCGCCCAGGCGTGGGCGGCAGCACAGTTTGGCGGCCCCGGCAATCTACCGGTTAAGATGGGTCAAGTTGGCATGTCAGGCTGGTTTTGTCATATCGTTTTACGACTTGTCGAAAACCGGGAGCAGGGCCACCGTTCAGCGCCGTACGGATCCTCCCAACCGGATCGTCATCAGGCGAGCAGCACATCGACAAGGCCGAAGGGGCCTAGCCCGCAGCCTTCAGGGCGCGGCCCCCAACGGTGCGAATCGTGAATGCTGCGGCAGAAAGAATTTGGTGAAGGGTCAGGTGGGAATGGCGCCCAACCGCGTCGGGCTCTACAACCCCGCATTCGAGCATGACTCGTGCGGGGTGGCCATGGTCGTCGACATGCACGGCCGACGCAGCCGCGACATCGTCGATAAGGCAATCACCGCGCTGGTGAATCTCGAACACCGGGGCGCCCAGGGCGCTGAGCCGCACAGCGGTGACGGCGCCGGCATCCTGATCCAGGTCCCCGATTCCTTCCTGCGCGAGGTGGTCGACTTCGATCTGCCCGAGGCGGGCAGCTACGCCACCGGCATCGCGTTCTTGCCGCAGTCGTCGAAGGAAGCGGCCGCGGCCTGTGCCGCGGTGGAGAAGATCGCCGAAGCCGAGGGCCTGCAGGTGCTGGGCTGGCGCGAGGTACCCACCGACGACTCGTCGCTGGGCGCACTGTCCCGCGACGCTATGCCCACTTTCCGCCAGGTGTTCATCGCCGGCGCCGATGGCATGCAGCTGGAGCGCCGCGCGTACGTCATCCGCAAGCGTGCCGAGCACGAGCTCGGCACCAAGGGTCCGGGCCAGGACGGCCCCGGCCGCGAAACCGTGTACTTCCCAAGCCTTTCCGGCCAGACCATGGTCTACAAAGGCATGCTGACCACGCCGCAGCTCAAGGCGTTCTATCTGGACCTGCAGGACCAGCGGCTGACCAGCGCGCTGGGCATCGTGCACTCGCGGTTCTCCACGAACACCTTCCCGTCGTGGCCGCTGGCGCATCCGTTCCGGCGCATCGCGCACAACGGCGAGATCAACACCGTCACCGGCAACGAGAACTGGATGCGCGCCCGCGAGGCGCTGATCGACACCGACGTCTTCGGATCCCACGACGACGTCGACAAGCTGTTCCCGATCTGTACGCCCGGGGCCTCCGACACCGCCCGCTTCGACGAGGCGCTCGAGCTGCTGCACCTGGGGGGGCGCAGCCTGGCGCACGCGGTGCTGATGATGATCCCGGAGGCCTGGGAGCGGCACCCGTCGATGGACCCGGCCCGGCGCGCCTTTTATGAGTATCACGCCTCATTGATGGAGCCGTGGGACGGCCCGGCATCGATGACGTTCACCGACGGCACCATTGTGGGCGCCGTGCTGGACCGCAACGGTCTGCGCCCGTCGAGGATCTGGGTGACCGACGACGGCCTGGTCGTGATGGCCTCCGAGGCCGGCGTGCTCGACCTGGACCCGTCGAAGGTCGTGCGCCGGATGCGGCTGCAGCCGGGCCGGATGTTCCTGGTCGACACCACCCAGGGCCGGATCGTCGCGGACGAGGAGATCAAGGCCGAGCTGGCCGCCGAGCACCCGTACCAGGAATGGCTCGACAAGGGCCTGATCCCGCTGGACGAGCTGCCACAGGGCGACTACGTCCGGATGCCGCACCACCGGGTTGTGTTGCGCCAGCTGGTGTTCGGCTACACCTACGAAGAGCTCAACCTGCTGGTCGCGCCGATGGCGCGGACCGGCGCCGAGCCGCTCGGCTCGATGGGCACCGACACCCCGGTCGCGGTGCTCTCGCAACGGCCGCGGATGCTGTTCGACTACTTCCAGCAACTGTTCGCCCAGGTGACCAACCCGCCGCTGGACGCCATCCGCGAAGAGGTGGTGACCAGCCTGCAGGGGACCACCGGCGGAGAAGGCGACCTGCTCAACCCGAACGCGGACTCCTGTCGCCAGATCATCCTGCGGCAGCCGGTGCTGCGTAACCACGAACTGGCCAAGCTGATCAACCTGGACCCCGACGTGGAAGTCAACGGTCGTCGGCATGGCTTGCGGTCCAAGGTGATTCGCTGCCTCTTCCCGGTCGCCGACAATGGCGCCGGCCTGAAGGAAGCGCTCGACGAGGTGCGCGCACAGACTTCGGCGGCGATCGCCGACGGCGCGCGGATCATCATCCTTTCCGACCGGGAGTCCGACGAGAAGCTGGCGCCGATCCCGTCGCTGCTGGCCGTCTCGGCGGTCCACCACCACCTGGTCCGCGAGCGCAGCCGCACCAAGGTCGGACTGGTGGTCGAGTCGGGCGACGCCCGCGAGGTACATCACATGGCCGCGCTGATCGGCTTCGGTGCGGCGGCGGTCAATCCGTACATGGCGTTCGAGTCCATCGAGGTCATGCTGGACCGCGGTGGCCTCGAGGGTCTGGACCGCGAGACGGCGCTGAACAACTACATCAAGGCCGCCGGCAAGGGTGTGCTGAAAGTGATGTCCAAGATGGGCATCTCGACGCTGGCCTCCTATACCGGCGCCCAGCTGTTCCAGGCCGTCGGAGTCGCCGAGGAGATCCTCGACGAGTACTTCACCGGATTGACCTGTCCGACCGGCGGAATCACGTTGGCCGACATCGCCGCCGACGTCGCGACCCGGCACACGCTGGCCTTCCTGGATCGGCCCGACGAGCGTGCGCACCGCGAACTCGAGGTGGGCGGGGAATACCAGTGGCGCCGCGAAGGCGAATACCACCTGTTCAACCCCGACACCGTGTTCAAGTTGCAGCACTCCACCCGCACCGGTCAGTACGAGATATTCAAGGAATACACCCGGCTGATCGACGACCAGAGTGAGCGGATGGCGTCGCTGCGCGGGCTGCTGAAATTCCGTGACGGGCGCCAGCGGATCCCGCTCGACGATGTCGAGCCGGCCAGCGAGATCGTCAAGCGCTTCTCGACCGGCGCGATGAGCTACGGCTCGATCTCGGCCGAGGCGCACGAGACGCTGGCGATCGCAATGAACCGGCTCGGCGGCCGGTCGAACTGCGGTGAGGGTGGCGAGAGCGTCAACCGGTTCGACCCTGACCCGAACGGCGACTGGCGGCGCAGTGCGATCAAGCAGGTCGCCTCGGCCCGCTTCGGCGTCACGTCGCACTACCTGAGCAACTGCAGCGACATCCAGATCAAGATGGCCCAAGGCGCGAAACCCGGTGAGGGCGGCCAACTTCCGGCCAACAAGGTCTATCCGTGGATCGCCGAGGTACGGCACTCGACTCCGGGGGTGGGCCTGATTTCCCCACCGCCGCACCACGACATCTATTCGATCGAGGACCTCGCGCAGCTGATCCACGACCTGAAGAACGCCAACCCGTCCGCCCGGATTCACGTCAAGCTGGTCTCGGAGAACGGGGTCGGCACCGTCGCGGCCGGGGTGTCCAAGGCACATGCCGACGTGGTGCTGATCTCCGGACACGACGGTGGCACCGGTGCGACGCCGCTGACGTCGATGAAGCACGCCGGCGCGCCGTGGGAGCTCGGCCTGGCCGAGACCCAGCAGACGTTGCTGCTCAACGGACTTCGCGACCGGATCGTCGTACAGGTCGACGGCCAGCTCAAGACCGGACGCGATGTCGTCATCGCCGCCCTGCTGGGCGCCGAGGAGTTCGGC
>NZ_JBAPMI010000278.1:0-5214 GCF_049278535.1 Mycobacterium sp. | reverse complement strand
GCCAGGCCGAGCATCGCCAGGCTCGCGCACACCACCGCGACGGCTGCCCACTCCATTGACGACAACCGGGTGGACAGCACCCATGCGGCCACGATCGCGGTGACGGCAAGCGACGCGGCGATCGCGGCGGCGACGACGTAAATCGGCACCAACCTCAGCGCTGCGACCTGCAATAGGAACCCCAGCCCATCGAGCCCGATGCCCACCAGGTAACGCCATTGCCGCAATGCCCGCAGCAGCAGCGCCGCGTCGACTCCGGACTCGCTGCTGCCGGAATCCACCGAGCGGGTCGCGGCGGCCTGCAATACCGTCGCCGTGCCATAACAAACCGAACAGCCCAACGCGAGCAGCAAGCCGGTCAGCATGGGACAGAGCCTATTTCGACGATTTCTCCGCGGAGTCGTCCGCCGACTCAGAACCGTTGGGATCGGGGACCAGCCGCTCCAGCGCCGCGCCGGTAATACGCCGGAACGCGCGGCGCGGCCGGTTGGCGTCGAGGATCGCGACCTCCAATTTGGATACCCCCAGGACGGTCTGCTCGTTTCCGGATCCCTCGGCGCTGCCCGCCTGCAGGGCGTTGACCGCAATGTGCACCGCATCCGCCAAGTTGGCGTTCTCGGCGTACGAGTCTTTGAGCGCGGTGATGATCGGCTCGGTGGTTCCACCCATCACGACGAAATGCGGTTCGTCGGCGATCGACCCGTCGTAGGTGATCCGGTACAGCTCAGGCGGTTTGGTCTCGCCATAGTGAGCCACTTCGGCCACACAGAGCTCTACCTCGTAGGGCTTGGCCTGCTCGGTGAAGATGGTGCCCAACGTCTGGGCGTAGACGTTGGCCAGCTGGCGACCGGTGACGTCGCGGCGGTCGTAGGCGTAGCCACGGGTGTCGGCGAACTGAATGCCACCGCGCCGCAGGTTGTCGAATTCGTTGAATCGGCCGACGGCCGCGAAGCCAACCCGGTCATAGAGTTCACTGACTTTTTGCAGCGACCGCGACGGGTTCTCCGCCACGAACAGCACACCACCGGAATAGGCCAGCGTGACCACGCTGCGACCACGCGCGATGCCCTTGCGGGCGAGCTCGCTGCGCTCGCGCATCGCCTGTTCAGGCGAGATGAAATACGGGAAACTCATGAATCACTTCCCGCGCGATCAGCGTCCGGGCCGAAAGTATCAGCACGGGAACGTCTTTCGATGACCTCGCGGGCCAGCTCAGCGATGTGCTGCTCGGCTACGTTGGCAGCGCCGTCGGCGCCGATCGTGACCGCAGTCGGGAAGATCCCGCGAACCAGGTCGGGCCCGCCAGTGGCCGAGTCGTCGTCGGCTGCGTCGTAGAGCGCCTCGACGGCAACCCGCAGCGCCGAATCCGGGTCCGTCACTTGCGAATACAGCTTCTTGATGGACGATTTCGCGAAAATCGAGCCTGAACCGACCGACTGGTAGCCCTCTTCTTCCAGGTTCCAGCCGCCGGCGGCGTCGAAAGACACGATGCGGCCGGCCTTCTGCGGATCAGGGTCGTCGATGTCGAAACCGGCGAGTAGCGGCAGAGCCACCAGACCCTGCATCGCCGCAGCGAGGTTGCCGCGCACCATGATCGCCAGCCGATTCACCTTGCCCGCGAACGTGAGCGGCACGCCCTCCAGCTTCTCGTAGTGCTCGAGCTCGACGGCGTAGAGGCGTGCGAATTCGACCGCGATGGCCGCGGTGCCGGCAATCCCGGTCGCGGTGTAGTCATCGGTGATGTACACCTTCTGCACATCACGCCCGGCGATCATGTTGCCCTGCGTCGAGCGCCGGTCGCCGGCAATGAGGGCCCCGCCCGGGTACTTCAGCGCGACGATGGTTGTGCCGTGCGGCAGCTGCGAACTCGGTGTGACGGGTGCGCTACCGATGCCCGCCGGCAGCAACTCCGGTGCCTCGCGGCGCAAATAGTCAGTGAAGGAGGACAGGCCGCCAGAGGCGGTTCCGGGGAGAGCAGAGTTCGTGGCCAGGCGATCGCGGTTTGGCCAGGTCACTGTCCGCCCTTTTGGACGTATGCGCGGACGAAATCTTCGGCGTTCTCTTCCAGGACATCGTCGATCTCATCCAGCAGGTCGTCGGTCTCCTCGGTCAGCTTCTCGCGACGCTCCTGGCCCGCGCCCGTGCCGGCAGTGAGGTCGTCGTCATCGTCGCCACCACCGCCGCGCTTGGTCTGCTCCTGGGCCATCGCTGCCTCCTGCATCGTCGTCGGGCGTGAAACACGCCCGTCAGTGTCTCCACCCTACCGGTCAATAGCGTCATAGCTCGGGCGAAAGCCCTGTGTCCGGGCGCTCAGGTGGTCAGCTGTTCCACCAGCTCGACCGCACTGTTCACCGAATCCAAAAGCGCTCCGACATGCGCTTTACTGCCACGCAGTGGCTCCAGCGTCGGAATTCGCACCAGCGAATCACCACCCAGATCGAAAATCACCGAGTCCCAACTGGCCGCCGCGATGTCCGCGCCGAAACGGCGCAGGCATTCGCCGCGGAAGTAGGCCCGGGTATCCGTCGGTGGGTTCTCGACCGCGTCGATCACCTGCTGCTCGCTGACCAGACGCTTCATCGAACCGCGGGCCACCAGCCGGTTGTACAGGCCCTTGTCCAGCCGGACATCGGAGTACTGCAGATCGACCAGATGCAGCCGCGGCGCCGACCAACTCAGGTTCTCCCGGTGCCGGAAACCTTCGAGGAGTCGCAGCTTTGCCGGCCAGTCCAGCAACTCCGCGCACTCCATCGGGTCGCGCTCGAGCAGGTCAAGCACGTTCGCCCAGGTCTCCACGACGTCGGCGGCGCGCGCGTCGTGGTCCCGGCTGTCGACCAGCTTCGCCACCCGGTCGAGGTAAATCCGTTGCAGCGCAAGGGCAGTCAGTTCACGGCCGTCGGCCAGGGCGACCGTGGCACGCAACGACGGATCGCGACTGATCGCATGTACGGCGTGCACGGGCCGGGCCAGCGCCAGGTCGCTGAGGTCGATGCCGTGCGCCGGACCTTCTTCGATCAGGTCGAGCGCCAGCGCGGTGGTCCCCAGCTTGAGATAGGTCGACGTCTCGGAGAGGTTCGCGTCGCCGATGATGACGTGCAGCCGCCGATAACGGTCCGCGTCGGCGTGCGGTTCGTCGCGAGTATTGATGATCCCGCGCTTGAGCGTGGTCTCCAGCCCGACCTCGACCTCGATGTAGTCGGACCGCTGCGAGAGCTGGAAGCCCGGCTCGTCTCCGGACGGGCCGATTCCGACCCGGCCGGAGCCGGTGACCACCTGGCGGGACACCAGAAACGGCGTCAACCCGGCGATGACCGACGAGAACGGCGTCTGCCGGCTCATCAGATAGTTCTCGTGCGATCCGTAGGACGCGCCCTTGCCGTCGACGTTGTTCTTGTACAGCTGCAGTTTGGCGGCCCCCGGAACGCTTGCGACGTGCCGTGCGGCGGCCTCCATCACCCGCTCGCCGGCCTTGTCCCAGACCACCGCGTCCAGCGGGTCGGTGCACTCCGGAGCGGCGTACTCCGGGTGGGCGTGGTCGACGTAGAGCCGCGCGCCGTTGGTCAAGATCATGTTTGCGGCGCCGACCTCGTCGGCGTCTACGACGGGCGGCGGTCCCGCCGAGCGACTCAGATCAAAACCGCGCGCGTCGCGCAGCGGCGACTCGACCTCGTAATCCCACCGGGTGCGTTTGGCGCGCTGAATACCCGCGGCGGCGGCGTAAGCCAGCACCGCCTGGGTCGAAGTCAGGATCGGGTTGGCGGTCGGGTCCGACGGCGACGAGATGCCGTATTCGACCTCCGTTCCGATAATCCGTTGCATCCCCCAAGCCTAGGCGTGAGGACGACGCGACCGCGGCTGGGGGAAGCGGCCGGTCCGCATAGCGGCCAGGTGAACCCGGCGCGGACAACCCACGGCGGCCCATTGACGCAGGTGATGGAAGTGATTACCTTCACCTGGTGTCCGCCGAACCCATCACCGGCCTGTCCGGAAAACGCTACGGCGAAGTTCTTCTGGTGACGCCTGGCGAGGCGGGGCTGCAGGCCTCCGTCTACAACAGCTACCCGCTCAACGACTGTCCGGCCGAACTGTGGGCTGCGCTCGACGCGAAAGCGATTGCAGCCGAAAACAGCGCTGCCACAGCGTTACTCAATGGCCCGCGGTACTGGCTGATGAACGAGATCGAGAATATGACGCAGGGCCCGCGGATCGTCAAGAACTTCGGCGGAATCGACATGCAACTGCAAGCCCAAACTTTGCTGTCCGCGATGAACCCGGCGCCCTACACCGCTAATCAGGTCCACCGGCACACCGTCTCCACCTTCAATGCCGGCGAACAGGTCTACGAGTTGCACGATCCCGCTTACCGGCGGTGGGTGATGCAGACCTGGAGCCAGATCGTCGATCCGAACCTGTCGCGGGCCGACCTGCCGCAGTTGGGCGAGCGGCTCAACCTGCCGCAGGGATGGACCTATCAAAGCCGAACGCTGGACAGCGCATTGCGCATCGACACCACCACGCACGCCGCGCAGGTCCTGCAGGACGACCTGACCAACAGCTATTCGCTGCTGGCCGGCTGAGCCCTACAGGTACTGACCGAGGTTGGACTCGGTGTCGATCGCGCGCGAGGCGCTCGAGCTCTTGCCGGTGACCAGCGTGCGGATGTAGACGATCCGCTCGCCCTTCTTGCCCGAAATCCGCGCCCAGTCATCGGGGTTGGTGGTGTTGGGCAGGTCCTCGTTCTCGGCGAACTCGTCGACGATCGAGTCCAGCAGATGCTGGATCCGCAGGCCCGACTGACCGCTTTCCAGCACCGACTTGATGGCGTTCTTCTTCGCGCGGTCGACGACGTTCTGGATCATCGCGCCGGAGTTGAAGTCCTTGAAATACATGACCTCTTTGTCACCGTTGGCGTAGGTGACTTCCAGGAACCGGTTGTCGTCGATCTCGGCGTACATCCGCTCGACGACCTTCTCGATCATCGCCCTGATGCAGGCCGAACGGTCGCCCCCGAACTCGGCCAGGTCGTCGCCGTGCACCGGCAGCGACTCGACCAAGTACTTCGAGAAGATGTCCTGTGCCGACTCGGCGTCCGGGCGCTCGATCTTGATCTTCACATCGAGGCGGCCGGGCCGCAGGATCGCCGGGTCGATCATGTCCTCGCGGTTGGAGGCGCCGATCACGATGACGTTCTCCAGGCCTTCGACACCATCGATC
>NZ_JBAPMI010000277.1:0-2855 GCF_049278535.1 Mycobacterium sp. | reverse complement strand
CAGTTCGTCGGTGCTGTCGGCGACGACCCGGCAGCGGCGCAGTTGCGCGATCACCTCAACAACAACGGCGTCGGCACCGATGGGCTGATCGCCGTACCCGGACGCAGCGGTACGGCCGTCGTCATCGTCGACTCGGCCGGTGAGAACATCATTGTCGTCGCCCCGGGCGCCAACGGCGCGCTGACGCTGGAGTCGACGACGTTGCGCAGAATCTTCGCAGACTGCGATGTGTTGTTGCTGCAGTTGGAGATTCCGATCGCGGTAGCGACCGCGGCGGCCCGCGAAGCCCATTCGGCCGGGGTCACCGTCGTCCTCAACGCCTCACCGTCGGGCGGAAATTCGGCCGAGCTGGCGCAGCTGGCCGAGGTGACCGACGTCGTGGTCGTCAACGAAACCGAAGACGCGCACTGGGTTTGGCCCGTCCCGCATCGTGTCACCACCCATGGGGCACGCGGCGCCGGCTATGCCGGCGAAGGCACGGAATTCATCGTGGCCGCACCGGTCGTGGACGCGCTCGACACATCTGGTGCCGGCGACGTGTTCGCCGGTGTGCTGGCTGCGGGTTGGACCATCGACCGCGAGCACGCACTGCGGCGGGCCTGCGCGGCCGGCGCCCTGGCGACGTTGGTGCCCGGCGCCGGGAACTGCGCACCGTTTTCCGACGCGATCGACCAGGCGACGCTGCCGGACTGATCCGTCAGCTCGAACCACGCCGAACATCGTGTGTGATCGCGAAGCCTTCGCCGGTGTCAAGCTCGCTGGCGTTCTGGCTCATCAGGACTCGACTGCGGTTGGGCGAAAGCAAACAAATAGACAACTCCTCGAGCTCAGCACCGACGATGTCGTCGCCAGGCTCAGTCCTCGGGGACCTCGCGCTCGATCGCGTCCAGCCACGCCCGCGCCGACATGTCCGACGGAGCGCGCCAGTCCCCGCGCGGCGACAACGCCCCACCGTGTGACACTTTGGGCCCATTCGGTAAGGCTGACCGCTTGAACTGGCTGAACGAGTAGAACCGCTGCACGAAGATCTGCAGCCAGTGGCGAATCTCCTTGAGTGAGTAGGCCGGCCGCTTGCTCGCCGGATATCCGGGCGGCCAGTCGCCACGCTCGGAATCGCTCCATGCGTGCCACGCCAAGAACGCGATCTTTGCCGGACGGAAGCCGTACCGCAGGACCTGGAAGAGCGAGAAGTCCTGCAGGACAAACGGTCCGACCTTCGCCTCGCTGCTCTGTAGCTCTTCCTCCTCGCCGGTGGGTACGAGCTCGGGGGTGATCTCGGTGTCCAGCACCGACTGCAGCACGTCTGCCACGTCCGACGGGAACTGGTTGGAAGAGATGACCCAGCGGATCAGGTGCTGAATCAGCGTCTTTGGCACACCGGCATTGACGTTGTAATGAGACATCTGATCGCCGACACCGTACGTGGACCAACCCAATCCGAGCTCGGAAAGGTCGCCGGTACCAAGCACTATGCCGCCGCGCTGGTTGGCCAGGCGGAACAGGTAATCGGTGCGCAGCCCGGCCTGGACATTCTCGAACGTGACGTCGTAGACCTGTTCGCCGCTCGCGAAGGGATGGTCCATTTCCTTGAGCATCAGCTTCGCGGTTTCGGTGATGTCGATTTCGGCAAAGGTGACACCGAGGGCCCGGCACAACTCGACCGCGTTGCGCTTGGTGTGCTCACCGGTCGCGAAGCCCGGCAAGGTGAACGCGAGAATGTCGCTGCGCGGCCGGTTCTCTCGGTCCATCGCACGTGCGGCGACGATCAGTGCGTGCGTCGAGTCGAGTCCACCGGAGACTCCGATCACGACTTTCGGGAAGTGCAACGCGCGCAACCGCTGCTCGAGCCCGGCGACCTGAATGCTGTAGGCCTCATAACAGTCCTGCTGCAACCGATTCGGATCGGCGGGCACGAACGGGAATCGCTCGACCTCGCGGTGCAGACCGATGTCACCGGACGGTGGGTCCACCCGGAATTCGATCCGCCGAAACGAGTCCGCCAAGCCGCGATGGTGGCGCCGGTTGTCGTCGAATGTGCCCATCCGCAGCCGCTCCGCACGCAGCAGCTCGAGGTCGACGTCGGCAATGCTGCGCCGCTCGCCTTTGGGAAAGCGCTCGGACCGAGCCAGGAGTACGCCATTCTCCCAAATCATGGTCTGACCGTCCCAGGCCAGGTCGGTCGTCGACTCGCCTTCTCCGGCAGCGGCATACACATGCGCCGCCAGGCATCGCAGCGACGCCGAACGGGCCAGCAGCGCGCGGTCGTCGGCACGACCGATCGTGATCGGGCTGCCGGACAGATTGGCCAATACGGTCGCACCCGCCAATGCGGCTTCGGCGCTGGGCGGCACCGGCACGAACATGTCCTCGCATATTTCGACGTGCAGGACGAAGCCGGGGAGATCGGACGCCGCGAACAACAGGTCCGCGCCGAACGGTGCTTCAAGGCCGGCGAACCGGATGATGCCGCGTTCGTCATCGCCGGGCGCGACCTGGCGACGTTCGTAGAACTCGCGGTAGGTAGGCAGATAAGACTTGGGCGCCACACCGAGCACGGCTCCGCGATGGATCACTACTGCGGTGTTGTAAATGCGGTGCCGGTAGCGCAGTGGGGCGCCGACCACCAGCACCGGCAGCAGGTCGATGGACGCGGCAACGATATCGACCACCGCATCCTCGACGGCGTCGAGCAACACGTCCTGTAGAAGGATGTCCTCGATGGAGTAGCCGGACAGCGTCAACTCCGGGAAAACGGCCAGCGCGACACCGTCGTCGTGGCACTGGCGGGCCAGCCGCAGAACCGAGTCGGCGTTGGCCGCAGGGTCACCGATCGCGGCGTGGTGAGTGCACGCGGC
>NZ_JBAPMI010000276.1:0-2916 GCF_049278535.1 Mycobacterium sp. | reverse complement strand
GGCAGCTTGGCGCCGTCAACGTGCTGCGGGTCGGCGTTGGTGTCGAAGTAGCTGATGTCCGCCGTGGTCCCCGGCGGCCCGTAGACCTCGTAGGTGATCCGTTTCGGATTGAACGGCTTGCTGTCGTCGGTCGCGCTGTCGGAGTAGGAGGGGCGCTTCTCGGAGCCGAAGATGCCGTGAATCCGGAAGACGGTGAAACCCCCGACACCGATCACGATCGCAATCACGAGCGGAATCCACGCCCGCTCCAACACCCTGAAAATCGAAATCCCCTTCACCCGCTGCCGCATTTCTGGTCGGCGACGTCTCAATTACTCGACGATATGCACCCGCCGATCGCCCGCGGCGTCTCAGGGCGCTTTCGTGGGCCCCACGGCCCCGCCAGACCACGACGAGTAAACCATGCTCGCAACCCGAACTGTCGACTCCTTTCCCGGCCGGAATGTCAATTCAGATATAACGCATGTTACGTGCGTAAACGGACGGTACCGGGTTCTACAGCGGCCCGCAACGCGTTCCTCTGCGTTATCCTCGCGCCGTGCCGCCCCTCACGTTCCAGCGTGCCCGCACCGAGGACAAGAAGCGCCAGCGGGCAGCAGCGCTCGTGGAAGCCGCACGCTCGCTGGCGCTCGAGTCCGGTGTCGCCTCGGTGACGTTGACGGACGTCGCGAGCCGCGCCGGCGTGCACTACTCGGCGGTGCGGCGTTACTTCACCTCACACAAGGAAGTGCTGCTGAATCTGGCCGCCGAGGGATGGGCCCGGTTCTCGGACACCGTCTGTGCGAGCCTGGGCGAGCCCGGTTCGATGTCGCCGGCGCGGGTTGCCGGCGCATTGGCCAACGGCCTGGCGGGCGACCCGCTGTTCTGCGACCTGCTCGCCAACCTGCATCTGCACCTCGAACACGAGGTGGAGTTGGAACGGGTCCTCGAGTTCAAGCAGGTCAGCAATGCGGCCGTGATCTCGCTGACCGACGCGATCGAGAACGCGCTGCCAGAGCTGGGACGGTCGGGCGCGTTCGACGTCCTGCTCGCCTCGTATTCGCTGGCGGCGCCGATGTGGCAGATGGCGAACCCGCCGAAGCGTCTTGCCGACGAGTACGCGAAGCGTCCGGACGTGCCGCCCGACTGGAAAATCGATTTCACCGTCGCGCTCACGCGGTTGATCACGGCGACCTGCGTGGGCCTATTGGCCGAGGCCGCCGGCCCGAACTAGATGGTTACGACCA
This sequence comes from Mycobacterium sp., assembly GCF_049278535.1. Classification (GTDB taxonomy): domain Bacteria; phylum Actinomycetota; class Actinomycetes; order Mycobacteriales; family Mycobacteriaceae; genus Mycobacterium. The sequence continues at coordinate 1,690 of NZ_JBAPMI010000276.1, read as the reverse complement.
GTTCCACACCGACATATCGCCGCGCGGATAGTTCTGGCAGTTCTCGGTTTCTTTGGCAACGACACCCTTGTTGTTGAAGAAAATCTTCATGTGGTTGGGCCAAGCCAAATTCAGCGGATCGATCTGGGGAGCGTAGAAGGTCGCGGAATAAGCCCTGCGGTCCGCTGGCGATAACGAGAAAAACCAGTGCACCTTGTTCTGGGCGTCGTGGTTTACGTTCGGGTGATTGTTGTAGTCGATCATGTACCGCTGGTAGTACACCGGCGTGAAATCGCGAGCGGCGGCGAGTATTTGCTCGGCGTCGCAGGTCGTCGAGATCATCCGTCGTGGGATCGGGAAGTCGTCGGTGGAATCGTTTGACGAACAACCATCGCACGGCGTGAAACCCGGATCAGCCTTCGCGACCTGCGGGAACAAGGTGGCGGAGGCGCCGAGGGCAAGTACTGCAACGCCGGCGCGGATCACAGGGCTCAGGCGAGAAAGACGCATGCGGCTACTATAACGCTCCGATTACGGCTGCGCCCAGGGGCTGGGAAGCCTGGCTAACCAACCGGCGGTGTGATCTCCAGACCCACGTGAACCTTGTCGATTCCGCCGCGCACGATCGAGTGCGCGTAGAACCACGGGGCGTGGTACCAGTACCGCTTCAGGACCGCGTTGTAGACCCGCCGGGTTTCCGATTTCGGCAACACCCGGGCCACGCCCTCGACGTCTTCGCCTTTGCGCTTGCCCAATGCTCCGCTCCTGGCGATCGTGACCCGAGGGGTGTTGTTGATCCGCTTGGTTTTCCACGACCCGTCATCGGTGATCACCAACAACTTGTCGCCCTCGGGCACACCCCAGATCGGCGTCGGCTTGGGCCGACCATCCTTGGTGAAGGTGGTCAGAAGCAGGTACTTGGACTTGATCACGTCCTGAAAGCTGGGAGCCACGCTTCCCTTTATAACTGCACCCGGTGCTGGTCGCGCCGAACGCGTGACGTCGATCCGTACTCGGCTTACTGTGTCGTCATAGCCAAGGACGAGTGCAGATGAACGCAGGCAACGAATCCCACACCACGCTGGAAGACCTTCGCGGCGATCTGGCGCTTCGGTACAAATGGACGCCGACCGGCGGCGCTTCGGTCGACCCGTCAGTGGTCGAGGCCGACATGACGGCGCTGGACCGCGACGGCTACGTCATTTGGGAGAACCTGCTCACCGCCGAGCAGTGCGGGCAGATCCGCGACGTCGTCCATCCCTGGCTCGCGCACACCGGGCGCAACTCGTTCGAGGGTCGACGCACCCAGCGGGTTTACAGCGTGCTGAGCAGAACGCGGGTCTGTGACCCGCTCGTCGACCATCCGCGGGTGCTGGCCGTGCTGGATCGGCTACTGATGGCCAACTACCTGCTTTCGGCGTTGCAGGCCATCAACATTCGGCCTGGGGAGGCCGCACAGCTGGCTCACCACGACGACGGCTTCTACCCGATTCCCCGGCCCCGGGAGCCGTTGGCCGCCGCGACGATCTGGGCGATCGACGACTTCACCGCCGACAACGGTGCGACGGTGCTGTTCCCGGGTAGCCATCGCTGGGGTAAGCGCCGACCGGGTCCGGACGACGAGGCATTTCCGGTCGTCATGCCCGCCGGCTCGTGCGTGTTCTTCGTCGGCACGCTCTGGCACGGCGGTGGGGCCAACTCGGGCACCGCC
>NZ_JBAPMI010000275.1:0-55672 GCF_049278535.1 Mycobacterium sp. | reverse complement strand
GCTACCTACTCGTTACGCTGGTGACCATGGTTTCTCGCGCGGTACCGACCACCAACGCCGAACCCGCCGCCAACGATCTCCCCGACTATCCAGATTCGCTCGATGCCGGCCTGCTGCGCATCGCCGGTGTCTGCATTCTCGCCTCGGTGATGGCGATCCTGGACGGCACTGTCGTCAGCGTCGCGCAGCGCACGTTCATCGCGGAGTTCGCCTCCACCCAGGCCGTCGTCGCGTGGACGATCACAGGCTATACGCTCGGGCAGGCCACTGTGATTCCACTGGCCGGTTGGGCATCGGACCGCTTCGGCACCAAGCGGCTGTTCATGGGTGCGGCGTTGTGGTTCACCTTGGCTTCGCTGCTGTGCTCGATGGCGTCAAACATCACCCAGCTCATCGCATTTCGAGTCATCCAGGGTTTCGGCGGTGGGATGCTGGTGCCACTGACCCTGATCATCTTGACGCGCGAAGCCGGTCCGAGGCGGCTCGGCAGGTTGATGGCGGTGCTCGGTATCCCGATGCTGCTCGCCCCGATGGGCGGACCGGTGCTGGGCGGCTGGCTGATCAACGCGTATGGCTGGGAATGGATCTTCCGGATCAATCTGCCGGTTGGCGCGATCCTGCTGGTGTTCGCGGCGCTGATCTTTCCCAAGGATCGCCCACGACCGTCGGAGGCCTTCGACTTCGTCGGAATACTGTTGCTGTCGCCGGGATTGGCAACACTGCTGTTCGGCATCTCCTCGGTGCCGCGGCACGACAGCTTCACCGACAACCATGTGTGGATACCGGGGCTGATCGGAATCGTGTTGATCACCGCGTTTGTTCTGCACGCGCTGCACCGCGCCGACCATCCGCTCATCGACCTGACGTTGTTCAAGAATCGCGCAGTGACGCTGTCCAACTCCGCGATGTTCGCATTCTCCGTCGGTTTTTTCGGGGCCTTTCTGGTGGTCCCGAGTTGTCTGCAACAGCTGCTGCACGAGACGCCGCTGCAGTCCGGGCTGCAGCTGATCCCCCAGGGACTCGGCGCGATGCTCACGATGCCGCTGGCGGGCACGTTGATGGACAAACGCGGACCCCGCAATATCCTGCTGGTCGGGATCGCCGCGATCGCCACCGGCCTGAGCATATTCGCTTATGGCACATGGCAACACGCGGATTATCTACCGACCTTGCTGGTGGGACTGGTGATAACCGGCATCGGCCTTGGCTGCACCCTGACACCGCTGTCCGGAGCAGCGGTCCAGACGTTAGCACCCCATGAGGTGGCGCGCGGATCGACACTGCTCAGCGTCAACCAACACGTCGCCGTCGCAGTCGGGACCGCACTGATGTCGGTGATCCTGACCAGTCAGTTCAACCGTAGCGAAACCATCGGTGCCGCCGAGAAACTCGGCATCCTGCGCGGCAAATTCACCAAGCACGGTGCATCGGTGCCAACCCACCACGACGTCTCGGCCGATTTCACCATCCGGCTGATGCACGACCTCACCCATGCCTACACACTCGTCTTGGTGGTGTCGATCGTCGTTGTCGCGCTGACGCTGCTGCCGGTGGCGTTCCTGCCAAACAAGCCACCTCCGGCCGGACGGGCTCAGGCCACGGTGCCTGTGTAGAGCACTACTCCTCGAAGAGCATCGCCGCGATCCGACTCAGTCGATGACGACCCAGCTACCCCGGCGCACCGCTGAGGAGATCGTCTACCTGGCCGCTGCCGTAGTGGTCGCGATCGGCTGCTGCTAGCAACCACGCGTATTGGTAGGCGGTTTCTTTCCAACGTTCGTAGCGCCCGCTGATACCACCGTGGCCGGCGGTCATCTGGGTCTTCAACAGCACCGGATTACCGTCGGTCTTCGTGTGTCGCAGCGCCGCAACCCATTTCGCCGGCTCGACGTAGTAGACCCGGGTGTCGTGCAGCGAGGTCATCGCGAGGATCGCCGGATACTTCTGCTCCGCGACATTCTCGTACGGCGAATACGATTTCATGTAATGGTAAACATCGCTGTCGCTCAACGGGTTTCCCCATTCGTCCCACTCGGTGACAGTCAGCGGTAGCGACGGATCCAGAATCGTGGTCAACGGGTCGACGAACGGTACCTGCGCCAGAATGCCCGCGAAAAGAGCGGGCGCCATGTTGGCCACCGCGCCCATGAGTAAGCCACCGGCACTACCGCCCAGCGCGACCAACTGCTGCGGGCGGGTCAACCCGGTGTCCACCAGATGCTCTCCGACCGAGACAAAGTCGGTGAAGGTGTTCTTCTTCTCGAGCAGCTTGCCGTGCTCGTACCAGAGCCGGCCCATCTCGCCCCCGCCGCGGACATGGGCGACAACGAAGACCATCCCGCGGTCCAGCAGCGAGAGCCGCGCAATCGAGAATCGCGGATCCTCGCAGATCTCGTATGCCCCGTAGCCGTAAACCAGTGCCGGCGCTGGGAATTCGATACCGGCGCGGTGGACGATCGAAATCGGGATCTTGGTTCCGTCGGCCGCCTCGGCCCAGTCACGACGTTCGACGTAATCCTCGCGGTGGTACTCCCCCAGCACCGGCTGCTCGCGCAACAGTGTCCGCTGACCGGTGACCAGGTCCAGGTCGTAGATGCGCACCGGGGTGACGAACGAGCCCGCACCGATCCGCAGCTTGGGTGAGTCCCAATTCGGGTTGGCGCCCAACCCGGCCGACATCAGCTCGGAGTCGAATGAAATCTCCTCGGGATGTCCGTAGTCGTCGCCGTTGATGGGCCACAACTGGATTCGCGGTAACGCCTCGCCGCGGTAGCTGACCACCAAGTGTCCGGCGAACGCGTCGACGCCGTCCAGTCGCACGTCGTCGCGGTGCTCGATCAGGGTGCGCTGGGCGGCGGGGTCCTCGACAGGCGCCTCCGCCAGCATGAAGTTCACCGCATTGTCGTTGTGCAGGATCAGGAAACGGTGCTGCCCACCGACGATCGCGTGCTCCACGGAGTACTCGATGCCATCGCGGCGCGGCAGCACGGTGACGAAGTCGGCGTGCGGGTCGGCGGCGTCGGCGTAGCGGACCTCCGACGTGATCGCCGATCCCGCGGCGATCAGGACGTATGCGTCGCTACGGGTTCGGCCCACTGCGAGCCAATACTTCTCGTCGGCTTCGTGGTACACCTTTTCGGCGGCCAGGCCGGACGCAAGTCGATGGCGCCACACCGTATCGGGACGCCATGCAGCGTCGAGGGTGACGTAGTAAACGGTTCGGTTGTCGGTGGCCCAGGTCGCCCCTGCGCCGATGCCGACGATCTCGTCGGGGTACTGCTCTCCGGTGCGAAGGTTCCTGAACCGCAACGTATAACGCTCATCGCCGACCACGTCGACGGAGTAGGCCAGCACGTTCCCGTCAGGGCTGATGCTGGCGGCGCCCAGCGAGAAGAAGTCATGACCTTCGGCTTCAACGTTCTCGTCGAGCAGTACCTGCTCACCCGGGATCTCGGTGTGCTCATCGAAGACCGGCGGGTTCCAGTCGTCCGGATCGACTACCGCACAACGGCATTGGAGACCGTACTGCTTACCTTCGAAGCTGCGGGCGTAGTACCACCAGTCGCCACGCCGGACCGGCACGGACAGGTCGGTTTCCTTGGTGCGTGCTTTGATCTCGTCGAAGATCTTCTGCCGCAACGGCTCGAGTGGGGCGGTCGCCTGTTCGGCGTAGTCGTTCTCGGCCTCCAGATAAGAGAGCACCTCCGGGCTGGACTTGTCGCGTAGCCATTCGTAGGGATCGATGAACACATCACCGTGGAATTCTCGCCGAGAGTCGACCCGTTTGGCGCTCGGCGGTTTAGCAGTATCGCTCATTCGCTAGGACCGATCCAATCCTCGAAGCGCAATCCGGAAATGCGTTCGTAAGCCTCCACATAGCGGGACCGGGTGGCGTCGATGATGGTGTCCGGTAGCGGGGGTGGCGGCTCGGATCCGCCGCGATCCCAGCCTGACTCGGGGCCGGTCAACCAGTTGCGGACGAACTGCTTGTCGAAACTGTTCTGCACCTCGCCGACCCGGTACTCGGCGGCGGGCCAGTAGCGCGATGAATCGGGGGTGAAGACCTCGTCGGCCAGTAACAGGTTGCCGTGGCCATTGACACCGAACTCGAATTTGGTGTCGGCGATGATGATTCCCTTCGTGAGCGCGTGGTCGGCGGCCTGTATATAGGTCTGCAACGTCCGGTCACGCAACTGGTTAGCCCGGACGCCGCCGACCATTTCGATCACCTTGGCAAATGGAATGTTCTCGTCATGTTGTCCCAGTTCGGCTTTCGTCGCGGGTGTGAACAACGGCGAAGCGAACCTGCTGGCCTCGACCAGGCCCGGCGGCAGGGTGATGCCGCATACCTTGCCGGACTGCTCATAGTCCAATAAACCCGAGCCGGTGAGATAGCCGCGGGCGACGCACTCCACCGGAGCCATGTCGAGCTCATGCACCACCAGTGCGCGCCCCAGGACTTCGTCGGGGATACGCGGATCGTCGGGCGGCCCGGCCAAGTGGTTCGGCGCGTCCACGAGACCGAAGAAGAACACGCTCATCGCGGTCAGGATGCGACCCTTGTCGGGAATCATGCTGTCGAGCACGTAGTCGAATGCCGAGATCCGGTCGGTCGCGACGAACAGCAGGTGACCATCGTCGATGCGGTACAGCTCGCGGACTTTGCCACTGGCCAGGTGCTGATAGTCGGACAGAGCGGGACGCATCGAGACAGCGTAGCCGGGCGACGATGCGGACCTGAAAGGTCCGAGGAGAAGCCGGGCCATCGGACCCAGCCGGGCGACGATGCGGACCTGAACGGCCCGAGGAGAAGCCCGGCCGCCGGACCCAGCGGTTAGCAGAAAGCCGACCTACAGACCGACCCCTGTGCTGGGATCGGGCGTATGAAATCGCGGATTGTCCCCTATGCCACAACGCCGGGCCGGCTGCTGGCTCAGCTGGTCAGCGACATCGTGGTGGTCATCTGGACATTCATCTGGGTGCTCGTCGGCCTGGCCGTCCACAGTGCGGTCTCGACGATCGCCGAGGTGGGTCGGCAGGTCCAAGGCGGCGCGGACGGCGTCGCGGACAGCCTCCAGTCGGCCGGCCACAGCGCCGAGCACATCCCACTGGTCGGCGGCGCCATCAGCGAGCCGCTGACCGCGGCCAGCAAGGCCGCGCTGGACATCGCCGGCGCCGGCCATAACCTGGACAGCACCGCGAGCTGGCTGGCCGTGGTACTGGCGCTGGCGGTCGCCGCCCCGCCGACTCTCGGGGTGGTCGTGCCGTGGTTGGCGCTACGCATCCGGTTCGTCCGGCGCAAGTTAACTGTGAGCGCGCTGGCCGCCACCCCCGCCGGTGCACAGCTGCTGGCGTTGCGGGCGTTGGCCAACCGGCCGCTGGCCCGCCTCACCGCCGTCACCCCCGACCCGGTGGGGGCATGGCGTGCCGGCGACCCGCGCGCCGTCCATGGCCTGGCCGCCCTCGAATTACGCTCGGCGGGAATAGCAGTCAGGACTCGCTAGCGCAGCTCCACGACCAGGTGCCGGATACCGGTGTGCCGGTTGCTGCGCGTCCATTCGACATCGCGCACCACCTGCACAGAGTCGAACCGCGACAGCAGCTCCTCGAAAAGCACCCGTAGTTCCAACCGGGCCAGGTTGGCGCCCAGACAGTAATGCACGCCTTGGCCAAAACCTAAGTGCGGATTCGGCTTTCGATCGATATCGAATTCATCCGGCCGCTCGAACACACTCGCGTCGCGGTTGGCCGAACCTTCCCAAATCTGCACCTTCTGCCCCGCCGCGATCGACGCACCGCCGAGCGTGACGTCACGCGTAGCCGTGCGCCGCTTGGACGGCGACGGCGATGTCCACCGGACCATCTCTTCGACCGCCGTCGGGAGCGTGTCGAAATCCTCACGCAGCGCTCGCATTTGCTCCGGGTGGTCGGCCAGCGCCAACAGCCCGCCGGCCACCGCGTTACGGGTCGTCTCCGCACCGGCACTGAACAGCAGGCTGAAGAACAGATATAACTCGAGGTCGGACATCGCCGCGGCGGCTTCCCCTCCCAAGTCCTCCGACTTTGCGTTGGCGACGACCGACAACATGTCGTCGGTCGGTTGCACACGCTTCGACGCGATCAACTCCTGCCCGTAGGTGTACATCCGCGAGCCGGCCTCTTCGGCCGACAACTGTGACAGCGCCGCTTTGCGCGATCCGCCGAAGTCGAATTGTGGCTCGATGGCCTCGAACAGCCAATGCCGTTCGGATTCAGGCACTCCCAGCAGAATGCAGATCATCTGCATCGGTAGTTCGGCGGCGATTTCGACGAGGAAGTCGAACGGCTCACCGGGCACCACCGCATCCAGCAGCCGGCGGGTGCGGGCGCGAAGGTCGTCTTCGACCAGACGAATCATCCGCGGCGTCAGCCCGGAGCTGACCAGTCGCCGAATCTGCGAATGCCGCGGATCGTCCATCATGTTCAGCACCTGGCCCGCGATGGAAAGATCCTGTAGCAGGGTGCCGCCAAATGGTCGACCCCCACCGGTGACCGAGGAGTAGGTCGACGGATCTTTCAGCACCGCAAGCGTTTCCGCGTATGTAGCGATGGACCAGAAGCCCTCGCCGTCGGGCGTATGCTCGGTAGGGCGGTGCCAGTAGACCGGTGCTTCGCGCCGATGAGTGGCGAATAGATCATGCGGAAAGCCGTCGGCGAAGTTGTCCAGGTCGGTGAAGTCGACCGCGGATAGCGCCCCGGCCAGTGTCATAGGATCGCGCCCGGCGTGTACTTGGCCGCATCGGGATAGCGGGTTACCAGCGCGTCGACCTCGGCAACCACCGCGTCGACCTGATCACCGGCCGCGCCGATGAACGCCTTGCGGTCGGCCAGCGCGGCGTCGATCGCGGCCCGATCCAGCGGCAGCCGCGAGTCAGCGGCCAGCCGGTCCAGCAGATCAGGCTCGGCGCCCTGCTCACGCATCGCCAACGCCGCGGCGACCGCGTGCTCCTTGATCACCTCATGCGCAGTTTCCCGGCCCACACCGGCGCGCACCGCGGCGATCAACACCTTGGTGGTGGCCAGGAACGGCAGGTACCGGTCCAGCTCCCGCTGGATCACCGCGGGATAGGCGCCGAACTCATCGAGCACGGTCAGCATCGTCTCGATCTGCCCATCGACGGCGAAGAAGCTGTCCGGCAACGTAACTCGACGCACGACCGAACAGAAGACATCCCCTTCGTTCCACTGTGCCCCGGCAAGCTCGGCGGCCATCGAGGCGTAGCCGCGCAGCACCACCTGAAGCCCGTTGACCCGCTCGCAGCTGCGGGTGTTCATCTTGTGGGGCATCGCCGACGAGCCGACCTGCCCGGCCGCGAAACCCTCGGTGACCAGATCGTGGCCGGCCATCAGCCGGATGGTGTGCGCCAGCGACGACGGCCCGGCGCCCAGCTGCACCAGCGCCGACACCACGTCGTGGTCGAGCGAACGCGGATATACCTGCCCGACGCTGGTCAAAACCGTTGCAAATCCCAGGAAGTCGGCGATGCGCTGTTCGAGGTCGGCCAGCTTCGCCGGGTCGCCGCCGAGCAAGTCGAGCATGTCCTGGGCGGTTCCCATCGGGCCCTTGATACCGCGCAACGGGTAGCGGTCGATCAACTCCCGCAGCCTGGTCAAGGCGACCAGGGTTTCCTGTGCTGCCGAGGCGAACCGCTTGCCCAGCGTGGTGGCCTGTGCCGCGACGTTGTGGCTGCGACCGGCCATCACCAGGTCGCGGTAGGTCGCCGCCCGCTCGGCCATCCGGGCCACCACGGCCACCCCATGGGCGAACACCAATTCCAGCGAACGGCGAACCTGTAGCTGCTCAACGTTCTCGGTCAAGTCGCGACTGGTCATGCCTTTGTGCACGTGCTCGTGGCCGGCCAGCGCGTTGAACTCCTCGATGCGGGCCTTCACGTCGTGCCGCAGCACCCGCTCGCGGGCGGCGATCGAGGCCAGGTCAAGGTCCTCGAGCACACGTTCGTAGTCGGCGATGGCGGTCTCGGGAACCGAGACACCCAATTCCGCCTGCGCCCGCAGCACTGCCAGCCAAAGCCGCCGTTCGGCGACGATCTTGGCCTCCGGCGACCAGATCGCCACCATCTCGGCGCTGGCGTAGCGGTTGGCAAGTACGTTCGGGATTGTCACAAACACACAGCTTAACGGCGCCGCGCCGAGCGCGGATCAGGCACAGTAAGCCTCGTGCACTTTGTTGGGCTCGATCTGGCCTGGGGCGAGAAGAACAACACCGGTGTCGCCGTGGTCGACTCCGACGGCCGGCTGCTGCACGTCGGTGCCGCGCACGACGATGCGAGCATCGAGGCGGCGGTGGAACCGTACGTCAGCGACGACTGCCTAGTGGCGATCGACGCCCCGCTGATCGTGCGGAACCCGACCGGAGCCCGGCCCTGCGAGACCGCGCTCAACCGCGACTTCCATGAATTCGAGGCGGGCGCCCATCCGGCGAACACCGACAACCCCGCCTTCAAGAGTCCGCGCGGCGCGCGGATCGCGTACGCACTCACCCTCGACATGAATCCCGGGTCGACTTCGTCACGACGGGCGATCGAGGTGTATCCGCACCCGGCAACCATCGCATTGTTCGGTTTGCCGAAGACCCTGAAGTACAAGAAGGGTTCTTTCGAGGCCCGGCAACATCAGCTGCTGCAGTTGATGACGCTGATCGAGGGCCTCGACAAGGCGTCGCCCCGGCTTCGGGTGAACCACAACGTGTCGTGGGTGGAACTCCGCCGGCGGGTTGAGGCCGCTACCCGACCGGTACAACTCGACCGGGACGAGGATCCCGTCGACGCCGTGATGTGTGCATATGTCGCGCTGTACTGGTATCACCGACCCGAGGACGTGACCGTGTACGGCGATTTCGCGACGGGCTATATCGTCACGCCGACGCTGCCGCCCGGCGTGGCGCCGACCCGCCGGCGTCGCCCCGCGCCGCAGCCGGATACCGACGATCTACGTGCGCGCCTCGCTCACGTCGCCACACTTCTCGACGAAGCGCAGCGCGGGTTGACCGCGATTCGCCAACAACTCGACACCTAACGGACGCTACGTTAAAGCGCTGTGCGACTGGTTAATTCAGCTGAGGAATAATCAAACGTGCATGGGTCGCCGGTCGAACGGCGCCACCGCGTCAATGACATCGATCACGGTCGCCCGCGCGACGGCGCGTGGATCCTGGCGGTCGTCGACCAACGCGGAAACCACGGCGCCGTCGACCGTGCAGATCAAGGCCGAGACGAGCTCCGGGCGCACCGAGCGCCCTGACTTTTCGATGACCTCGGCAACAGCGTCGACCCGCTGACGCAGGCTGCGGCGCTGTATCTCGCGCAGTCCGGGCAGGCGGGCACAGGCGATGTGCCGCTCGTAGCGCGAGATCAGCTGTTCGGTCAGGCGCGTTTCGGATTCACCGCCGACGAGCAAGTCGACCAGCAGGTCCGCTGTGGTGTCGGCGCTGCGCCGCCTACGCGACAGCGTGGTTACCTGGGCACGTAGCTGCGCGACTTCGAGCATCCCGATGTGCGCGACCGCGCTGGCGATCAGGTCGTCCAGGCTGGAGAAGTAGTACGTGGTCGACGCCAGCGGAAGACCTGCGCGACGCGCGACGGCGCGGTGCCGGACCGCTTCGAACCCGCCTTCGCGCAACAGCTCGGCGGCCGCGCTGACCAGTGCATAGCGACGACGTTCGCCCTTGGGTGTGACGGCTCCCTTAGGAGCCGCTACTGGCTTGGGCGCGACTGCGGCGGGCGCCGCGATAACGGCCGGCGCGGCAGCGACCGGCTTGGCAGCGACAGCCACCTTGGGAGCGAAGGCTCCCTTGGGAGCCATAGCTGCAGTCACCTAGGACATGGTGCCAGTCAGGCTGGTGCCGCATTGCGCTTTCGCGCAAACCCCCAGGCATCACGCAGCGACGAGTCGGCCCGCGGCGGCACTTTATGATGGCCCGCATGTCCGAAATGAGTCGTCGCGCCGTCCTGCGCCTGGGCACCGGCGCGGCGGCCGGAGCCCTCGGCGCCTACGCGATGGACCGTTTGCTTCCCGGCCGTCCTCGGGTGGCAACGCCAGTAGTCATGACCGGCACCGGGATTCCGCTGGCCCCGCACCGGCCACTCGACCCTGCGCCGGCCCCGACGATGGTGACCGGGTCGTTCGTGTCCGCGGCGCGTGGTGGAGTGGCGACCAACTGGGCCATCGCACGACCACCCGGACAAACCAAACCGCTGCGGCCGGTAATCGCGCTGCACGGCAAGGGAAGTAGCGCGGCCACCGTCATGGAGGGCGGTGTCGAACAGGGGCTGGCCCAGGCCGTCGCAGCCGGCCTGCCGCCGTTCGCGGTGGTTGCCGTCGATGGTGGTGGAAGTTATTGGCACAAAAGGGCTTCCGGCGAAGACTGCGGCGCAATGGTGTTGAACGAACTCATCCCGATGCTGGGTGGCCAGGGCCTGGATACCTCCCGGGTGGGATTTCTGGGCTGGTCCATGGGTGGTTACGGGGCGCTGCTACTCGGCGGGCGGCTCGGCCCGGGCCGCACCGCGGCGATCTGTGCGGTGAGCCCGGCGCTGTGGATGTCGTCGGGCGCGGCTGCCCCGGGCGCGTTCGACGGCGCCGACGACTTCTCGGCGAACTCGGTGCTCGGCATGCCTGCGCTGGCATCGATCCCGATCAGAGTGGATTGCGGTAACAGCGATCCGTTCTACGGCGCTACGAAGCAGTTCATTGCTCAGCTGCCCAGCCCAGCGGCGGGCGGATTCTCACCGGGCGGCCACGACGGTTCGTTCTGGAGCGCGCAACTGCCCTCCGAATTGACCTGGATGGCGCCGCTGCTGACTGCGTAGAACCGCTGCCCTTGTGACCGCAGCCCCTACCAGAAGGCTTACGATATTCGAAACGATAGCGCGCTGCGGCGCGCCCAGAGCCACGGAGGTTACCCGAATTGGCCAGGCAGGCCGTCGCGGACAAGCGCCAACGGCGTGAACGCGGATCGATCAGCGTCGACGAAATCATCAACGGGGCGTTCGACGTAGCCGCCGAAGTGTCGGTCGACGGTTTGAGCATGCCGCTGTTAGCCAAGCATCTCGACGTCGGCGTGACGAGCATCTACTGGTACTTCCGCAAAAAAGACGATCTGCTCAACGCGATGACCGACCGCGCGCTGGGTCAGTACGACTTTGCGACACCCTTTGTCGAGGGCCACGATTGGCGAGATTCGTTGCGCGATCACGCACGAAAGACGCGCCAGACCTTCCGCGACAACCCGATCCTGTGCGATCTGATCCTGATCCGCGGCACGTTCGGCCGAGAGGCAACGCTGGCGGCGTTCCGGAAGTTGGAGAAGGTGATCGCAACTTTGGTCGAGGCGGGCCTGTCACCGGAGGACGCGTTCGACACCTACGCCAGCATCTCGGTGCACACCCAAGGCGCCGCAGTGCTGGAACGACTGCAAGACAAATCCGGCGGAGCCGAGCCGTACCGCCGCGACGGCAGCTCAGTCATCGATCCCGAGACCATGCCGCTGATCGCCAAGCTCACCGAAAAAGGTCACCGCATCGGCGTCGCCGACGACATCAACTTCGAGTACGGCCTGAACTGCATCCTCGATCACGCCAGCCGGCTGATCGAGCAGGGGCCTTCGAGCTAGACCTCGATCACCACGGCGCCGCCCTGGCCACCGCCGGCGCACATCGCGGCCACACCAATCCCGCCGCCGCGACGACCCAATTCGTGCACCAGTGTGGTCAGCATCCGCGCACCGCTGGCGGCGATGGGGTGGCCCAGGCTGCACCCGCTGCCGTAGATGTTGACCAGGTCCTCGTCGAGCCCGTACTCGCGGCACGCGGCGATCGGCACCGATGCGAATGCTTCGTTGATCTCCCACAATGCGACATCGCCGGGCGCCAGTCCGGCCCGATCCAGCACCTTGCCGATCACCTTCACCGCACCAAGACCGGTGTCCCTCGGCTCGACGGCGGCCGAGGCCCACGCCTTGACCGAACCCAGCACCTTCAGCCCGGCAGATCGAGCGAAGTCCTCTTCGGCCAGCGTCAGCGCGGCTGCCGCGTCATTGGTGCCGCTGCTGTTGCCCGCGGTGATCGAGAATCCCTCGATCTCCGGGTGCAGCACCTTCAGCGACGCGAGTTTCTCGAGGCTGGTTTCGCGGCGCGGATGTTCGTCGACGCTGAACTCCACCAGCGCGTCGTCGAGCCCTTTGATCTTCAACGGGACGATCTCGTCGACGAAGGCGCCGCTGTCGATCGCTCCGATCGCGCGCTGGTGCGAACGAAATGCCCACGCATCCATCTCTTCGCGGCTGATCCCGACGGCCTGCGCGGTGTTCCATCCGACGGTGATCGACATGTCGCGGCCCGGGGCGTCGGGCGCCTCCACATGGGTCGGCGGAATCCACCGCTCCTCGAATTCCAGGGTCGGACCGGGAATGCGCCAGTTCATCATCGGAGTCATCGACAGTGACTGCACGCCACCGCCAACCACGACCTTCTCGGCACCGGAGCCGATCTGTGCTGCCGCGTTGGCCACGGCGGTGAGGCTGCCTGCGCAGTGCCGGTTGACCGCCTGCCCCGGAACGGAGGTCATGCCTGACGCAGCAGCGGCGTAGCGGGCCATATCGCCCCCGCCGTAATGGGATTCAGCAAAGATCACATCGTCGATATCGGCCACGTCGACACCGGACCGCCGGACCACTTCCTGCAGAATCGTGGTCGCCAGAAATTCGGGCGTGGTATTGACCAGCGAGCCCTTGAACGATGTCCCGATTGCGGTCCGGACTGCGCTGACGATGACGGGCTTGGGCATGTGGTCAACCTTCGATCGGGCTGCTTGCGGATTACAAATAAGCGTAGAAGCGTAATGGTATCAGCTACCGTAGCGGCGACGATATCGGGTGGTTGCCGCCGCCAGAGGACGCTGAGAGACTGTGCCGGTGCAGCCGTTCGGATGGGAACTGCCTTACCCGTGGCCGCGCAATCCGGTTCTGGCGACCAATGTGGTGTGCACCTCGCAACCGCTCGCGGCCCAGGCGGGTCTGCGGATGCTCGCCGACGGCGGCAGCGCGGTCGACGCCGCAATCGCCACGGCGATCGCATTGACGGTAGTCGAGCCGGTCTCCAACGGCATCGGCTCCGACGCCTTCGCCATCGTCTGGGATGGACGGCAACTGCACGGGCTGAACGCGTCGGGCCGCTCACCCGCCGCGTGGACGCCAGAGTTCTTCGGCGACAACGGCGTCCCCCTGCTTGGCTGGAACTCCGTCACGGTGCCCGGCGCGGTGTCGGCGTGGGTCGAGTTGCACAACAAATTCGGACGGCTCCCGTTCGACCGGCTCTTCGAACCGGCAATCTCGTACGCCCGCAACGGCTTTCTGCTTTCGCCGACCGTCGCGGACCAGTGGGCCGCGCAAGTGCCGCTTTTCGAATCCCAGCCGGGGTTCGCCGAAGCTTTCATGCCCGGCGGCCGTGCGCCGAATCCCGGCGAGCTGGTCAGGCTGCCCGAGCACGCCGGCACGCTCGAGGCGATCGCGGCAACCATTGGCGAGACGTTCTACCGGGGCGAACTGGCGGCCAAACTGGAGGCGCACTCGTCGGCCAACGGCGGCGCCATGCGGGCCGGCGATCTCGCCGCACATCGCGCCGACTGGGTCGGCACGATCTCCGGGGACTACCGCGGTTACACGGTGCACGAAATACCGCCTAATGGGCAGGGCATCGTGGCATTGATCGCCCTCGGGATCCTCGAGCACTTCGACATGGCCTCGCTTGCAGTGGATTCCGCCGATAGCGTGCATCTGCAGATCGAAGCGGTCAAGCTCGCTTTCGCCGATGCGCAGGCCTATCTGTCAGACATCGAGCACATGACAGTCCGCCCGGAGGCGCTGCTCGAGAAGGAGTATCTGCAGCAGCGCGCGACGTTGATCGATCGGGACCGCGCCATGCCGCTGTCGGCCGGGACGCCACGCGGGGGCACCGTGTACCTCACCGCCGCGGACGCCTCGGGCGTGATGGTGTCCATGATCCAGTCGAACTATATGGGCTTCGGCTCAGGCGTCGTGGTGCCGGGCACCGGGATCGCGCTGCAGAATCGCGGCGCGGATTTCGTTGTGCAGCAGGGACATCCGAACCAGGTAGGACCGGGAAAACGTCCGTACCACACCATCATCCCGGCCTTTCTCACCAAGGACGGCGACCCGATGATGAGCTTTGGGGTGATGGGCGGTCCGATGCAGCCGCAGGGCCATGTGCAGGTGGTGGCGCGCATCGTCGACTACGGCCAGAACCCGCAGGCGGCCTGCGATGGCCCACGTTTCCGCTGGGCGCATGGACTGCAGGTGTGCTGCGAGCCGGGTTTTCCGGCGTCCACCTTGGATGGGTTGCAGCGCCGCGGGCATCAACTGATCACCACCGACGACTACAACCAGTTCGGCAGTTGCCAGGCCATCTGGCGACTCGAGGACGGGTATCTGGCGGTCAGCGACCCACGCCGCGACGGCCAGGCGGCTGGTATCTAACGCCTTGGCTGCGCCTATCTGCGTTGGGGCGGGTCGGGGTCGCCGCGGAGGAGTTCTTCCGGGTGGTGGGCGAGGTTGATCTGGGGCGGGCCGTTGCCATCGGTCCAGCCGAGTCGCCCGCTTTCGGTGACCTCGGTAGAACGCTGGCCGCGAGTTTCCATGCCGTGGTGGCATCCGCAGCCGAAGAAGAGTTTGTCGGCGTCACTGCGGCCGCCATTGGCCCAACCCGGGGAATGGTGGACCTCGCAGCGGTAGCCGGGTTCGAGACAGTTGGGGTAGGTGCAGCCGCGGTCGCGCGCGTGGCAGATGAGTCTTTGGTCGGCGGTGGCAATGCGCTTTTGGCGGCCCAGATACAGCGGACGCTCGATGTGGTCGTCGAACACTGCCAGGTAGTGGATCGCTGTGGCGGCCATGCGGATCAGATCTCGCATGGGCAGCCTCGAGCCACCTCCGGTTCGCGCCGGTGCGGACATGGGAATTGACGGGTCGGTCGCGGCGTGGGCGGCTCGATCGAGTTCGGCCAGTGTGGCGGTAATGACAACTGTGACGGGGTGACCGCGGTGCGTTCCGAGCTTGCCGGAGGCGATCGCCGTTCGAAGGCCGAGTTTCAGCGCGTCATGGCAGCGCTGGGCGGGTGTGCGCTCATCGCGGGAATCGGCATCGTCGTTGCGCGGTTGGTGACGGCCGGGTCGCACGGCGGCGTCCATGGCTTCGAAGTATGCGCGGGCCTCGGGATCGA
Organism: Mycobacterium sp.; assembly: GCF_049278535.1. GTDB lineage: Bacteria > Actinomycetota > Actinomycetes > Mycobacteriales > Mycobacteriaceae > Mycobacterium. Next base: position 40,382 of record NZ_JBAPMI010000275.1, on the reverse strand, counting down.
GCAACCCCGACAGTACTGACATGCCGTCGGGGCCTTGCGGGCCGAGTCGGAGTCCGCGGCGGCGGGCGCGGTCGCTGTCGGTGAACTGACCGTCGGGGTTGAGGTAGTCGGCGATGCGCTGACCCAGTTTGGTGACAATCCCGGAGTCGACTTTGGTCGCATGGGCGACCAGCGTGCGCTCGGCAGCTGCGGTATCGGCAGGCGAAACGCACGAAGGGAACACATCGACCGCTCGGCAGACCGTACGGATGTGGTCCTCGCCTATTGCGCCCGCCTCTACCGCTGCCGCCAACTCCGGTAGCTCCGGCGGCACCGGCGGGCCGGTCAGCGACCGCCGCGGCCGGATCCGCGCAGCCATTTTGAAGCGGCGGGTGATTTCGTTGGGAGTGATTCGCAGCCGCGCCCACAGCGGGTCGCGCACGGCTGCCACGCACCCGGACTCGTCGGGCGGGTCCGCGAGCTCACCGAAGAACCGATACATTAGACCGCGGTTGGTGCGGTCTTGGGTTTCCAAGCGCTCGGCAACGTCGACACGAAAGTTGTTGCCCACCAAGTTCGAAGAGGTGTCACGAAGCAAGTCATGGGCCGCGTCGATCGCATCGAGAGCAGCGCTGATCTGCTCTCGTGCCTCGTCGGCGCCCATCCATGAACCCATACCCCGACGCTATGAAGCACCTATGACGTATCTGGCAGCTCACGCCGCACCGAGACCGATCTGTGGATGAAATCCGAACTGTGGATAAGCCAGCGATCGGGTCGTTGTCATCTAGACGCTGATCTTGCCGTCGGCGGCGGCCAATCCGATGTCGGTGCGAAAGTGGCTGCCGGGCAACTTGATCGACTTCAGGATGTCATACGCGGCCGCGCGGGCCGCGGCCAGATCCGTCCCGGTTCCCACCACGGACAGGACGCGACCGCCCGACGACACGATCGCACCGTCGTCACGCCGGGCGGTTCCGGCATGCAGCACGCCCTTGCTCTCCGCGCCGGCGATCGGATCGCCGACACGCGGCTTGCCCGGATAGTTCTCCGCGGCCAACACCACCGTCACCGCCGAGCCGTCGCGCCACTTCAGGTCACCGAAACTTTCCAGGGTGCCGGTCGCCGCAGCATTGAGCAGCTGACCAAGTGGTGACTCGAGCAGGGCGAGTACCGACTGCGTCTCCGGATCCCCGAAGCGGCAGTTGAATTCGATGACGGCCGGCCCGTTAGCGGTGATCGCCAGCCCGGCATACAGCAGCCCGGAAAATCGGGCGCCGCGCCGGACCAGTTCGGCAGCAACGGGTTCCACGATGTTCGTGACCATTGTGCGATAGACATCGGACGGTAACCACGGCAGTGGCGCGTAGGCGCCCATCCCGCCGGTATTGGGCCCGGTGTCGCCGTCGCCGACACGCTTGAAGTCCTGCGCTGCCAGCAGCGGCACGACGGTCTCACCGTCGACGACGCAGAACAGCGAAACCTCTGGTCCGTCCAGGAAGGACTCCAACAGCACCGGGTGTCCGGATTCGAGCAACCCCGCGGCGTGAGCGCGCGCAACATTGCGGTCGGGCGTGACCACCACGCCCTTGCCCGCCGCCAGCCGGTCGTCCTTGACCACCCAGGCGCGGTCGCCGGCCGGGGGCCCGAAGCGGTCCAGCGCTGCGTCTAAACATGCTGGGCTATCGACGATCTCGCTTGAGGCGGTGCGGACACCGGCGGCCGCCATCACGTCTTTGGCGAAGGCCTTGGAACCTTCGATCTCGGCCGCCGCCCTGCTGGGGCCAAAGCAGGCGATCCCGGCGTCGCGTACGGCGTCGGCCACGCCGAGCACCAAGGGGACCTCGGGACCGACCACCACCAGGTCGGCCCTGACCTCGCGGGCCAACGCCACGACATCGGCGCCGGAGGTGATATCGACATCGTGCTGGTCAGCCAGCGACGCGGTGCCGGCATTGCCGGGAGCGATGGCCAGCGCCTCGACCTGGGGATCGGCGCGAAACGCCAGTAACAGGGCATGTTCGCGGGCACCGGAGCCGATCACCAGAACGCGCACGAAACGTCACTCTAGCCGGGTGACGATGCGCCGTGAAACGACAGTCAGATGATTTTTTCGAGCAGGCTTTTCAGTTCCCTCTGCTGCGCGGCGGACAGACGCCCGAGACGCTTGTTGAACTCCTCGGACAGCGCCGACATGCCGCCCGCGGCGGCTTTGCGCCCGGTCGCGGTGAGCAGCAGGCGATGGCGCCGAAGATCCGCGGGATCGATCTCGCGACGCAGGAAGCCCGCCGCCTCCAGCCGTTTGAGGTACACGGTGACCGTCGCCTTGGGCATGTTCAGCGTCGTCGCCAATTCGGCTGGATAGGGATGCTCATCGATCTCGGCGAGCAGAAACAACTCCTTGGACTCCAGGCCCAACGAGCAGATCTCATCTTCGGCGCAGGAGATGACCGACAACAGCACCCGATAATTCAGGGACCAGATCTTGGCCGGATCAACCGCAGACATCGACTTGCCAGATCGTTCAGGTATGAACTAGTTTAGAAATGAACAAACGCATAATCGAACAATCTACCAGAAAGCCGCCATCATGCCTCTGGATCAATACGTGACACTCGGACGGTCCGGCCTGCGCGTCAGCCCGCTTTGCCTGGGCGCAATGACCTTCGGCGAGGACCTCGGCTGGGGCACCAGTGTCGAAGAGTCGCAACAGATCATCGATCGGTACATCGAACTCGGCGGCAATTTCATCGACACCGCCAACTTCTACACCCGTAGCCACTCCGAGAAGATCCTGGGCGACCACATCGGCCGAAACGCCGCCCGACGGGACCGTCTGGTGATCGCGACCAAATTCAGCGGCAACTTGTATCCTGGCGATCCCAACGGCGGCGGCTCGGGCCGCAAATCGTTGATCAACGCCTGCGACAATTCCCTGCGGCGGCTGCAGACCGATTACATCGATCTGTACTGGCTGCACATCTGGGACGCCAACACCCCGATCGAGGAAACGATGGCCGCACTCGATGACCTCGTTACGGCCGGCAAGATTCGCTACATCGGGGTCTCGGACACTCCGGCGTGGAAGATAGTGGAAGCCAACCTGATTGCCCGTTTTCGCGGCTGGCCCAGCTTTATCGGACTGCAGATCGAGTACTCGCTGCTGGAACGCACCGTCGAACAGGAACTGATCCCGATGGCGAGCGAATTCGGCCTCGGCATCACGCCATGGTCGCCGCTGAAGAGCGGCGTGCTCAGCGGAAAGTACACCCGCGCCAACAGCGGCACGCACAACGCCGATCGCGGAGCCATGGTCGATGCCTTCCTCAACGACAAGACCTTCGCACTGCTCGATGAATTGGAAGTGATCGCCGAAGCGCACGAGACGAATGTCGCCAGCGTGGCGCTGGCCTGGGTTCACGCGCAGGCCGGCGTCTCGTCCGTCATCATCGGCGCGCGCAGGCTTTCGCAGCTCGACGACAACGTCCGCGCCGTCGATGTGAACCTGACCGCCGACGAATTGGCCCGACTCGACGCGCTCACCAAGCCTCGGTTCGGATTCCCGCACAACATGCTGGACATGGCCCCGGGCATTCTCAACGGCGGGACGATGGTCAACGGCGTCTCCGCGCCGACGTCGGAATATGTGATGCCCGAAGGTGTTCAGCCGTACTGAGATTGACGGCTATTCGCCCGAGTGCATTTTCAAGGCGCTTTCGACGTTGGCCTTCTTGTCCTCGCCGGATCCCTTTGCCGCGGCCTTCTTCCGCTTCGCCACGACGCTGTCGACCGCGCCGTTGAGCGCTGAGCCCAGCGGGAAGCCGAGATAGTGGGTGAGGAAGACTGCCATCTCCTTGAGTTCGGTCTCAGTGAGTTCGTCGTTGAGCAACGCCGCATTGATCTGGATCTCAGCGAGGTCGCGGTTTCCGATTGCGGTCACCGCCGTCAGCGTCATGATGCGCTTGTCGCGCATCGACAACCCCGGTCGCGTCCAGACGGTGCCGAACAGATGGTCGACCGTCAGGTCGAAGTAGGCGTCGCCCTCGATGTTCGGCATCTCCCAGCCGTAGACCTCGTTCATCTTCGCGAGGCCCTTGCTACGCAATTCGTCCATCACGCCTCTTTCTCTGTGTGCGGCACTCCGAGGCCGGCCGCCAGTCGCTGGTAGGCCAGCTTGGCGAGCGGCAGATCGACCGACACCGTCTCGCCCAACGCCAGCGCCAGACTCAGATCCTTCTCGCCCAGCCCGCGGGTGTGCAAGAAAGGCTGGTACAGGAAGTTGTCCGGCTCAAGGTCTTTCATGTCTTCACGGACCATGATCGCGCCCGGGCCGCTGGTGAGAGCGTCGGTGTGGCGCACCACCCTGCCGAGCGCCTGCAGATCCAGCCCGGCCGCCTCGGCGAGCTTCATGGCCTCACACGCTGCCGCGTAGGAGGTGAACGTCAACATGTTGCGGGCCAGCTTCATTCGCGTGCCGGCCCCCGGCTCGCCGGCGTGGATGACGACCGACGCCCAGTGTTTGAACGCCGGCTTGATCCGCTCGTAGACCTCGCGGTCGGCGCCCACCATGGTGGCGAGTTCGCCTTTCGCCGCAGCAGCCGCGCCCCCGCTGACCGGCGCGTCGACGATATGGATGCCCTGCGCTTTGAGTTCAGCGGCGAGTTCGGCGGCCGTGGTGTCGCTGATGGTGGAGTGGATCGCGATGACGGTTCCGGGCTTCGCGTGTGCCGTCAGCTCGGCAACGACCTCGCGCACCTGTGCGTCGTCGAGGACGGTGATGTGGATGATGTCTGCGGTGGCGACGTCGGCGATGCTGTCGGCCAGGTTGGCGCCCTTCTCGGCCAGCGGCGTCATCGCCTCGGTGCGGATGTCGTAAACCGTTATCCCGCCGGACCATTCGGTCATCTTCGTGGCCATCGGCGCGCCCATATTGCCCAGCCCGATGTAGCCGAGCTTCAACGTCTGAATCATTGGCGCCGCTCCTCACCATCGCTTCGCTCTGCATTGTCGTCGGCGCGCCTCATGGCCGAATGACCTGTCCGCCGTCGACATTGAAGATCTGACCGGTGATCCACGAAGCCTCGTCGGACAACAGGAACAGGCACATCCCGACCAAATCCTCCGGTGTTCCCATCCGGGACAAGGGCAGCCCCTTGACGATGTCCTGGACGATCTCCTGCGGAGTGGTGGTCCGGTTGGCCTCGGTGTCGATGGGCCCCGGCGCGATCGCGTTGATCCGGATGTTCTGGCCGCCCAGCTCGCGGGACAGCTGTTGGGTGAGGCCGTTGACGCCCACTTTGGCCAGGCCGTAGAAGTTCGAGTACAGCCACGCCGCGGTGGATGACTGGTTCACGATCGCACCGCCGCCGCGCTTGGCCATCTTCTTGTACACCGCGCGGGTGCACCACAGCGCGCCGTCGAGGTTGACGCTCATGAATCTCTTGTAGTACTCGGGGTCGACGGTCAGCAGGAAGTCGAGTTTCATTCCGCCGAATATCGCGGCGTTGTTCACCAGGTAGTCGATACCGCCGAACTCGGAAAGCGTTTGGTCGGCCATCGCTTTGGCCGACGCGGGGTCGGATACGTCGACCGGAATGCTGATCGCTGCGCCGCCGTCGGCGACGATCTGCTTGGCCACTCCCTGCGCCGCTTCGGCATTGATGTCGGCGACGACGACCGCCGCGCCCTCACGGGCCAGCGCCTCGGCATACGCCTGGCCGATGCCGCCGCCGGATCCGGTCACGATCGCGACTTTGTTCTCAAACCGCATGTTTTCCTCTCAAGGCCGTCGTTTAGACCGCTGTCGCAATGGTTTTGATTTCCAGGTATTCCTCGAAACCGGCGAGGCCCATTTCGCGCCCGTTGCCGGATTGCTTGTAGCCGCCGACCGGCGCGTCCGCGGAGTACCAGACGCCGCCGTTGACGTTGACGGTCCCCACCCGCATCCCCGCGGCGAACTTCGCGGCGCGCTCCGGGTCGGCGCTGAACACGGTGCCCGACAACCCATATGGTGAATCGTTGGCGATGCGAAGCGCATCCGCATCGCCGTCGTGGGCGATCACGGTGAGCACGGGTCCGAAGATCTCCTCGCGGGCAGGCCTGGCGTCGTTGTCCAGGCCCGCGATGACGGTGGGCTCGATGAAGAATCCGGTGTCCCGGTCGGCAGGCCGGCCGCCACCGCACGCGAACGTCCCGCCCTCGGCGATCGCCAGGTCGAGGTAGCTCTGCACCCGGTCGCGCTGCCGCGCCGAAATGACTGGCCCGCAAACGGTTCCGGGTTTGTTCGGATCTCCAGGCTTGATCGACGCCATAGTGCCCGCCGCGATTGCGACGGCCTCGTCGTAATTGGCACGCGGTACGACAAGTCGGGTGGTGATCGCGCATCCCTGGCCGGCGTGCATGGACGCGGTGAACGCCGAGACCGAGCATGCGCCATTCAGATCCGCGTCGTCGAGCACGACGAACGCCGACTTGCCGCCCAATTCCAGGAACACCTTCTTGAGTGTCACCGCGGAGTCGCTCATCACGCTGCGGCCGGTGGCCGTCGAGCCGGTGAACGAAACCATATCCACCCGTGGATCTTTGGCCAGCAGCGCGCCCACGCTGTGGTCGCTGGAGGTGATGATGTTCACGACACCGGGCGGGATATCGGTGTGCTCGATGATTAGCTCTCCGAGCACCGCCGCGCACCACGGTGTGTCCGGCGCGGGCTTGAGCACGATGGTGTTTCCGGCGGCGAGTGCAGGCCCCAACTTGGCCAGGTTGATCTGGTGCGGGAAGTTCCACGGGGTGATTGCGCCGACTACGCCGACTGCCTCACGCGCGATGGTGCGGCGAGTGGGAATGCCCATCGGGGACGCTTCACCGAGATCGGAATTCCACTGGTAGTTCTCGGCAGTGTCGGCCGCGAAGCTCAAATCGCCGACCGGCCCTTCCAATTGGGCGGCGGCGGTGAGCATACGTGGCGCGCCGACCTCGGCGATGGTGATCTCGCGGAGTTCTTCGACGTGCTCGCGCATCGCGTCACGCAGCTGCCGGATGCACCGAACCCGGAGCTCGGTGTTGCGCGACCAGTCCGTCTCGTCGAAGGCGCGTCGGGCCGCCTCGATGGCACGGCCCATGTCGTCGGCGCCGGCATCGGCCGCACCGCCCAGGACTTCTTCGGTGGCCGGATTGATCGTGGAAAAGGTGCCTTGGCTGCCACTCGTCAGCTTGCCGTCGATGAGCAGGGGGCTCACGCCATCGGCCAGCAATGCCATCTTTGCCTCCACCGTAGTCAGAATGGACACATGTCCGGAATAATCCAATTGAACATAGTCGCCACCCCGTTGAAAGTGCAAGAGCGAGCTTAGTTCAGCTGGGAGATTCCGGCACAAATCCAGGCATTTAACTGCTGTTTTCCTCGATAGGCTTGCCTCTTCCCGGACGGATGAGCTAGCTTGGACAAGTGTCCAGCGATCCAGTGGTCACGATCACTCCGGCGGCCGATCCGGCCCGGGACGTGCCACGTAACCGTCGACAGGAAGAAACCTTCCGCAAGGTCTTAGCCGCAGGTGTCGAGGTACTGCGGGAGAAGTCCTATGCCGACTTGACCGTGCGAGCCGTGGCCGCCCGCGCCAAGGTGGCTCCCGCGACCGCTTACACCTATTTCGGGTCGAAAAATCATCTGATCGCCGAGGTCTACCTGGATCTGGTGCGACAGGTGCCGTACTTCACCGACGTCAACGAGCCCATGCCGACCAGAGTGGACAAGGCATTGCGCCACATGGCTCTGGTGGTCGCCGACGAGCCCGAAGTCGCCGCGGCATGCACGACGGCACTCCTTGGCGGCGGCGGGGACCCGGCCGTGCGGTCGGTGCGCGACCGGATCGGCGCCGAGATTCACCGGCGGATCGCGTCGGCCATCGGCCCCGACGCCGAACCCCGGATCGTGTCGGTGCTCGAGATGGCATTCTTCGGCGCGCTAGTCAATGCCGCCAGCGGGGTCTACACCTACCACCAGATCGCCGACCATCTCGCCTACGCGGTGGGGCTCATCCTCAAGACGGAAGATCAATGACGATTCAGATCGACAAGCCGCTCCCACCTTTTCTGGACCCTTATGACTACGACTTCCACGAGGATCCCTACCCGTACTACCAACGGCTGCGTGACGAGGCGCCGCTGTACCACAACGAAGAGCTCGGCTTCTGGGCCTTGTCCCGGCATCAGGACGTGCACCAGGGCTTCCGCAACAGCACCACCTTGTCGAACAAATACGGCGTTTCGCTGGACCCCGCGTCTCGGGGACCGCACGCCGCCAAGACCATGTCATTTCTGGCCATGGACGATCCAGCGCACCTGCGGTTGCGAACGCTGGTATCAAAGGGCTTCACGCCCAGGCGTATTCGCGAGCTCGAGGCACGCGTCACCGAGATCGCGGTCCAGCATCTCGACACCATGCTGGACAAGGCCAAGGACGGCGCAGTCGATTACGTCGACGAGTTCGCCGGCAAGTTGCCCATGGACGTCATCTCTGAGCTGATGGGTGTGCCCGAGCCGGATCGAGTTCGGGTGCGCGCCTGGGCCGACGGCGTGATGCACCGCGAAGAGGGCGTCAACGACGTGCCACCGGAGGCTATCGAGGCCTCGCTCAACCTGATCGTCTACTACCAGGAAATGGTGGCCGAGCGGCGCAAGAAGCTGACGGATGATCTGACCTCGGCGCTGCTGGAAGCCGAGATCGACGGCGACCGGCTCACCGACGAAGAAGTTCTGGGCTTCATGTTCCTGATGGTGATCGCCGGAAACGAGACCACCACCAAACTGCTTGCCAGCGCGGCATATTGGGGCCACCGGAACCCCGACCAGTTGGTGCCGGTCTACGACGACCTATCCCGGGTACCGCTCTGGGTGGAGGAAACCCTGCGCTACGACACCTCCAGCCAGATCCTCGCGCGCTCCGTGGCCGGCGAGCTGACCCTCTATGACACCACCATTCCCGATGGCGATGTCCTTCTGCTGCTGCCCGGTTCCGGGCACCGCGACGAAAGGGCGTTCGACAATCCCGACGACTTCGTCATCGGACGCGATATCGGTTCCAAATTACTGAGTTTCGGTAGCGGCGCCCACTTCTGCCTCGGCGCGCATTTGGCGCGGATGGAAGCCCGGGTTGCGCTCACCGAGTTGTTCAAGCGAATCCGCGGATACGAGGTCGACGAGGACAACGCCGTCCGCGTCCACTCGAGCAATGTCCGCGGATTCGCTCACCTACCAATGACAGTGGAGGTCCGCTGAATGCCCCGCTTTGAGCCACTGCCCGAGCGCCGGCCGGCAATCGTGGCAGGCGCCTCCTCCGGCATCGGCGAGGCCACCGCCATCGAACTCGCGGCACACGGCTTCCCGGTCGCCCTGGGAGCCCGCCGGGTGGAGAAGCTCGACGACATCGTCGGCAAGATCAACGCTGAAGGCGGCGAAGCGGTCGGCTTCCACCTCGATGTCACCGACCCAAACTCGGTCAAATCCTTTGTCGCACAATCGGTTCATGCGCTCGGCGACATCGAGGTGCTGGTGGCCGGCGCCGGCGACACCTACTTCGGCAAGCTTGCCGAAATCACCACCGACGAGTTCGACTCGCAGTTGCAGATCCACCTGGTCGGCGCCAACCGGCTGGCCACCGCGGTGCTGCCGGGCATGCTCGACCGACAACGCGGCGACCTGATCTTCGTCGGGTCCGACGTGGCCCTGCGTCAGCGACCACATATGGGCGCGTACGGCGCAGCCAAGGCCGCGCTGGTGGCGATGGTCACCAACCTACAGATGGAACTCGAAGGCACCGGCGTGCGTGCGTCGATCGTGCACCCGGGCCCGACCAAGACCGGAATGGGCTGGAGCCTGCCGGCTGAGAAGATTGGCCCCGCGCTGGAGGACTGGGCCAAATGGGGACAGGCCCGCCACGACTACTTCCTGCGCGCGGCGGATTTGGGACGAGCCATCACGTTCGTCGCCGAGACACCGCGCGGCGGCTTCATCGCGAACATGGAACTTCAACCCGAGGCCCCATTGGCCGTCACCAAGGACCGCCAGAAACTCGCACTCGGCGAAGAGGGGATGCCAGGACAATGACCACAGCCATAGTTCCGCGGGTGTCCGGTGGCGAAGAAGAACACGGCCATCTCGAGGAGTTCCGTACCGACCCCATCGGTTTGATGCAACGCATCCGCGAGGAATGCGGCGATGTCGGCTGGTTCCAGCTCGTCGACAAGCACGTCATCCTGCTGTCGGGCGCCGAGGCCAACGAATTCTTCTTCCGATCCGCCGACGAGGATCTCGACCAGGCTGAGGCGTATCCGTTCATGACCCCGATTTTCGGCAAGGGCGTGGTGTTCGACGCAAGCCCCGAGCGTCGCAAGGAGATGCTGCACAACTCCGCGCTGCGCGGCGAACAGATGAAGGGCCATGCCGCCACCATCGAGGGCGAAGTCAAAAAGATGATCGCCAACTGGGGCGACGAAGGCGAGATCGAGCTGCTCGACTTCTTCTCCGAGCTGACCATCTACACCTCGACTGCCTGCCTGATCGGTCTGAAATTCCGGGAACAACTCGACCACCGGTTCGCCGAGTACTACCACGAACTGGAGCGCGGCACGGACCCGCTCTGCTACGTCGACCCGTATCTTCCGATCGAAAGCTTCAAGCGGCGCGACGAGGCGCGGGTGAAACTCGTTGCGCTGGTTCAGGAAATCATGAACCATCGTATCGCCGACCCGCCGAAGGGCAAGGAAGACCGCGACCTGCTCGACATCCTGGTGTCGGTCAAGGACGAGCAGGGCGATCCGCGATTCTCCGCGGACGAGGTCACCGGCATGTTCATCTCGCTGATGTTCGCCGGCCACCACACCAGCTCCGGCACGTCGGCGTGGACACTGATCGAGTTGATCCGCCACACCGACGTCTACGCCCAGGTGCTTGCCGAGCTCGAGGAGCTGTATGCCGACGGCCAGGAGGTGAGTTTCCATGCACTGCGGTCGATTCCGAAGCTGGACAACGTGGTCAAGGAAGCCCTGCGCCTGCATCCACCGCTGATCATCCTGATGCGGCTCGCCAAGGGCGAATTCGAGGTTGCGGGCTTTCCGATTCACGACGGCGACTACGTGGCCGCGTCCCCGGCCATCTCCAACCGGATTCCCGAGGACTTCCCCGACGCGGACGCGTTCAAGCCCGACCGCTATAACAAGCCCGAGCAGGCCGACACGGTCAACCGGTGGACCTGGATCCCGTTCGGCGCGGGCCGGCACCGTTGCGTCGGAGCAGCATTCGCGCAGATGCAGATCAAGGCGATCTTCTCGGTCCTGTTGCGGGAATACGATTTCGAGATGGCTCAGCCCGCCGACAGCTACCACAACGACCACTCCAAGATGGTGGTGCAGCTGGCCAGCCCGGCCAAGGTCCGCTATCGCAAACGCGGCGCGTAGGGATCAAAACCCATGGGCTCAAATGGATTCAGAATCACCGTTGACCTGGACCTGTGCCAGGGCCATGCAATGTGCGAGCTGGAGGCGCCAGACTACTTCCGGGTGCCCAAACGTGGAAAGGTCGAGATCCTCGATTCCGAACCGCCTGAGGAGGCCCGCGACGAAGTCGAGCGGGCGGTCGAAATGTGCCCAACCCAAGCCCTATTGATCAAAGAAGACAAGGGAGACTGACTCAAAATGTCAAAGCCGTCACACTCACGCGAAAAACTGGAGGCATGGGTCGACCGCTGGTTGCAGGCCAACAAGGACTGCGAAAAGGCGGGCGATTGGCGACCGCTGGGCGACTTCTACGCTCCCGAGGCGACCTACGGCTGGAACATCGGACCCAAAGAAGACGTGATGTGCGTCGGGGTCGACGAGATCCGGGATGTGGCGCTCGGCATGGAGATGGAGGGCCTGGAGAACTGGGTCTACGAGTACCAGAAGGTCCTGATCGACGACAAGCAGGGCGAAATCGTCGGCTTCTGGAAGCAGATCGTCAACAAGACCGACGGCAGCCAGGACGAGATCTACGGCATCGGCGGCAGCTGGTTCCGGCTCAACGACGACGCGCTCATCGAATGGCAGCGCGACTTCTTCGACTTCGGGCACGTCGCGAAGATGTTCGCGAACCTGATCGAGTCCGGTGACCTCAGCGAGGGGATGCAGAACCGGATCGCGCGCAGCGTGGCCGGCGAGAAGCTGCCCGGCTATTACCCGCTGGGGCAGGCCCCGGTCGCCCTCTGGTGAGCACATACGGCTCCCCTGGTGACCCGGATCACCCCCTGTCCTACACTCAACCAAGCGGTTGCTTGCGTGGAGCTCGGGCCGTTCTCAACCGACGTTCAATGACGAAAGCAGGTTCACGGTGAAGACCAAAGGCGCGCTGATCTGGGAGTTCAACCAGCCGTGGTCGATCGAGGAAATCGAGATCGGCGACCCCCAGAAGGACGAAGTCAAGATCCAGATGGAAGCGGCGGGCATGTGCCACTCCGACCACCACCTGGTCACCGGCGGCATCCCGATGGGCGGTTTCCCGGTTCTTGGCGGCCACGAGGGCGCCGGCATCGTCACCGAAGTCGGCCCCGGCGTTGAGGACATCGCACCGGGCGACCACGTCGTGCTGTCGTTCATCCCGTCCTGCGGCCACTGTCCGACCTGCCAGGCCGGCATGCGCAACCTGTGCGACCTGGGCGCCGGGCTGCTCAACGGCGCGGCGGTATCCGACGGCACGTTCCGGATCCAGGCCCGCGGCAAGGACGTCTTCCCGATGACGCTGCTGGGCACGTTCTCGCCATACATGGTTGTGCACAAAAGTTCGGTCGTGAAGATCGACCCGTCGGTGCCGTTTGAGGTCGCCGCCCTGGTGGGTTGCGGCGTCACCACCGGCTACGGTTCAGCGGTCCGCACTGCCGACATCCGGCCGGGTCAGGACGTCGCGATCGTCGGCGTCGGCGGCGTCGGCATGGCAGCGCTGCAAGGTGCCGTCACCGCCGGCGCGCGCTACATCTTCGCGATCGACCCGGTCGAGTGGAAGCGCGACCAGGCCCTCAAGTTCGGTGCCACGCACGTCTACCCGGACATCTTCGCCGCAATGGGCGGAATGATGGACGTGACCTATGGCCTGATGGCCCACAAGGTGATCGTCACGGTCGGCGAGCTGCACGGTGCCGACATCGACAACTACCTGATCCTGACCCAGAAGGGCGGCACCTGCGTGCTGACCGCCATCGGCAGCCTGGTGGACAACAACGTCACCCTGAACCTGGCGATGCTGACCCTGATGCAAAAGAACTTGCAGGGCACCATCTTCGGTGGTGGTAACCCGCAGTACGACATCCCCCAACTGCTGTCGATGTACAAAGCCGGCAAGCTCAACCTCGACGACATGATCACCCGCCAGTACAAGCTGGAGCAGATCAACGACGGCTACAAGGACATGTTGGACGGCAAGAACATTCGCGGTGTCATCCGCTACACGGACGCCGACCGGTAATCGTCATGTCGGCCGAAACCACTGAAAAGTCGCCCGCCCTGGCCGCTTCCCATTCGTCATGGCGCTGTGTCCAGGCCCACGACCGTGAGGGCTGGCTGGCCCTGATGGCCGACGATGTGGTGGTCGAGGATCCGATCGGCAAGTCCGTCACCAACCCCGAGGGCACTGGTGTACGCGGCAAGGACGGCGTCGCGGAGTTCTACGACACCAACATCGCCGCCAATAATTTGCGGATCACCTGCGAGGAGACGTTTCCGTCCAGCGATCCCAACGAGGTCGCGCATATCTTGGTGCTGGACAGCAAGTTTGACAACGGAATCACCAGCAGCGTGCGAGGCGTGTTCACCTACTGCGTCAACGACGCCGGGCTGATCGCGAACATGCGTGGCTACTGGAACCTCGACATGATGACCTTCGGCAACGAGGAGTGACCTCACTGCTCGCCGGCCGCGGCGCGGTCGTGGTCGGCGGGTCACGGGGCATTGGCGCATCGGTCGCGGCGTTGTTGGCGCATCACGGTGCCGGTGTGGTGGTCAACGGCCGAGATGCCGACGTTGCCCGCTGCACCGCGGAGGGGATCATTGCCGGCGGCGGTCGTGCCGTCGCCCATCCCGGTTCGGCGTCTGATCAACAGGCGGCAGAGTCGTTGGTGGACAGGTGCATTGACGAGTTCGGCGGCATCCACGCCTTGGTCAACTGCGCCGGCATCGCGGAACCGCCGGGCTCGTCCATCCTCAACATCGGCTCAGCGCAGTTCGCCGAGTTGCTCGACGCACATCTGGGCACGGTATTCGCGACCTGCCGGGCGGTGGCACCCGCGATGGTCGCGCAGGGCCACGGCAGCATCGTCAACAGCAGTTCGTTCGCGTTTCTCGGCGACTACGGCGGCACCGGCTACCCGGCCGGCAAGGGCGCGGTCAACAGCCTCACGCTGGCTATCGCCGCCGAACTGAAAGAGCATGGCGTGCGGGCCAATGTGGTGTGCCCCGGCGCCAGGACACGGCTGTCCTCCGGGCCGGACTACGTCGAGCACATCACCAACCTGAATCGGCGCGGCCTGCTCGACGAAGTCTCCATGCAGGGTTCACTGGACGTCGCGGGACCGGACTACGCCGCGCCCACCTACGTCTATCTGGCCAGCGACCTCGCCAAGCATCTGACCGGTGAAATCTTCGCTGCTTCAGGCGGTTTCGTGGGCCGGTTCCCCAAGTCGGCACCCGGTCTGATCGGTTACCGCGACCATCATGACGCGCAGCCGTGGTCGGTGGACGAGATTTCGGCGTTGGTCAACGGTGCAGCCACCTAGGCGCCTGCACCGCAACATATGCTGGCATGCATGGCCACTATCTTCACCAGGATCATCAATGGCGAACTGCCGGGCCGGTTCGTCTACGAGGACGACGAGGTCGTCGCGTTCTTGACCATCGAGCCGATGACACAGGGGCACACGCTGGTGGTGCCGCGGGCAGAGATCGACCAATGGCAGAACATCGACCACGCGGCGTTCGACCGGGTCATGTCCGTCGCCCAGCTGGTCGGCAAGGCGGTCACTCGGGCGTTCGATGCCGACCGCGCCGGGGTGATCATCGCTGGGCTCGAGGTTCCACACCTGCACGTCCACGTCTTCCCGGCAAAGAGCCTGAGCGATTTCGGCTTCGCCAACGTCGACCGCAACCCGTCGGCGGAATCCCTGGACGAGGCCCAGGCGAAAATCAAAGCGGCACTTGCCGAATTAATACCTGGCTGATCCGGCCCGCGCGGGCACGTCGGCGATACGCGGCAGGCTGACGTAGAACCGGCAGCCCTGCCCGGGCGCGGTGGTGACGGTCACGGTCCCACCGTGGGCGTGGACCAGCGAGTCGACGATCGACAACCCCAGCCCGCTGCCGCCGCTGCTGCGCGCTCGCGACGAGTCGGTGCGATAGAACCGCTCAAAGACGCGCAGCGCATCTTCCTGACTCATGCCGGGACCTTGGTCGACAACTTCCAGGATCGCGTCTTCGCCGGTGGTGCCGACCCGCACCGTGATGTCCGCGGTTTCCGGAGTGTGCTGCAGGGCATTGGTCATCAAGTTGCCGAGTACCTGACGCAGCCGCGCCTCGTCGCCGAGGGCCTCCGGAGTGCCGGGGCCGTCAACCACCTCCATCGTGATCGTGCGCTTAGGCGCGACCGCCTGCGCGTCGTGCACCGCGTCGGTGGCCAGCACCAGCAGGTCCACCCGGCTGCGTTCGATCGGGCGTTGCGTATCCAGCCGCGCCAGCAACAGCAGATCGTCGATAAGCAGACCCATGCGGCGTGATTCGCTCTCGATGCGCGACATCACCATCTCCATGTCGCGCGCTGCGCCCTGGCGGTACAACTCCGCGAAGCCGCGCATCGTGGTCAGCGGTGTGCGCAATTCATGGCTGGCGTCGGTGATGAACCGGCGCATCCGCTCTTCAGAGGTGAGCGCCGACTTAGCAGACGACTCCGATGACGCCATGGCCTTCTGGATCTGCGCGAGCATTCCGTTGAGCGCCGCGGAAAGCCGTCCGACCTCAGTTCGCGAATCACGTTCGGGGATCCGGCGATCCAGCTGTCCCGCAGCGATCGCCGCAGCGGTCTGTTCGACCTCTGTCAACGGTCGCAGACTTCGGTTTACCACCCACGATCCGGCCACGCCGATGACCAGCAGCACGGCCACACCGATGCCCAGTTGCAGCCAGGCCAGAGAACGGACGGTGTGCTTGATCTCGGACAGGTCATAGCCGACGCTGACCAGTCGATTTTCGCCGTGCACCGAGACCACTCGCCACTGCACGCCGGAGTTGTCCACCGACCCAACGGTTATCGGCACGGGCCCGACATCGTTGTTGGCCGGAAGAACGGGTTCGGCGTGCCGGTCGTTGATGACGGTCTGGCCACGCCCGTCCGAGGTCAGGCTGCGCACATAGAAGTTGGACGGCGGCCGGTCGAGGTTGGCCCCATGCGGCACTTTGAGCACCCCCTTCGGCGCCTGCGCCCAACCCCGCGATGCTTCCTCCAATGTCTGGTCGGCCCGTTGGATCAGGTGCTGGCGCAGGATCGAGGTCACCGCGATCCCCGACGCAGTCAGCCCACACGCGACCAGCAGCAAAGTGGCAGCGATCAACGCAACGCGCAGCGGCAGCTCGATACGAAATTGTCGCGGCATATCCGGTTAGCGGGGCTCCCGCAGCACATAGCCGACTCCACGCAGAGTATGCAGCAGGCGCTTCTCGCCGGTGTCGATCTTGCGACGCAGGTAGGACACATAGGACTCGACCACGTTGACATCACCACCGAAGTCGTAGCGCCACACGTGGTCCAGGATCTTTGGCTTGCTCAACACGGTGCCCGCGTTGATCACGAAATAGCGCAGCAAGGTGAACTCGGTGGGCGACAACGAGACTGGCTCGCCGGCCTTCCACACCTCGTGGGTGTCCTCATCGATTTCGATGTCGGCGAATGTCAGTCGCGCCTTGTTGCTCTCGGCAGCGCCTCTTCCGGTGCGACGCAGGATGACTCGCAACCGGGCGACGACTTCTTCCAGGCTGAACGGCTTGGTGACGTAGTCATCCCCGCCGAGGGTCAGCCCGGCGATCTTGTCCTGCAACGAATCACGGGCGGTGAGAAACAACGCGGGCGCGTCGATGCCGTCCGCGCGGAGTCGGCGCAGCACGCCGAAGCCGTCCATGCCAGGCATCATCACGTCGAGGATCACCGCGTCCGGCTTGACTTCGCGGGCCAGATCCAGCGCCGATGCACCATTGGTTGCGGTGTGAACCTCGAAGCCCTGAAACTTGAGACTCACCGACAGCAAC
Source organism: Mycobacterium sp. (assembly GCF_049278535.1). Taxonomy (GTDB): domain Bacteria; phylum Actinomycetota; class Actinomycetes; order Mycobacteriales; family Mycobacteriaceae; genus Mycobacterium. The sequence goes on along the minus strand of NZ_JBAPMI010000275.1, from coordinate 23,094 downwards.
TCGACGATGTTGTCTTCGTCGTCGACGACGAGGACACGCGCCTCTGGTGCTGCTTCCTGCATTGCTGCTGACATGTGGACAATTCCCTCTTACTCAGCTGAAAGAACCCTGGAAGTCGGCTGTGCTGGGCCTGAGAGTTCGGTGCCAGCCCGATCCGGGCCAATGACCACGGGATTTCGGGTGGCCTGAATAGACTTGTGGGATGAATCTCGGCAAGAGCCTGGTGAGTCTCGCCACCGCGCCGGTGCGGGTCGGACTCGCCGCGGCCGACGCGGGGGTTGGCCTTGCGACGTCAGCGCTGGGCATGGCGCACCGAACCCTGGGCGAGCCGGGCACAGCCGGCGGGCCCAACGCCGTCGCGCACATGCTGGGCATCGACGATGCGATTACCCGGGCAAACCGACTCGCCCGGTTGCTGGACGATGACGCGCCACTCGGACGCGCCATAGCCGCCGACGGACCAGTCGATCGGTTGCTGCGTCCGGACGGAGTTGTCGACATGTTGACGGCGGAGGGTGGCCTGCTCGACCGGCTGACCGCCGAGGGTGGCGGCCTGGAGCGCGCGCTGAAACCCGGTGGGCTGGTGGACCAACTGACCGCTGACGACGGGCTGATCGAGCGGGTGCTCGCCGATGACGGGCTGGCGGATCGGCTGCTTTCCGAAGGCGGCTTGATCGACAAGCTGACCGCACGCAATGGTCCGCTCGAGCAGCTGGCCGGCGTTGCCGACACCCTGGCCAGGCTCGCGCCGGGAATGGAGGCGCTGGAGCCGGCCATCGCCACGCTGCAGGACGCGGTGATGTCGCTGACCCTGGTGGTCAACCCGCTGAGCAACATCGCCGAGCGGATTCCACTGCCCGGCCGCCGTCCCGGCCGGCGATCTCCGACGCGGACGGTGCGATCCCAGCGAATCATCGATCACGAGGGCTCGGGCCCCGACGAGTGAGCCGCTAGGCTAGCCCTCGGTTTAAACCGGCCTCCTTAGCTCAGTGGTAGAGCACTTGCCTTGTAAGCAAGCGGTCGTCAGTTCAATCCTGACAGGGGGCTCAAGTTCAAGAGGAGTTGTCATGAACTATCGCCGTCCTGTCTGGGTGCTCGGCATCGTGTTGGTGTTCGCAATGGTCCCGCTTCCGGCTCATGCTGACCCATCGGTGCCGCCGGGTCAGCCGGTGAAGTGTGTGAGCAACACCCAAAAAGGCAAACAGGTCTTGGTTCCCTGCGATCTGCTCAACGCCGGCGCCAACTTCCCGCCCGGGTACCGCTGCCCTCCACCGCTTGAGCAGTATCCGAAGGATGTAGCCGACTGGTGCGGCGAAGGGCCAGGCCTTGGAGCCATGCCGGGTCCCAGCAGTCCCACCAGCCCGACGAGCCCGACCAGCCCGACCAGCCAGACCAGCCCGACCAGTCCGACCAGTCCAACGAGTCCTACCAGCCCAACCAGTCCGAAGGCCGGCGGCACACGGTAGCGACTGCTTTACAGATCATTGGCTTTTTGTAACGATGCATCGGTGAGTAACCTCATGCCGGCGCTCGGCCTGGCCGCACATCTGGGCCGCGGAATCCAACGGGTCGCGACCGATGCCGTAATCGGTCGCCTGCGTTCACTGCCGCGATCAATCAACGAGCTTGACGCCCAAGCACTCTCGAAGATCATGGGCCGCCGCGTTATGTCGGTGTCGATGATCGGCGGCGACGCCGGGACCTCGTCGCGAGCCCGGCTGGCACTGACCGGTGACGATGTCCCCGCCTCGGTATTCGTCAAAATGGCCGCCGAGACCGCCGCCACTCGGCTGATGGGCGAACTGGGCCAGCTGGCGCACACCGAGGTGCGGTTCTATCGCGAGTTGGCGCCGCAGCTCACCGGCTTGCCCGCGTCGTACGGCTCGGCATTCGACTCGGTCACCGGTCGTTTCGTGCTCATCCTGGAAGACCTCGCAGTCGATCCCTGCATCTTCCCCGACACTCTGCATCCGCTCGACAAGGACCAGGCGAGCATGATCGTCGAGCTGCTCGCGCGATTGCACGCGACATTCTGGGAACGTCTGCCAGCTTGGGTGTACTCGGCGTCGGGCGACCACACCTCACTGCTGACCGGGCCGCTGCTGAACACCTCTGCGCGTCGGCTGGCCGAGCGAACCTCCATTCTTGTCGAGGACGGGCGCTTCATCATCGACAACTACCGCCGCGTCGCCAAACTGATTGACGGCCAACCGAACACGGTTACGCACGGCGACGCTCATCCGGGCAACGTCTATTTCCGTAACGGCAAAGCCGGATTGCTCGACTGGCAGGCGGTGCGCCGCGGGCACCCCGGACGGGAACTGTCCTACACGCTGATCACCGGCATGACCACCGCCGACCGCCAATCCTGCGAACGTGACCTTCTCGCCACCTATCGCCACGCCCTGGTGGCGGCCGGTGGCCCCGAACTCGATGCCGATGAGCTCTGGCTGCGCTATCGGCAGGGCGCGCTGTACGCCTATGTCGCACCGTTGATCACCGCCGGGATGGGCGGCATGCAAGACGAAAGCATTGCGCTGGAAGGTGTTCGGCGTGGCGTAGCCGCGCTGACTGATCTGGCGACCGTCGCCGCGCTGACGCAGTCCTTGGGGTCGTAGATTTCACATCATGCGGTTGACGGTTCTCGGTAGTGGTGGATGGATTCCCACTAGCTCTCGTCAGACGAGCTGCTATCTGGTCACCTTTGGGACCGAGGCATTAATCTTCGATGCCGGAACCGGTTTCGGTGCACTGCATCTCGATACGTCGCTGCTCGAGGGAGTCGAGGCAGTGACGTTGGCGCTCAGCCACTTTCACCTCGATCACGTGACGGGCCTCGGGTTCGTCAGCGCACGTGCGCTTGGCGGCCGAGAGCTCACGATCGCCGGGCCAGGCTCGATGGCTTACGGCCGTCCCACCCGTTCGATCGTCGAAGAGCAACTTCTCGCCACCCCGTTCCAGACGACGTCACCGCTGGCAGCGGCGCGCTGGGCAGAGCTGGGCTGGGACACGTTGAGCTTTGCCGGACATGAAATCCAGACGTGGGAGCAGACCCGCCACCCGCTGCCGTCAGCGGGCTTCCGCATCGGCGATCGCCTGGCCTATTGCACCGATACCGAGTTCGATCCGGAGACCATCCGGCACGTGGCGGGCGTGACGACGTTGCTGCACGAAGCATGGGAACCCGCCCACGCCGAGCGTGGCCACACCTCCGGCGAGGAGGTTGGCACCATCGCCGTCGAGGCCGGGGTGTCACGCCTGCTGATCACCCACAACAATCCCCTGCCAGGCATGGCCGAGCACACCGCGGTTGCGGCCCAGGCCCGCTTCAACGCCGCAATATCGGCCACCGACAGGGCCGTTCTGGATCTCTAGCGCACGATTTGGCCACAATCGGTACCCCCGTACGGAAACGGCTTGTCGGCATATCGCTGCTGTTCAGAGGATTTTTGACCTAGGCGTCAAATCTTTGCGGTTACCTGGCTCACAGCACGGTCCTCAGCAAGCTGCCGCATACTAGACGACAGGTATCGATCATTGCCCGCGCACCTATTTCATCCCGGGTCAGGCGCGAACCCCGAATAAAGCCGAGATTGTGGTGGGAGACCTGCAGCGTTACAGCGCTAAGCATCGCCATCGGGCGACGCCGCCGAAACCGCGGCGCCGCGGGTTGGCGCACGTCACCTGGGCGCTGGTGGCGGTAGCCGCATTGCTGGCGACCGGCTCGGGCTATTGGATGGCGCACGGGATGCTGAGCGGGATCACCGTCTCGCAGGCCCTAGGCTCGGAGGACCCGAAGTCCAACGGGAACGGGATGAACATCCTGCTGATCGGGCTGGACTCGCGGAAAGACCAGAACGGCGACGACCTGCCCTGGAGCTTGCTGAAGCACCTGCACGCCGGAGACTCCGATGACGGCGGCTACAACACCAACACGTTGATCCTGGCGCACGTCGGCCCCGACGACAAAGTGTCCGCGTTCTCCATCCCACGCGACGACTGGGTAACCTTCAGCGGCGTCCCCGGCTACAACCACATCAAGATCAAAGAGGCCTACGGGCTGACCAAGCAGTACGTCGAGCAGAAAATGATCAACAAAGGTGTGAGCGACCAGAAAGAGTTGGAGACCAAGGGCCGCGAAGCCGCCCGCGCCGCCACGTTGAAAGCGGTACGGAAGCTGACCGGTGTGCCGATCGACTACTTCGCCGAGATCAACCTGGCCGGTTTCTACGACCTGGCCAAGAGCCTCGGCGGCGTGGACGTCTGCCTTAAGCACGCTGTGTATGACGACTACTCCGGCGCCGACTTCCCGGCCGGCCCCCAGAGGCTAGATGCCGAACAGGCGCTGGCGTTCGTGCGGCAGCGCCACGGCCTGGAAAACGGCGACCTGGACCGTACCCACCGCCAGCAAGCCTTCCTCTCGTCGGTGATGCACCAACTTCAGGACGCGGGCACCTTCACCAATCTCGGCAAGTTGAAGGGTCTGATGGCGGTGGCACGCAAGGACGTGGTGCTGTCGTCGGGTTGGGACGAGGACATGTTCCGCAAGATGGGCGCGCTGGCCGGTGGCTCGATCGAATACCGGACCCTGCCCGTCGTGCGCTACGACAACATCAACGGTCAAGATGTCAACATCGTCGATCCCGCGGCTATCCAGGCCGAAGTCGCGGCCGCGTTCGGGACCTCCTCTGCGAGCACGAGCACGACCACCGAGGGCATCCCCAGTCCGACGACCGTCGTCGATGTGGTCAACGCCAGCAGCGTGGGCGGTTTGGCCACCAAGGTTGCGCGCACGCTAAAGCACGACGGCTACACCACCGGCGCGGTACGCGACCGGGTAAGTGGTGAACCCACCTCCACCACAATCGAATTCGCGCCCGGTGCCGATGCCGACGCACACGAAGTGGCGAGCCTGCTGGGCATCGACGCACCCGACAAGCCGAATCACAAACTGCAGTTCGGGCATGTCGAGGTCGTCGTCGACGACAACTTCTCGGCACCCAGTCAGGATGAGTCTTCCACTACTGAATCCGCTTCGCCATCAAGTATTTACGGCAGCTACGGGTGGAAGACCAGCATGACCACCGACACCACCGACCCGACCCCTGATCGGGGTGCACCGATCGGTGGCGGCGGCGTGCCCTGTGTCAACTGATCTACTTGCGCAGCAAGAACGCCAGCACGGCACTCTCGAAGGCCTTCTTCGCCTCGATCATCGCCCAATGGCCGCAGTTGGGGAACACGTGCAATTCGGCGTTGGGGATGGTGCGCATTGGAAGCAGCGCCATGTCCAGTGGGCTGACCCGGTCGTCGCGGCCCCAGGTGATCAGGGTCGGCGCCTGTACGCGGTGCATCACCGCCCACGGTTGCGGGCCTTTGGATGACTCCATGGCCTTCATCATCTGAGCGAATGCTTCCTTGCTGTACATCCGCCGCGCCCCGGCCAACGTCTGCGGATCGGTGGCGTGGTTCCACCGCTCCTCGATGAGTTCCTCGGTCACCGTCGCCGGGTCGTACACCATCGAAAGCAGCCATCGGACCAGTCGTTCGCGGCTGGGGTCCTCGGTGAACTCCTGCAGCAGCCGAATGCCCTCCGCCGGCGCGGGAGTCAGGATGTTGCGGCCGATGCCGCCGATGGTAACCAGCCGGCGCACCCGTTCGGGGTGAGCGATCGCGAAGTTGATCGCGACACCGCCGCCCATCGAATTACCCATGATGTCAACGGTATCCAGGCTCAGCGCTTCCACGAAGCGCACCACCGCATCCAAAGCGGTGATCATCGGGTGGCCGCCGAAATCGTCGCTGACGCCGAATCCCGGGAATTCCAGGACCAGACAGCGGAAGAACTCGGCGAACGTGCCCAGCACGCCGCGGAAGTTTCGCCACCCCGTCACGCCCGGTCCGGAACCGTGCAGGAGCAGCAACGCTGGCCCGTCAGTCAGGCCCGCTTCGTGATAGCGCAGAACACCTGCGTCAGTGGTGATTTCACGAAGGGTGTCTTCGTAGGTGAAGGTCACGCGTGAGTGCCGCCGTCGATGCGGATTTCGGTGCCGGTAATGAAGGCGCCGTCATCGGAGACCAGCATCGCGATCACCCCGGCCACTGCTGACGGGGCAGCCATGCCGGCACCGCTGGATTCCTCCGTGGTCGGCATGATCGGCATCAGCCTGGTAAACAGGCTCCAATCCGCGTCTTGCGGAATGTATCCACCTGTGGCATCGGTGATTCCGGACTTGATGCTTCCGGGGCATACGCACACCGCCCGCAGTCCCTTACTCGCATACTCCAGGGCCAGTGCGTGCGTGAAGGACTGAACGCCACCTTTGCTCGCCGCATACGCCGCCATGTAGGGATGGGCGAACGACGCCGAAGTGGAGCTGAAATTGACGATTGCGCTGCGGGGATTCTGCAACAGTGCCGGCAGCGTCTCGCGGACGACCAGGAAGGTGCCGGTCAGGTTGATCCCGATGATCTGGTTCCACAGATCCAGACCCATCTGCTCGGTGTGCACGGCGCGCAGAATTCCGGCGGCGTTCACTACCGAATCCAGGCCGCCCAGCGTGCTCACCGCCGAGCCCACACCATCGACTACCGAACGCTCCTCGCCGATGTTCATCTCGAGCGTGGTCAGGCGCTCGCCGCCGCCGGCCTCTTGGGCCATGGCGCGGGTCTTGTCCAGTCCGTCGGCGGCGACGTCTGCCCCGACGACGGTGGCACCCTCGTCCAGCAGCCGTAGCGTGGTCGCCTGCCCGATGCCGGATGCTGCGCCGGTCACCAGGATCCGATTGCCTGCTAGTCGCTTCATCTTGCTCCTGTCTGGTGTCACTGGCCCATAACGTATTTCAAGGTCGGCCCCGCGGTCCACCCTCCGTCAACGGCAATCTCCGCGCCGTTCACGTACGCGGCGTCGTCCGACAGCAAATAGCCGACGGCCCCGGCGATCTCCTCCGGCACGGCGATACGTCCCATCGGGAGGTTGGGGTAGTTGCCCTCGCCAACCTGGACGCCGATATTGGCAGTCATCGGGGTGGCGGCCATGCCCGGGTGCACCGAGTTGACCCGAATCCGTTCGGGGCCCAACTCGACGGCGGCGATCTTCGACAGTCCGCGCACTCCCCACTTCGACGCCCCGTAGCCCGCAGTGAACGCCAGGCCGAACAGCCCCGCAGCAGACGAGATGTTGACGATCGACCCGCCGCCTGCCGAGCGCATCGGCTTGATCACCGCCTGCAGACCGTTGAACACCCCAACCAGGTTGATTTCCAAGACCATCCGAAAGTGTGCTAGCGGTTCGTGCTCGAGGAACTGCCCCGTCGATACGCCGGCGTTGTTCACCAGACCATCCAGCGAGCCGAACTCGTTGAGGGTGAACTGCACTACCGACGCCCACTGCTCCGGGTCGGTGACGTCGAGATGCGTGTACCGCGCCTGCGGGCCGAGCTCGCCGACCAGCTTGTTGCCCTCGTCGTCGAGCAGATCCGCGAGCACCACACTGCCGCCGCGGGCGATGATGTGCCGCCCGAAGGCTGCGCCGAGGCCTCCGGCGCCTCCGCTGATCAGCACAGCCTTTCCGGCAAGTTGACCTGAACCACTCTGCATCGCAACCGCCTTCTGCCGCAGCCTTATCGGGCCTTGACTAAAACGAATCCCTTGTATCCGGCGTCAGCGACCTCGGCGCAGATGTCGTTGTACGCTGCGAAGCCGCCAATGAACAGCATGAAAACCCTTGGTTTGCCTGGGATGTTCGCCCCCATGTACCACGAGTTGGCTTTGGAGAACAGCGACTCGTCGGCACGCCGGGCCAACTCGGCAGCCCAACTGTCCACCGCGTCCAAAGTTGGCTCCATCGCGGCGTAACCGTGGTGGTCGAGATAGCTGAGCGCGTCGGCGATCCAGTTCACTTGCGCCTCGGCGTGCAGCACCATGTTGGCCAGCACCGCGGGTGCCCCGGGTCCGGAGATCATGAATAGGTTGGGAAATCCATTGACGCCCAACCCGAGGTAGGTGCGCGGGCCTTTCGCCCAGTCATCCCGAAGTGTCGTGCCGTCACGGCCGACGATGTCGATCTTCGCCAACGCCCCGGTCATCGCGTCGAAACCCGTTGCAAAGACGATGGAATCGAGGTCGACATGGGCTTCGGTGGTAGTAATTCCCGACACATCGATCGACGTGATCGGGGTGGCGCGCACGCTGATCAAGCTGACATTGGATCGGTTGAACGTTTGAAAGTAGTTGCTGTCGGTACAGATTCGTTTGGTTCCGATCGGATGGTCGGTAGGAATCAGCAGATCGGCGAGAGCTGGATCGTCGATGACGGCGCGGACCTTCTCCTCGTAGAACTTGCGGGCCTCGTCATTGGCCGCCAGATCGGTCAGCTGGTCTGGGAAGGTCTTGGAGTAGAGCACACCGCCGAGCTGCCAGCGCTTCTCGAACGCCGCGCGACGCTCCTCGGGGTCGAACTCGAGCGTCGGGCGGGCCGCGGTGACATGCGGCGACCCGCCACCGCTGCGCCACGACACCCGACGCCGTTCGGCGTAGTTCGCCTTGATCTCGTCAAGATCTTGGGCCGACAAGGGTTTGTTGCCGGCCGGGACACTGTAATTGGCAGTGCGCTGAAAGACGTAGAGGTGCGCGGCTTGCCCGGCGATGATCGGAATCGATTGGATGCCAGATGATCCGGTGCCGATAACCGCAACCCGCTTGCCGGCGAAGTCGACAGGATCGTGCGGCCAGTGCGCGGTGTGGTAGATCTCGCCGGCGAAATCCTGCAGCCCCGGGAAGTCCGGGGTCATCGCGGCCGACAGCGACCCGGTCGCCATTAGGCAGTACCTCGCCGTCAGCACGTCGCCATCGGCGGTGGCAAGGTTCCACTTCGCCCCGGACTCATCAAGCTCCGCGGACACCACGCGGGCATTCAAGACGATGTCACGACGGAGGTCGAGTTTGTCGGCAACCCAGTTCAGATAGCGCAAGATCTCGGCCTGGGTGGCGTATTTCTCGGTCCAGTTCCACTCTTGCTGGAGTTCCTCGGAGAACGAGTACGAGTAGTCGACGCTCTCCACGTCGCAGCGCGCGCCTGGATACCGGTTGTAGTACCACGTGCCGCCGAGGTCCGGCGCGGCCTCGAGCACCCGGACCGACAGTCCTTGGCTGCGCAGTTTGTGTAGTGCGTACAGCCCGGCGAACCCGGCGCCCACAATCAGTGCGTCCAGAGGCTCATCGCGCGTCACAAGGACCCACTGTAGGGAAGGCGGCGTGGCGGCCAAGGCGGTTTCCCGGTCATTGGACATCGCGGTCGATCGCAGAGGTTTTCCGTCCGCTCAACGGGATCGGCAGCGGACAAGCGGTGCACTGCGGTAGACCATCACTAGGCCTAGAGACCGGAGGACGACATCATGAGCGAACGTGCACTCGACCGAGTGATGCACATGGCCGACCAGTTGCGCGAACAGGCCGCCGATGCCGAACAGATCGGACGACTCACCGACGACACCGTCAAGATGATGAAGTCGGCCGGGTTGATCCGGTTGCTCCAGACCAAGCAGTACCAGGGGTTCGAGGTCCACCCACGGGAATTCGCCGAGACGACGATGGCGACCGCGGCGCTGGATCCGGCCGCCGGCTGGATCGTCGGTGTGGTGGGCGTTCACCCTTACCAGTTGGCCTACGCCGACCCGAAGGTTTCCGCCGAGATCTGGGCAGACGACGTCGACACCTGGATGGCCTCGCCCTATGCACCGCAGGGTGTGGCCCGGCCCGTCGACGGCGGCTACATCTTCAACGGACGCTGGCAGTTCAGCTCGGGCACCGACCACTGCGACTGGATCATCCTGGGCGCGATGCTCGGCGACGACAAGGGCATACCGCTGATGCCGCCGCAGATGCTGCACATGATCCTGCCCCGCAAGGACTACGAGATCGTCGAGGACTCGTGGAATGTGGTGGGGCTGCGCGGAACCGGTTCGAAGGACGTGATCGTCAAGGACGCCTTCGTGCCGACGTACCGGACTATGGACGCAACCAAGGTGATGGACGGCACTGCACAGCGCGAGGCCGGCATGACCGAGCCGCTGTATCTGATGCCCTGGTCGACGATGTTCCCGCTGGGGATTTCGGCCGCGACCATTGGGATCGCCGAGGGCGCGCTCGCGGCGCACTTGGACTATCAGCGGGCGCGGGTCGGTGCCACGGGAACCGCGATCAAGGACGATCCGTACGTGATGCATGCGGTGGGCGAGGCGGCCGCCGACATCAATGCCGCCCGTCAGGAATTGCTGGCCAACGCCGACCGCATCTACGAAATGGTTGCCGCCGGCAAAGAGGTGTCATTCGCAGACCGGGCAGCCGGCCGGCGTACCCAGGTTCGCGCCGTCTGGCGCGCGGTATCGGCCGTCGACGAGATCTTCGCGCGATCCGGTGGCAACGCCGCGCGGATGGACAAGCCGCTGCAGCGATACTGGCGCGACGTGCATGTCGGCCAGATGCACGCGATCCATGTGCCCGGCACTACGTATCACGCGGCGGCGCTCAGTTCGCTGGGCGTCGAACCCCCGGACGGCCCGTTGCGGGCACTGATTTAGGAAGACAGACCGTGAGCGATCTCAAAAGCCTTGGCTACATCACTATTTCGACCAACGACATCGCGCGCTGGCGGCAGTTCGCATTCGGCGTTCTCGGTTTCGCCGAGGGCAAAGGGCCCGACCCGTCCGCGCTGTACCTGCGGATGGACGAACGCGCGGCGCGAATGATCGTCGTGCCCGGAGACACCGACCGGGTGCTCACTGTCGGCTGGGAGGTGCGCGATCACCCGGCACTCCAGCGGGTCAAAGCGGCCCTGGACGGCGCGGGCGTGCCCTTCAAGCAACTGTCGAACGACGAGGCCGAGGACCGTCGCGTAGAAGAGGTGATCGCCTTCGACGATCCGGCCGGCACCACACTCGAGGTGTTCCACGGCGCGGTACTCGACCATAGTCCGGTTGTCACTCCGTTCGGGGCGACGTTCGTGACCGGGGATCAAGGCATGGGTCACGTCGTCTTGCCCGCAACCGATCCCAACGGGCTGTTCGACTTCTACACCGAGGTGCTCGGCTTCCGCTCTCGCGGCGCCTTCCGCGTTCCACTGCCCAAAGAGTTCGGCCCGGTCCGGGTTCGCTTCCTGGGTATCAACGAACGCCACCACAGCTTGGCCATCGTGCCGGCAGCGCATCAGCGTGACCCGCGACTGGTGCACATCATGGTCGAGGTGGACACCCTCGACGCGGTCGGTCGGGCACTGGATCGAGTCAATGCCGAAAGTTTCCAGTTGTCCTCCACCCTCGGCCGTCACACCAACGACAAGATGGTGTCGTTCTACGTTCGCGCACCCGGCGACTGGGACATCGAGTTCGGCACCGAGGGCATGCGAGTCGACGAAACCTTTTACACCGCAGAGGAAATCACCGCCGACAGCTACTGGGGCCATCAGTGGGTCGGCGAGATGCCAGCGGCCATGCGGCTATGAAGCCCGAGACCGACGTAACGCCGATCGCGGCGTCGTCGATCAGCTCGTGGGACCACGAGGCCGACGTCGTGATCGCCGGTTACGGAGTGGCCGGTGCGGCGGCGGCGGTTGAGGCAGCCCGATCCGGCGCCGACGTCCTGGTCCTGGAGCGCACCGGCTCCTGGGGCGGTGCGGCCGCGATGGCCGGTGGCTTCATCTACCTCGGCGGCGGTACCTCACTCCAAACCGCTTGCGGTTTTAACGATTCCGTCGACAACATGGCGGCCTTTCTCAACGTCGCGATGGGTCCCGGCGCCGACGAGAACCGGATCTCCGATTACTGTGCGGGCAGCGTCGCGCATTTCGATTGGCTGGTCGGCTGCGGCGTGCCGTTCAAAGCGGAGTTCTTCGCCGAGCCGGGCTGGGAGCCGATGGGCGACCAAGGGCTGATGTACAGCGGCGGCGAAAACTCCTACCCGTTCAACACGATTGCCACTCCCGCCCCGCGCGGACACGTGCCGCAGATGCAGAACAAGAAGCAGGGCGAGGCCAGCGCCGGCTACATGCTGATGAAGCCGTTGGTCGAGACGGCGACTGCAGCCGGTGCTCGGGCGCTCTACGACGTTCGGGTGCAGTGTCTGATCGTCGGATCCGACGGCAGAGTGGTCGGCCTGCGCGCCCGCCAATACGGCACCGACATGACGATCAGAGCCCGCACCGGTGTCGTGCTCGCGACCGGCAGCTTCGCCTACAACGACGAGATGGTGGAACGCTTCGCCCCGCGGATCGCCGGACGACCGGCCGCGTCGATCGAGCAGCACGACGGTCAGGCGATTCGGATGGCGCAGGCGTTGGGTGCCGATCTGGCCCACATGGACGCCACCGAGGTCGCAATCTTCATCGATCCCCAACAGCTTGTGCGCGGCATCCTGGTCAACGGCCGCGGTCAGCGCTATGTCGCCGAGGACACCTACCCCGGCCGGGTCGGTCAGCTCACCCTTTACCACCAGGACAACACGGCCTACCTGATCATCGACAGCGACGCACAGGACGACGCGATGGCCTCGTGGTCCCCGAAGTTCCTCCTGCGGGAGGCGACCTGGGTCGCCGACACCGTCGCCGGCCTGGAACGCGACATGGGGCTGCCGCCGGGTTCGCTGCAGGCGACCGTGGCCGCCTACAACGAAGGTGCGGCTCGCAGCGAAGATCCGTTGCTGCACAAGAAGCCTCAGTGGATCAAGCCGATAGGCTCGCCGGTCGGCGCCATCGATCTGCGCGAAAACACCGGCGGATTCACCCTGGGCGGGCTGGCAACCACGTTGGACGCCGAGGTACTGCACGTCAACGGGGAGCCCATCCCGGGGCTGTTCGCCGCGGGCCGTTCCACCGCCGGGCTGGCCGCGTGGGGCTACGCCAGTGGAGTATCGCTGGGCGACGGCAGCTTCTATGGTCGCCGGGCGGGTCGGTCAGCGGCCAAGGGCTGAGCTGCGCCGATAGTCCAACGCCAGCCAGTCGTCTCGGCAAATTTGGTGCGTCTAGTGACAGCGGACACATCCATGTGCTAAGAATCTATATGACTATTAGTCATATGCCATCCAGGTATACAAGGGTTGGAGAATCGATGCCCGAGAGTGTCAGAAGCAGTGCAGCCGCCGGGTCCGCCACTCCCAGCGCCGTCATCGATCGGATCTCGCTGGTCCTCGACGCCTTCGACGGGCCGGGCCGGCTCACCCTCGCCCAGCTCGTGCGCCGCACCGGGCTGCCCCGCTCGTCGGCCCATCGGATGCTCGAGCGACTGGTACAGCTGCGCTGGTTGCGCCGCAGTGGCCGCGATTACGAGCTCGGTATGCGGTTGGTAGAGCTGGGCTCCCTCGCGGTACACCAGGACCGCCTCGTGCGGGCGGCCCGCCCACTGCTGAGTGAATTGCACCGCGCCACTGGACTTGTCGTGCATCTCGCACTGCTGGATGGACCCGATGTGGTGTACCTAGAAAAGGTCGGCGGCCGGTTGGCGTCCGCAGTCCTCACCCGGGTCGGCGGTCGCCAGCCCGCGCACTGCACTGCCGTCGGCAAGGCCATCCTGGCCTTCCGCGATGAGGATGCCGAAGTCGACCTGCAATTCCGCAAGACGAAGTATTCGATTTCCGCCAGCACGCAACTGGCCCACGAACTGGCCAAGGTTCGCGCACGCGGCATCGCGTTCGAGCGCGAAGAGTCGCAACTCGGGTTCGGTTGCGTTGCAGCCCCTATCGGCGGCCCCGGCGAGGCGGTCGCGGCCGTATCGGTCTGCGGTCCGATGAATCGGATGATGTTAGATCAGCGCCTCGCCGCCCCGATCCGGATGACGGCGATGAGCATCTGGCGCAACGTCGAAGACGGCCCGCAGCGGGTCGCACCGACCCTACAGCCGTTGCGACCGTTGCTGCCGTGTCGTCCCGTTTCCACAGCACGACCGGCGTTGCAGTACGCGTGAGCCTCGATCCGCAACTCGCCCCGTTGATCGAGGCACTGGACGCCGGCTTCCCGCCGGTGCACACAATGACCGGAGCACAGGCCCGCGAGCTCATCCGGTCGCGGTTCGCGCCGCCACTCGAGCCCGAACCAGTGGCCGAGGTCCGCGACGCCGTCGTATCAGGGCCCGGCGGTGACATCCCGGTACGGTTATATCGACCTGCCAGTGATGGGCGCCTTCCCGCTGTCGTCTACGCGCACGGGGGCGGGTTCGTATTCTGCGACCTGGACAGCCACGACGGTCTATGCCGTGATATCGCCAATCGTATTCCGGCCGTTGTCATTTCCGTGGACTATCGCCTAGCGCCGGAACATCAGTGGCCCGCTGCGGCCGAAGATGTCTACGCGGTGGCCCAGTGGGCAGCGGAGCACGCCGACGACACCGGTGCTGACGCCGCGCGCATCGTGGTGGGTGGCGACAGCGCGGGGGGCAACCTTTCCGCCGTCGCCGCATTGATGACGCGTGACCGTACCGGTCACCCGATCGCGGCGCAGTTGCTGATCTATCCGGTGATCGCCGCCGACTTCGACACCGAGTCATATCGGTTGTACGGCAAGGGTTTCTACAACCCGCAGCCGGCGATGCGATGGTACTGGGACCAGTACGTGCCGGTGGCTCGCGATCGAGACCACCCGTACGCCTCACCGTTGCGAGCGAACCTGGAAGGCTTGCCACCCGCGGTCGTCGTCATCGCCGGCCACGACCCGTTGCGGGACGAAGGCATCGCCTTCGCCGACGCACTCGACGCCGCGGGCGTCACCACTTCGCGATGCGTCTTCGAGGGCGGCATCCACGGGTTCATGACGATGCCCACGCTCGGCATCGCGCAGCGGGCACGCCAACAGGCCTGTCGGGAGCTGTCCCGGCTGCTTGGTTAAGTCATGTCCGGCGGTCGGGTTTATGTCATCGACAGAATGGTGGCCAGACCCGGTTGCGCCAGAACGCTTGTCGATATGTATCTCTCCGAATACGTGCCGGGCGCCGGCGACCGCGGCATGACGTTGAATGACGTCCTGGTCAGCCCACCAATCTGGTCTGACGACCTGTCCAACACCATCACGATCACCTGGACCCTGCCCAGCACGCAGGCATGGTGGCAGATGACGTGGAAGGGTCGCCCGGACGCAAGATTGGGTGAATGGTGGTCACGGATAGACGCATTGGTTGTCGAGCGAACTCGGTCGTTCGCCGCCGCGCCCGACGATGTCGAAGGGCTATGTGATGTATAGCGTCACCCGACTCCTCGACGTCGTCGCCGGTGAGCGCGATCGCGTCGTGGCCACGGCACGGGCTGCTGCCACAGCCACCGGCGCTGATATACATCTCGTCGAACCCACACTTCCTGGTTCGCGCAACGGCGGCGACGTTCTGGTTCATCTGAGATTCGGTTCCATTCGGAATTGGTGGTCGGCTGCAGACTGTTTCACCGACGCATTGCAGGACCCAGCCATCACCCGCATCAACGGTGCCGGCTACGCGGGCTCGCCGACACGCGACGACGACGGTACTGTCTATCGCACTCTGCTGCTGCGGGTTTCACCGGAAGTTTCCACGGATACGGTGGCACGTTTTGAAGGCGAGCTGCGGTCGATGACGCGCTTCATACCGTCGATCAGAGCATGGCAGCTCAGCCGCGTCGACGATGCGATCGGCGATTCCCAGTGGACGCACGTGTTCGAGCAAGAGTTCAATGATGTCGACGGTCTGATAGGTCCCTATCTCATGCATCCGATCCACTGGGCGGTGGTTGACCGCTGGTTCGATCCCGAATGCCCCGACGTGATTGTCCGAGATCGGTTGTGCCACAGCTACTGTCAATCCGATCGCGGCGTTCTCCGGTCGTAAGTCACATCCCGGCGGCGACCACATTGGGGTTCGAGCCCGCTGGCGGCGGCAACGGCTGCAGCACTGCCGCGCCGTCGAGGCTGTGCACCGGCAGCCGCTGGGACCACGGGTAGTGCAGGCTGAACGCCACCAGGCCCGTGCGATCTGCGGCCGGCAGATGGCACATCGCCAGTACTGTTTCGGCCAGATACTCGACCGGCTCGGTGGGAAAGTCTTCTGGAATCAGTTGCGCTGCCCCCGGTGTGTTAATCGCGGTCGACGGTCCGACACAGTTCACAGCGATGTTGTCGTCCACCAACTCGGCGGCGACGCCCTGAGTGAAGCGATGCAACGCAGCTTTGCACGAGGCGTAGATGACGTCACCGGCTATCCTGTTGTAATCGCGGTACGGCCGTATCGGGGCCACGCCGGTAACCGATCCGATATTGACGATCCACCCGCCGCCCTGTTTGCGCATATGCGGCACCGCCGCCTTAGTGAGGACGAACGGGGTCCGTAGATAATGCTCGACAGTCCGGTCAAAGGTCTCCATCGACATCTCGTCGACCACCGCGTAATCGGCGAAACCGGCGTTGTTGACCAGGATGTCGACGCGGCCGGTGCGGTCCAGCACCGCGTCGATCAGGCCACCTCGCGCGGTGGCATCCTCGAGGTCGGCGGCGAGCCCGAACGCAGATCCACCTGTTGCTTCGATCAGCGACACGGTCTCGGCAATCGTGCCCGGCAGCGCCAACGCCGCGCCGCCCCGGCTGGACAGCGACGGCCCGCACGCCCGTGCCGTCACCGCGACCATCGCGCCCTCCGCCGCCAGTCGCTGAGCAATCGCCCGGCCGATACCACGGCTGCTGCCGGTGACCAAAGCTGTTTTGCCGGAGAGTATTTGGCTCACCGTAGAACGAAGTCCTCTTCGATCGGCGCGCGATGCTGTTGCCAGACATCCACCAGCCGATACGGGGTGGCTACCACGACCCGACCGGAGCCTGACCGATAGTACGTATGTGCGCTCGGCGTATGACACCAGACGGTGCGGCTCATCGCCTCGTCGATCGCCGCGACGTAGTTCTTATATGCGCGCTGCGTGACCTCCATCGTGGCTGCTCCGCGGAGTGCCATCATCTGCAGGCATTCGACGATGTAGTGCGCGAGCACCTCCATCGAGAAGTTCGCGCCCGCGCCGTGGCCAGGACTGTAGTTGGGCGCCGACATCGTGAACAGATTAGGAAAGCCGGGCACGGTGCCCCCACGGTAGGAACGCGGGCTGTCGCCCCATTCATCGGTCAGCTTCTTGCCGTGCCGGCCTCTGATGTCGACGGTCGACAGAAAGTCCAGGTGATAACCGGTGGCGTAGATGATGACATCCACGTCGACCTGCCGACCTTCTTGAGTGACAATGCCATTCGCGTTCACCTCGGCGGGTTCGCTGGCCTCGACGTCGACGTGATCCCGAGTCAACGCCGCATAGTAGCCGCCCGGATCGCGGATAATCCGCTTTCCGTACGGCGCAAAGTCAGGGGTGACCTTCTTCGCCAGCTCGGTGCCCTTGCCGAAGGTGCGGTCGATGTAATCCAGACATATCTGCAACAGAATGTCGTTGGCCGGTGAAATGGACAGGTGATCCTTGGCCCACTCCGGGTCTTGAAGAATGACTGGGTAATTATTGTCCGCCGTACCCCAGTAGGACTTCAAGCGGTTCCAGTGCGCGTAGTACGGCAGGTGCCTGCCCAGGTATCGCTTGTAGGCCGGCACATCATCGGTGAGCCGCTTTCGTGGCGCCACCCAATGCGGCTGGCGCTGAAACACCGTCAGATGGTCCACCTGGTCGGCGCAGGCGTCGACGATCTGCACGGCGGTGCAACCGGCGCCGATAATCGCCACTTTTTTGTCGGTGAGATCTAGCGAGGAATCCCATCGGGCGGAGTGAATACTGATGCCCGCGAACGTTTCCCGGCCCCGGATCTCGGGCCACCGTGGTCGATTCAGATAGCCGGCCGCGGTCACCACCGCTGTGGCGTAGCTGACATCACGCCGGCCGGCGACGTCAACCCAATGGATCTGCCACTGCTTGCGGTCCTCGTCCCACCAGAGCGCCTCTACCTCGGTGCGAAACCGGATGTGATCGCGCAGCTTGTGTTTGTCCGCCAGCTTGACCAGATACGCTTGATACTCCGCCCCCTGCGGGTAGTAACTTGTCCAGTCTGGATTGACCTCCCGCGACAACGAGTAATACGCCGAGGGAGTATCGACCCCGATGCCGGGGTAGACGGTGGTGTACCAGGTTCCGCCTATCTCCGCATTGCGGTCGAAGATCGTGTAGCGCACGCCTTCTTCGGCTGCTGCGAGTGCAACGCTGATCCCGGCGATGCCTGCTCCAACGATGGCGATTTCGAAGCTGTTTGGGATCGGGACAGTGCGTGGCAGTGTCGGCTGCGACCGCCGAAATCCACCTTGCTCAAGCATTAGATCGACGTGCTCGTCGTCGACCTGCGAACCGAGTGCGATCGGCAGTAGTCGCGCAAAGAACTCGCGGTCGCAGGGAGAAACCGCGTCGGGTTTCGGCGACTGGCCCAACGCATCCACGATGTGCTCGACCAACGTCGCCGCCGTGTCGGTGTCGGTGACACCGGCCCGCTCCGGCGGATCAGGCAGGTGCGAAATCCTGGAGGCGTAGGTGTCGATCACGCCGGGGTCGCCGGTCAGCTGGGCCAACACCGCCGTCAAGACGCCAGGGTCGGCCAGTCGCAGGTTGTCTCGCAGTTCGTCCATGTCAGCGTGGCCCGGGGTCGGCGTCGATTCCGTGGCTGCGGTCATGATCTCGAGTATCGAAGCCGAGTGCAGGTTCTGCCAGCCTGTGTTCCACTCATCGGGCAACTCCACAGCTCGTCGTGCCGTACGAGAGTTGACTTGCCGGTATGACCAACGACATCACGCTGTCGGAGCTTCAGGAATTCATCGGCGGCTTCTGGTATGCCTACGACGAGGCACACTACGACGATCTAGCGGCAAGCTACGCCGAGGACGTCCACTACGTGACACGAAGCGACAGCGGCGCCAGTCCATTCGAAGAACTAATGTCGCCAGAAATGCACGGCCGCGAGGCGGTGATGCACTGGCTGATCCAGCACCGCAAGGAGAGTCCCTACCCGCTGCGGCACCACGCCACCAACATCCACCGTACCGGCGCCGATGGCGTGGTCACCACGGCCCGCTTCTACATTCTCGTTAACCAGATCGCCAACTTCGTGCCATTCCCGGTGTCTAGCGGAGTGGTCGACGTCGGCGTACGTCGCGAATCCTCCGGTCTTGTCTTCACCGAGATGGGCGTCGTTCTGGACACTCAGAATTCCGTGTTGCTGTCGGAGCTGACCGCCGACAGCCCCGCGGGTTCATGAGCGCTCGAGACACCTTCTCCGGCGGCACCGCGGTGATCACCGGGGCCGGTGCCGGTATCGGCGCGGGCATCGCTCGGTATGCGAGCCGGTTAGGTATGACAGTAGTCCTGGCCGATATCGACGGCGATGCTATTGCCACGATCCGCGACGAGCTGTCCGCGGCTGGCGGCGACGCCCGTGACGTCGTCTGTGACGTGCGGGACGTTGACGCCATGGAAAGCCTGGCCGACAACACTTTTCGGGAGTTCGGTCCGGTGCGTCTGCTGGTCAACAACGCCGGAATCGAACAGTTCGGTTATCTGTGGGACACACCGATCGCCAATTGGCAACGAGTGCTGGATATCAACGTCAGCGGAGTCTTTCACGGCGTGCGTGCGTTCCTGCCGAGGATGATGGCCTGCGACGAAGAAACCTGGGTGTGGAACCTGTCGTCCGTCGGGGGGGTGGTAGCAATTCCATTGCAGGCGCCCTACATCCTGAGCAAACACGCAGTACTGGCGTTGACCGAATGCCTGCATCTGGATGTCCAGACCGCAGGCCACGCCGGCCATATTCATGTTCAGGCGGTTTTGCCCGGTGCGGTGGTGTCCAACATCTTTGAGTCGGCCGGTGGCGTCGACGCCGGTGATATCGCTGCCGCCGACGCACAACGATCGGCGATGCTGCGCATCAAGGCCGCGGCGATGGATCCACTGGCGGCAGCCGAGACCATCTTCGAACAGTCCGCGGCCGGAAAGTTCTATCTGCTGACGCAGGATTCGGTCAGCACGGCAATGACCGAACGAGCGAACATCCTTGTTGCACAACGTCCACCGACACTCCGATGACACAGCCCGTCCTGGATCCAGATGCTGCCGCACGCCTAGCGTCATTCGGCGACGTTCCGCCGATGCGACAACGGGGCTTGGCGGCCATTCGTACCGCGATCGAGTCAGTGCCACTCCCGGAGGACATGCCCGCGATGGCCGACATCACAGACGTCGCGATACCCGGGTCCGATGGCTCCCTCGACATCCGGATCTACCGTCCGACAAACGAATCCGCGCAGCCGGTGCTGGTGTACTTCCACGGCGGCGGGCTCGTCATGGGCTCTAACCACTCGTTCGAACCATTAGCCCGCGCGTTGGCATCGACGTCCAACGCCGCCGTGGTCGCCGTAAATTACCGCCTGGCCCCGGAATTTCGGCCACCTGCGCAGTTCGACGACGCCTTCGCAGCCATCCGATGGGTGGCGGACAATGCTGCCGACCTGAACGTAGACGCGGCACGTCTCGCCGTGGCCGGCGACAGCGCGGGCGGTGCTTTGGCCGCCGGGGTCGCGCTGGCCGCCCGCGATCGTGGCGGACCCGCTCTCTGCACGCAGGTGCTTCTCTACCCGGGTCTCGATCGCGACATGACCGCGTCGTCGATCGCAGCAATGCCGAACGCACCCATGCTCAGCCTCGACGACATCAACTACATGCACGCGCTGGTCGACGGCGACGATGGGCCGATGCACGACCCGTATCTGGTTCCCGCCTATGCCGACGATCTATCCGATCTACCACCGGCGATCGTGGTGACCGCGGAATGTGATCCCATCCGAGACTGGGCGGAGCGATACGCAGTTCGACTCCGCGACGCCGGTGTGCAGACCACCCTCACTCGCTATCCCGGTATGTACCACGGCTTTCTGATGCGGCCTGATGCGACCGCACGCGGTCGGCTGGCCATCGCCGAGGTCGGGGCACTGTTGCGCGCACGGTTCGCCAGGCCGTCACGAACGGATGTCCCAATCACCGGACACGACACAGCCGCGGCCCTGCGACAGTCGCACAATCACACCAATCCAAACCCGCATAAGGAGACAGCTGATGCTCACTGACGAGCGACGGATGGAGCTTTCCGACGTGCTGCGTCCGGTTGCCCCGCCACTCGAAATCGACAATGTCTATTCCGGCGACCAACGCAAACGTCTCCTCGATGTGGTGCGCACCAGCGGTCCGTGGAAGTTGATCATCGCGCAGCATTTCGCCTCGGCCGACGAGCTGATCGCGACCATGAGCGGAGCCTTCCCCGAAGGCTTCACCCCGTCGCTGGACCTGTTCCTCACGCCAACCTTCCGGGGCTACCTCGCCAACTACGGCGCGGTGCTGTACCCGCAGCTGCACGATTGTTTCTACAATGCCCAGTTCTTGGAACTGGCCAAAGGCTATTGGAATGCCAAATACGCCAAGCCGCAACTGATGCTATTCAACATCAACGGGCCGTGCGCCAATCGCGATCCGGGACACCTGGATTCGCCGAGCTTCCGCGGTGTTCGCCACGAGAACGCCCCGACGTGGCTCACCAGCGTCATGGGCAAGTCCGGCCTTTTCCAGGATTACCTGATCAAGATGGCGCAGGTCATCACCTGGTTCTCGCTGGATGGCGGCAGCGGATTCACTTACTGGCCCGACGGACCGTTACGGGCGCCCAGGCGGGTCCTGCCGCCGATCAACAACCGCGGCGTCGTCGTGCAGAACGAGATGATGCTGCACCGCGGCGAAGCGAACGGGCCACTAGGCCAACAGATTCCGGCCGGCCTGGCATTCGAGACCGTGTTCACCGGCGATCCTGACGACCGAAACTATTGGCTGCTCAAAACCGGCGACGAGGTTGTCGCCCGCCATCACACCAAAGAGTTGCGGTTGCTGGTGCACTGGTCGGCCGAGGTCTTTACGGACCATGCCGAACTGAGAAAGAACATGGAAGGTTCCGACGACCTGACCATCGAGCAGGCGATCGACACGATGGTCAAGGACGTCAATGCACAAGGCATCAAACTTGCGATGCCGGACGACCCACTGCACGACCCAGAGTTCATCCGCACCCTCAACGCGGCCTACGACCTCGGTGGGCCGACGACCTATCCCGAGGGAGCACCGATCAGCTCCTTCCAGCTTGCATGACGACGTGTGGTTGCGTCGACCGAACCGCGATTATCGAGCTCGTCAATAAGTACGCCACATGCCTCGATAACCGCGACTGGTCAGGGCTCGATGACGTGTTTCACCCGGATGCGAAGGGACACTACGGCTCCCCGGTCGAAGGCCGCGGTGCAATCATCGCCTCCATTCGCAGCTTTTTGGGTGGATGCGGGCCATCGCAGCACCTGCTCGGCAACTACAACGTCGACGTCGACGGCGACCACGCCAGGTCGTCGACGCAAGCGCGTGTCATTCACCTCGGCTCGGCTGATCGCGCCCGGCTGACGCCGTACGAAGCAATCGGAACCTATCACGACGAGCACGTGAGAACGCTTGAAGGATGGCGGATTATCAACCGGCACTTCGACGTCCGCATTTCAACCGGCGATATCGGTGTGCTGCGCCCGGGTTGATTGAAGGAAGGCGCAACATGAAGAGGTTCGACAACCGGGGGATCATCGTCACTGGGGCCGGATCGGGTATCGGCGCGGCCACCGTCGCCCGATTGCTCGCCGAGGGTGGCACGGTGACGGGCTTCGACGTCAACGAACAGGGGTTGATAGCCACTGCTGCGGCCACGGACGAAGCTGAAGACGCGAAGCGGCTACACACCGCCGTCGTTGATGTCTCCAGCGAGGACGCAGTCACACGTGCGGTCGCTGAGGCCATTGATAGGTTTGGGGGCCTTGATGTTTTGGTCAACGCTGCTGCAATCCAACGATGCTCCCACACTCACCAACACAGCCTGGCTGATTGGAATCGGACCCTGGCGGTGAACCTGACCGGCACATTTTGATGACTCGGGCAGCACTGCCGGCACTGTGCGAATCAGGACGAGGTGTCGTGGTGAATTTCACCTCCACCGCGGCATCGTTCGCCCATCCGTACATGGCCGCCTATGCCGCCAGCAAAGGTGGGATC
>NZ_JBAPMI010000274.1:0-15049 GCF_049278535.1 Mycobacterium sp. | reverse complement strand
CGATGAGACCGACGTCAACCCGGCGATCCTGTCGGCCCTGTCGCCGAACGCGGATGAGAACCACGACTTCTTCTCCGGTTCGGGCTCCTCATACGTGATAGGCAAGGCCGTCGTCACTGAAGACGAGGACTGGAACTTCTAGAAGACGCCGGTTTGCCATGCGCCTTCGGCTGATACTGCAACCCGCCTGGGTGCGATTCACGGTGTGGGCGATTTTTCTCGCCGTGTGGTGGGGTCTGTTCACCAGCCTGCAGTCGACCTACGAGTTCGAGGGCGCCGTCCTGTCGGCCATCGTCTTCGGCGCCGCGCTCGGCGGATATTTCACCGTGACGACGCAGAGCATGCATCGCGCAGCTCGAGAAGCGGTGTCAGGACTGGACCAGTCGGGTCGTTCCGCCGCGATCAACGCGGTCTTGAGGGGACCCGCACCTGCCGACCCGGACGTGCGGGCCTCGGCCACGCGGCTGGGCAGGGTGTATCTCCGCAACAAGTCGGCAGCTGAACTGAAACGCTCGCAGCTGTGGTCCTGGTGCATCGTGGGCTTCCTGATCGCCGCAGTCGTGTCCGGCGCGGTGCTGTTCCGCAACGACCGGCTGGCCTTCGTGGTGCTTGCCGTACTGGCTGCGATATTGCTGCCGGTCTCGGTGCTCAGCTCACGGCGAATTCAGCGACACGTCGCCGAGTTGGCGCGTGGGCCGGTGGCTTAACGCCGCGGTGACGGCCCTATTTGCGGCCGAGGGGACGTATGTTCGATGAACGAGGCGTGAATTGTGTACTTAGCCGGGCGCGACAGTGGCGTCTGTGACCTCGCAGCCGTGACACTGATGGCGTGGCGATAACTCCAGCTTCCGCGGCGGCCTCGGCAGCCAACTTTTTCCGTTCAGTGATCAAGTGGCTGCAGGTCGGCTATCCCGACGGCGTGCCGGGGCCCGACCGTATCGCACTGCTTGCGCTGCTGCGCAGCACACCGCTGAGCGATGAAGAGATCACCGAAGTCGTCGACTCGATCGACGAGGAAGAGCTGTCGAACGGCAGCGTCGACCGCGACGTGATCGCGGATTTCATCTCTGATATGACCCACTATGACGCCGGTCCGGAGAACATCGCGCGGGTGGCTGCCCGGCTCGCCGCCGCCGGCTGGCCGCTTTGGGGTATCAGCGGCGACGGCGCAACCGACAGCTCAGCGGCGTCGCGGGCTGACTCACAGCGTTGAGATGTCGATGACGAAGCGGTAGCGCACGTCGCTGGCCAGCACGCGCTCGTAGGCTTCGTTGACGTAATCCGCCTCGATGACTTCGATTTCGGGCAGGGTGTTGTGCTTGGCGCAGAAATTCAGCATCTCCTGGGTCTCGGCGATGCCGCCGATGTTGGAGCCGGACAGACTGCGGCGCGCCAGCGCCAGCGCGAATGCCGGCACCTCCATCGGGTGCTCGGGGATACCCAGCTCCACGAGACTGCCGTCGACGTCAAGCAGGTTGAGGTAGTCGCCCAGATTCAGGTTCGCCGAGACGGTGTTCAGGATGAGGTCGAAGCTGCCGCGCAATTTCTTGAAGGTGTCGCGGTCGGCGGTCGCGTAGTAGTGCCCCGCGCCGAGACGCAGACCGTCTTCCATCTTCTTCAGCGACTGCGACAGCACCGTGACCTCTGCGCCCATTGCGGCGCCGAGCTTGACGCCCATGTGGCCCAGCCCGCCCAGGCCGATGATCGCCAGCCGGGTGTCGGGTCCGGCCTTCCAGTGCCGCAGCGGTGAAAACAGCGTGATGCCGGCGCACAGCAGCGGCGCGGCGGCGTCCAGCGGCAGCGAGTCGGGGATCTGCACGACGAAGTTCTCGTTGACGACGACCGCCTGGCTGTATCCGCCTTGCGTGATCGTGCCGTCCTTGTCCTTGGAGTTGTAGGTGAACGTCGCCCCGTTCTTGCAGTACTGCTCGAGCCCGGCGCTGCAACTGCTGCAGTGGCCGCAGGAGTTCACCATGCAGCCCACGCCGACGTGGTCGCCAACCTTGTGCTTGGTGACGTCGGAGCCGACGGCGGTGACGACGCCGGCGATTTCGTGGCCCGGCACGATGGGGTAGTTGGGAACGCCCCATTCGGCTTTGACGGTGTGGATGTCGGAGTGGCAGATGCCGGCGAACTTGATGTCGATAGCGACGTCGTGCGGGCCGGCTTCGCGGCGGTCGATCGTGGTTTTGGTCAGGTGCCCCGATTTATCGGAGGCGGCGTAAGCGGAAACGGTGCTCATCAGCAATCCTCTTCAGTGCGCGTAATTTCGTATCGAATTCCATTGAACGCCCTCCAGATTAGCATAGATAAGCTATGTATTTTGCTGGGTGCGGTGAACCTCACACCACCGGCCAGCGGTGGTCGTTTCAAGGTTGCCGCAGCGGCCTGGTCTGGGTTCAGAACGAGTTTGTCAAATACAGTTCCAGCGACTGCCACACGCTCTCGAGCAGACCGCTGCCGGCGGCCCCGTGCTCGAATACCGCGCTGAGCCACGCGCCAGCGTTGTTGAAGGTGTCGGGGATGTCGACAAGTGTGAGGTTGCCGTCGGTTGTCGTGGTCGCGGCCGCGATGTCTTCCGGCGTCAAGCCCAAATACTCCACGTGCGTGGTGAACAGATGCCAGATCGTGCCCAGCAGACCGCTTGACTCGAAGACCTGTTGGAACTGGGCGACGCTATCGCCCTCCAGCGTGTAGATCGTCGCCGGGTAGAGATCGGTCGGCGTCACATTGCCCAGGACTTGTTGGCCGATACCGTCATTCGCGACGATACCGAGCGCCGTGAGAATGTGGTCCGTCTTCTCCGGCCCGATCAACGAGGCCAGGTCATATTCCAGATTGGACTGGGAGGGGTCCGCGGCGGAGGGCGCCCATATGCCGGTGTCTTCCAGCGACGGGTCGCCGATGAACACGAAGTGCAGGGAGTCGAGGGGGATGCTGTCCCCGTGAAGCATGCTGTAGTCGTGGATCTGGGTCATCGCGATCGAGTCGGCGGTGGCGCTCTGCGAGTAGCCAAAAATCGTCAGCGGGTTGTCGGCGCTGAAAAGGCCCGGGTGCGCGTTGAATTCGTTCTCGACGGCCAGCGTGACGTCGTCGGCCCCGGTCAGGGTGCTCGGGCCCTGCTGGATCAGTTCCGGTGTCGTCAGCACCTGCAACGGTGCTGCGCAGGGGTTGGTCACGATCATGTCGCAGACCGTCGAGGAGGTCGCGCCGTCATCGAATCCCAGCGGATGGAGAAACAAGTTTTCGGCGGCCCGCGCGAAGGCGTTCGATGGCGTCGGCTCGGTGGTCCCGCCGAGGATGAGCGCCGTGTCGCTTCCGGATAGTGGGCCGGGCAGAGTCTCTTCAGCGTGGGCGGCTTGCAGGCTCACCGCGCTCGCCGCACCGATGATCATGCCGACGAGGGCACCTTTCGCGAGCATCTTCGATCCGTTCATCGTGGACTCCTCAGGCTCTCGCGGGGTATCGCCATCTTTCTTATCGGAAATTAAGCCTGGATTCAGGAGTTCTTACGGATCGGGCGAGGCGGTTTCGGTGATGGGTCCGGGCCGGTCGCCGGGCTAATTGATCGGGGCGTTGATGAAGCGCAGGTCATCGATGATGCCTCGGGCGGCGATCACACCCTCGCCGGTCTGCCACACCTCGTTGTTGACCACGAACACCCGGTTGTCGCGAGTGGCCGACAGCCTGCGCCACGGCGTGCTGTCGAAGATGGTGGGGGCGCGGTCTTTAGCGGCCGGCGAGGCGAACGACACATAGACCACGTCGGCGTCGGCCGCGGAGAAGTCCGCATTTTTCGCCAAGTCGGCATCGGTGCTGCCCACCTCGATATACGGCTTGTCGGTAAACCTTTGCGCCGCAGGGCGATCCACACCGACCGCGGTCAAGACACTGGCCGGGAAATTGTCGGCCCCGTACACGCGGACGGCATTTTCGGTGAACTGCACGACTGAAGCCTGGTAGTGGCCGGCGTCGTGCGCGGCGCCGTCGTCATGAGCCTTCGCCGTGAAGCCGTCGATCAAGCCGCCGGCGGCGTCCGCCCGCGCGGTCGCCTCGCCCACGCCGCGCAGGTTGTTCTGCCAAGCCGCACCGGGCGACCCGGTGAACACCGTCGCCGCGATGGCCGCCAGGGCCGGGTAGAGCTTGGGAGTCAGAGTTTGCGAGCCGAGGATCAGGTCAGGTTTGGCGGCCTTGATCGCGGCCAGGTCGGGGTTGCTGCGGGTGCCGGCGCCGGGCAGCTTGTGCACGACCGTGCCCAGATAGGACGGTTGGTCCGATGAGCCGTCCGGCAGCGCCGCCGCGACGATCCGCGACTGCAGGCCCAGCGCGCACAGGCCGTCGAGTTGATCGCCGGAGAGCACGACAATGCGCTGTGGGTCCTCGGGTACCTCTGCCGTGTCGGGCTCGACGCCGCTTGCGTTGTGGG
This sequence comes from Mycobacterium sp., assembly GCF_049278535.1. GTDB lineage: Bacteria > Actinomycetota > Actinomycetes > Mycobacteriales > Mycobacteriaceae > Mycobacterium. The sequence goes on along the minus strand of NZ_JBAPMI010000274.1, from coordinate 10,623 downwards.
CGCTTCGGGTCGGCGGTCCTGCGTCGGGGCCGGCCGGCTCGGGTGCACACGACTCGTCTGGACGTCGCTGGTTGCCCAGTACACCTGCGCCGGCGATCTGGGTGGTGCTGGTGATGACCGACGGCGCGCTGTTTTCGCCGGGGGACCCCGACGTGCAGCTGGTGCACGCCGAGGCCGAAATCACTGCCGCGGCGGCAGCGGCCAGCGCGGGTCGCATGGGCCAGAGCAGCACGGGTCCGACGTTAACATCCGGCCAGCTAAAGGCGGGTCTGCCGAGAGCGCAGCGGCGGGCGGAAAAGTGTTCACCGGCTTATTACGACAGTTTGTAGGACCTGTCCGTCGGCGCGGCCACTCGAACGCTAGACTCAAAAGCCACTGTTCCCAGTTGCCCTGCCCGATGTTTGGAGGAGCTCTTGACTGCCGAAGCGCCCCCGCTGGGAGAACTCGAGGCTAGTCGTCCCTACCCGCCGCGAACAGGCCCTAAAGGCAACCTGGTCTACCGGCTGATCACCACCACAGATCACAAGCTGATCGGGATCATGTATGTGGTCGCCTGCTTCATCTTCTTCTTCATCGGCGGCCTGCTGGCGCTGCTGATGCGCACCGAATTGGCCGCGCCCGGACTGCAGTTCCTGTCCAACGAACAGTTCAACCAGCTGTTCACCATGCACGGCACGATCATGCTGTTGTTCTATGCGACGCCGATCGTGTTCGGTTTCGCCAACCTGGTGCTGCCGCTGCAGATCGGCGCGCCTGACGTGGCGTTCCCGCGGCTCAACGCCTTCTCCTTCTGGCTGTTCCTGTTCGGCGCGACGATCGGCATGGCCGGCTTCATCACGCCCGGCGGTGCCGCCGACTTCGGTTGGACCGCCTACACGCCGCTGACCGACGCCATTCACTCACCCGGCGCCGGCGGCGACCTGTGGATCATGGGGCTGATCGTTGCCGGCCTGGGCACCATCCTGGGCGCGGTCAACATGATCACCACGGTCGTGTGTATGCGGGCCCCGGGCATGACGATGTTCCGGATGCCGATCTTCACCTGGAACATCCTGGTGACGTCGATCCTGGTATTGCTGGCCTTCCCGCTGCTGACTGCGGCCCTGTTCGGGCTGGCCGCCGATCGGCACCTGGGCGCCCACATCTACGACTCGGCCAACGGCGGAGTTCTGTTGTGGCAGCACCTGTTCTGGTTCTTCGGTCACCCCGAGGTCTACATCGTGGCGTTGCCGTTCTTCGGCATCGTGACCGAGATCTTCCCGGTGTTCTCCCGCAAGCCGATCTTCGGCTACACCACGCTGGTCTACGCGACGCTGTCGATTGCCGCGCTGTCGGTCGCGGTGTGGGCACACCACATGTTCGCCACCGGCGCGGTGCTGCTGCCCTTCTTCTCCTTCATGACCTACCTGATCGCGGTGCCGACCGGCATCAAGTTCTTCAACTGGGTTGGCACGATGTGGAAGGGGCAGTTGACATTCGAGACGCCGATGCTGTTCTCGATCGGCTTCATGATCACCTTCCTGTTGGGTGGCCTGACCGGTGTGTTGCTGGCCAGCCCGCCGCTGGACTTCCACGTAACCGACAGCTATTTCGTGGTCGCGCACTTCCACTACGTCTTGTTCGGCACCATCGTGTTCGCCACATTCGCCGGCACCTACTTCTGGTTACCGAAGATGACCGGTCGCCTGCTCGACGAGCGGCTGGGCAAGCTGCACTTCTGGTTGACGTTCATCGGCTTCCACACGACGTTTTTGATTCAGCACTGGCTGGGCGACATCGGGATGCCGCGTCGCTACGCCGACTACCTGCCGACCGACGGGTTCCAGCCGTACAACGTGGTGTCGACGATCGGTGCGTTCATCCTTGGCGTGTCGATGATCCCGTTCGTCTGGAACGTCTTCAAGAGCTGGCGCTATGGCGAAGTAGTCACGGTCGACGACCCGTGGGGATACGGCAACTCGCTGGAGTGGGCGACCAGTTGCCCGCCGCCGCGGCACAACTTCACCGAGCTGCCGCGCATTCGCTCCGAGCGCCCGGCTTTTGAGCTGCACTACCCGCACATGGTGGAGCGACTGCGCGCTGAGGCCCACGTCGGACGGGCTCACGGCCCGACAGACGGCGACGTCACCCGAGCCGACGACGTCAGCGTCCGCACGTAATGGCCTCTAGCGGAGGCAATTTGGGGTGAGTAAACCCCACAGGGTGTCGGCACTGATCACCGTCACCGGTCACGACAAACCAGGCGTGACGTCGGCGCTTTTCCAAGTTCTTTCGGGTCACGAGGTCGAGCTACTCAACGTCGAGCAGGTGGTGATCCGGAATCGTCTGACCCTGGGCGTGCTGGTGTCGGCGCCGCTAAACGTCGCCGAAGGCAAGGCTTTTCGCGACGAAGTCGAAGCAGCGATCCGTGCTGTCGGGCTGGACGTCAGTATCGAGCGCAGCGACGACCTGCGGATCATCCGAGAACCTTCGACACACACGATCATGGTGCTGGGCCGGCCGATCACGGCCGAAGCGTTCGGCACCGTTGCCCACGAAGTGGCGGCGCTGGGCGTCAACATCGACCTGATCCGCGGCGTCTCCGACTATCCGGTCACCGGCCTGGAGTTGCGGGTCTCCGTGCCGACCGGGATCGGTGGGCAACTGCAGGAGGTGCTGACCCGAGTGGCCGCCGACGCCGGCGTCGACGTGGCTCTTGAGGACTTCAGCATCGCGCGGCGCGCCAAACGGCTCATCGTGTTCGACGTCGACTCGACGTTGATCCAGCAGGAAGTCATCGAGATGCTGGCGGCGCGGGCGGGCGCCCTGGACGCCGTCGCCGCGATCACCGACGCTGCCATGCGTGGTGAACTGGACTTCGCCGAGTCGCTGCAACAACGGGTCGCCACGCTGGCCGGATTGCCTGCCGAAGTGCTCGACGAGGTCGCCCAAGACGTTAAGCTGACCCCCGGTGCGCGGACCACCCTGCGCACGTTGCGTCGGCTGGGCTATCACGTGGGCGTCGTCTCCGGCGGATTCCGACAGGTCATCGAACCGCTGGCGCACGAGTTGATGCTCGACTTCGTCGCCGCCAACGAGCTGGAGGTGGTCGACGGCAAACTCACCGGGCGGGTAGTCGGCCAGATCGTCGACCGTGCGGGTAAAGCCAAGGCGCTGAGGGACTTTGCCCATCAGGTCGGTGTGCCGATGGCGCAGACCGTCGCCGTCGGGGACGGCGCCAACGATATCGACATGCTGGCCGCGGCCGGCCTGGGCGTTGCGTTCAACGCGAAACCCGCGTTGCGGGAAGTCGCCGACGCGTCGCTGAGCCACCCATACCTGGACACCGTGCTGTTTCTGCTCGGCGTGACGCGCGGCGAGATCGAGGCCGCGGATGCGCTCGACGGCATGGTGAGCCGCGTCGACATCCCGCCCGATCTCTAGCGATCGCCAGCGCGGCGAAGCCGGGCGCAGCGGGTCGCTACGCAGCCGAACCGACCCCGCGACCCGGCAGCCGCCAGGGCGTCGCGGTACGGCACGATGGTCGGGTGGCCGAAACGGGAAGCGATGCAGTCGACCCCGACCTGCTGATCGACTTCACCGATGTGTCGCTGCGTCGCGACGGCCACGTCCTGGTCGGGCCGGTGAGCTGGTCGGTCGAGCTCGACGAACGCTGGGTGATCATCGGGGCCAACGGCGCCGGCAAGACGTCGTTACTGCGCATCGCCGCGGCCGCCGAGCATCCCTCGTCCGGTGTTGCCTATGTCTTGGGGGAGCGGCTCGGCCGGGTCGACATGTCCGAGCTGCGCTCACGGGTGGGCTTGAGCTCATCGGCGCTGGCGCAACGGATTCCGGGCAATGAGGTGGTGCGAGATCTGGTGGTCTCGGCCGGCTACGCGGTGCTGGGGCGTTGGCGTGAGCGCTACGAGGACGTCGACTACAACCGCGCGGTCGACATGCTGGAAAGCCTGGGAGCCGAGCATCTGGCCGGCCGCACCTACGAAACCCTGTCCGAGGGTGAGCGCAAGCGGATCCTGATCGCGCGGGCGCTGATGACCGACCCTGAACTGCTGCTGCTCGACGAACCCGCTGCCGGTCTCGACCTGGGCGGGCGTGAGGAGCTGGTGTCGCGGCTGGCCGATCTGGCCGCCGATCCCGATGCACCCGCGCTGGTCCTGGTCACCCATCACGTCGAGGAGATTCCGCCCGGCTTCAGCCACTGCATGCTGTTAGCTGAGGGGCAAGTCGTCGCGGCAGGTCTGCTGGCCGACGTGTTGACCGGAGACAACTTGTCCGCGGCGTTCGGCCAGTCGATCGCGGTGGACGTGATCGACGGGCGTTACTTCGCCCGGCGCGTTCGCACCCGCGCGGCCCATCGGAGGCGCTGATGACTGACGATTCGTATGTCCCGTTGCCGGCGAGGCCGGCCGCGACCGTGATGCTGATCCGAGACACCTCCCACGGCATAGCGCTCTTCCTGATGCGACGGCACGCCGCAATGGAATTCGCCGCGGGCACGGTGGTATTTCCCGGCGGCGGCGTAGACGACCGCGACCGCAACGCCGACATCGCCTGGGCGGGACCGCTGCCGGCGTGGTGGGCGGAGCGGTTCGGCATCGACTGGGAGTTGGCCGAGGCGCTGGTGTGTGCCGCGGCACGCGAGACCTTCGAGGAGTGCGGTGTGCTGTTCGCCGGGCCGGCCGGTGACCCGGCCGCCATCGTCGGCGACGCATCGGTGTACCGCGAATCCCGGCAGGCGCTGGCCGACCGGACGCTGTCTTTCGCGGACTTCCTACGACGGGAAAACCTGGTGTTGCGGGCCGATCTGCTGCGGCCGTGGGCCAACTGGGTGACCCCCGAAGCCGAACGCACCCGCCGCTACGACACCTACTTCTTCGTCGGAGCACTGCCCGAAGGCCAACGCGCCGACGGCGACAACACCGAGTCCGACCGGGCGCAGTGGGCGACACCGCAGGCGGCCATCGCCGAATTCGAAGCCGGTCGCTGCTTCTTGCTACCGCCGACCTGGACGCAGCTGGACTCGCTGATCGGGCGCTCGGTTGCCGACGTGCTTGCCGTCGAGCGTCAGATCGTCACGGTGCAACCGAACCTCGAAATCGACGGCGACAATTGGATTTTCGAGTTCTTCGACTCCGACCGCTACCACCGGGCCCGCAAGGCCGGCGGACTGGGGTGGCGTCTTTGAGCGAGTTCGTCAGCATCCACCTGGACCCAGGCCATCCCGGCGTTGGGACGCTGGTGCTGTCGCGGCCGCCCACCAACGCCTTGACCCGGCAGGTCTACCGGGAGGTCGAGCAGGCCGCGGCCGAGATGAGCGACCGCGACGACATCGCCGCCGCCGTCATCTTCGGCGGCCATGAGATCTTCTCCGCGGGCGACGACACGCCCGCGTTGCGCACCCTGGCCGCGCCCGAGGTCGACAGCTGGGTACGCGTGCACCGCGCCGCCATTGACGCCGTCGCGGCGATCCCGAAGCCGACCGTCGCCGCAGTCACTGGATACGCGCTGGGTGCCGGCTTGGGCTTGGCGCTCGCCGCGGACTGGCGGGTGAGCGGCGACAACGTGCGGTTCGGTACGACGGAGATCCTGGCCGGTTTGGTTCCCGGCGGTGACGCCATGGCACGGCTGGCCCGAACGGTCGGGGCGAGCCGCGCGAAGGAGTTGGTGTACAGCGGCCGGTTCTTCGACGCCGAGGAGGCGCTGGAGTTGGGTGTGGTCGACGAGATGGTGGCCCCGGACGGCGTGTATGACGCCGCCGCAGCCTGGGCGAGCCGCTTCGTCGATGCACCGCGCGACGCGCTGGCCGCGGCCAAGGCCGGCATCGACGACGTGTACGCGCTGGCTCCGGCCGAGCGGTCGGATGCCGAACGCCGCCGCTACCTCAAAGTATTCGATGCCAGCCTGCGGCAGCAGCCGGCACAGGCGACTTAAGAAGATCTGAGAAAAACCTTTACACAGCGTGAGAGCCGCTCGCTACTATGGGCTGGCTCACGTCGTCGTCGCGCGCACGGAGGTCTGCATGATCTTCAGGACAAACCACCGCAGCCACGCCGTCGGTGCCGCCGTCGCGGCGTTTGGGATCGGGATGTTCACCGCACCGGCAGCGCATGCCGATGACTTCGGTCTTGGCGACCTGATCAGCAACGTCATCTCGAGTGCGGCGTCCGCGGATGTCGGCGGCCACGCAGTCGATCAGGCCCTCGCTGCCAGCACGGCCGGTGCTGAAACGTTTTCCGCAACAGAGCTTTTCCAGCAGCACATCTACGACGCGTTGCACGCCGGGGTCGAGAGCTGGATCAACAGCCCGTTCGGTGAGCACGTTGACCATGCCATCAACACGGCGTCCGGGCAGTTCTTGATCGGCAACGGCGCCGATGGCACCCAGATGGACCCCAGCGGCGGTGCCGGCGGGCTGTGGTTCGGCGACGGTGGCCCCGGCTGGAACAGCACGGTGGCCGGCGAGGCAGGCGGTTCCGGAGGGGATGCGGCGGGCTTCTTCGGAAACGGCGGCGAAGGCGGGATGGGGGGTGCCGGCGCGGCCGGCGGCGATGGCGGTGACGCCGGCTCGCTGTTCGGTATCGGCGGAGATGGTGGCAACGCCGGCGACGGCGCCACGGCCGCTGGCCTTCCCGCGCTCGGCGGAGCCGGCGGCAACGCCGGTACGTTCGGCGAGCACGGCATGGTGGGTCACTACGGCACGCTGCCCGCAGGCCTCACGCAGGCCGCGGACCCGAACACATCGCTGCTGCCGCTCGGGGCCTCCGGGGAATGGCTGACCAATAGTGAAGGCCAGGTCGTCCTCCTGCACGGGCTCAACGAGGTGTACAAAGTGGCACCGGGCGAGCCGTCGGCGGACGGGTTCGGCAACAACGACGCAGCGTTTCTGGCCGCAAACGGTTTCAACGCCGTCCGGGTGGGCGTCATCTGGTCCGACCTGGAGCCCGAGCCCGGCGTTTTCAACACGTCGTACCTGGACTCGATCGAGCACACCGTCCAAATCCTGGGCAACCACGGGATCTACAGCATCATCGACTTCCACCAGGACGCGTACAGCTCCGCGTTCGGCGGCGAGGGCGCGCCGGACTGGGCGGTGCACACCGACGGCGGGGCCAATCCTTCGCTGCCCTTCCCGCTCAACGATTTCTTCAATCCGGCCGCGAACCAGGCGTGGGAGTCGTTCTGGACCAACGTCGACGCACCGAACGGGATTGGCCTGGAAGACAACTACTCGCAGATGCTGGAGTACGTCGCCCACGCCTTCAACGGCAACCCCAACGTGGCGGGCTTCGAGCTGATGAACGAACCATCACCAGGCGAGCAGCTGCTGCCGACTTTGTTGGGCAGCCCGTATTTCGACTCCCAGCAACTGACCCCGTTCTACGACCAGGGGGCCGACGCGATCAGGGCCGTCGATCCGAGCACACCGATTTTCTTCGAACCCAACCTCTTGTCCAACGCCGGCCTGCCCATCCATCTGGGCACCGTGGAGGCCCCGGGCACGGTCTTGTCGTTCCACGATTACTGCGAGTTCAGCCTGGGGCCGCTGGGCTGCATACCCAGCGTCAACGGGGTCGTCGGCCACGCCGAGGACTATGCGCAGGCGCATGGAATTCCGGCATTCATGAGCGAGTTCGGCGCGACCAGCAACCAAGCGGAGATCGCGGCCCCGATGCAAGGAGCAGACCAGCACCTGATCGGCTGGACCGAATGGGCCTACTCGGGTCAGGGCGACATCACCACCAGTGCGAACCCACCGAGTTCGGAGTCGCTGGTGTACAACCCCGAGTTGCCGCCGATCGGGGCCAACGTGAATACCGCCAACCTGGACACGCTCGCCGAGCCCTACCCGCAGTTGGTCTCCGGCACCCCGGATTCCTACTCATTCGACAACGGCACCTTCCAGTTCAGCTACTCCACCGAAGAGCCTGACGGCCTGGGCAGCTTCCCGGCCGGTTCGGAGACCATCATTTCCATCCCGAAGGTCGAATTTCCGGACGGCTACCAGGTCAGCGTGACCGGCGGCGACGTGCTTTCAGGATCCAACGCCGCAGAACTGGTGATCGCGTCTAACGGCGCAAGCACCGTCACCGTCACGGTCAGCGCCGCCGGAACATAGCCAGGATGCTCGCCGGCCCGGTCGGCCGATAGGCTGGGCGACCATGACCAGTACTGACCCGGCGCCGCAGCCGCACGCCACTGCCGACCAGGTCGAGGCCGCCCGGCACGACAGCAAGCTGGCCCAGGTGCTCTACCACGACTGGGAAGCGGAGAACTACGACGAGAAATGGTCGATCTCCTACGACCAGCGCTGCATCGACTACGCGCGGGACTGCTTCGACGGCGTCGTCCCGGAAGACGAGATTCACCGGCTGCCCTATGATCATGCCCTCGAATTGGGTTGCGGCAGCGGCTTTTTCCTGCTGAACCTGATTCAGTCGGGGGTGGCGCGGCGCGGATCGGTCACCGATCTGTCCCCGGGCATGGTCAAAGTCGCCACCCGCAACGGGAAGTCGCTGGGGCTGGACATCGATGGGCGGGTCGCCGATGCCGAGCGCATCCCGTATGACGACGACAGCTTCGACCTGGTGGTCGGACATGCTGTGCTACACCACATTCCGGACGTCGAGCTCACGCTGCGTGAGGTGCTTCGGGTACTGCGGCCCGGTGGCCGGTTCGTGTTCGCCGGTGAGCCGACCACTGTCGGCAACAGTTACGCGCGCTCGCTGTCGACGTTGACCTGGCGGGTGGCGACCAACGCCACCAGGTTGCCCGGGTTACAGAGCTGGCGACGCCCGCAGGCCGAACTGGACGAGTCCTCACGCGCCGCCGCACTGGAGGCCGTCGTCGACTTGCACACGTTTTCTCCGGCTGAACTGGAGAAGATGGCCGCCCGGGCCGGCGCGGTCGAGATCGGCACCGTCACCGTCGAATTCACCGCGGCGATGCTCGGCTGGCCGCTGCGCACCTTCGAATACGCTGTGCCGCCGGGGCGGCTGGGCTGGGCTTGGGCCAACTTCGCGTTCACCAGCTGGAAGGTGCTGAGCTGGGCCGACTCTAACGTGTGGCGACACGTGGTGCCCAAGGGCTGGTTCTACAACGTCGAGATCACCGGGATCAAGCCGTCCTGAACATCAGCCTCGACGACGTCGCCTACCTGACGTCGGTCGAGGGGTCGGCCGCCTTGGCCGTCGCGGAAGCCCTCCCGCTGAGCGATCGCATCAGCGAGATCGCCGCGCTACGTGATCAATTCGGTGACCGGACGCCGTTGTTGGTGGAAACGGTGTTGCTGCGCCGCCGCGCGGTCGCAAAGCTTTCCGAATTGCCGGAATCCCACGATTGGCTGTTCACCGATGAGGCGCTGCAGCAAGCCACCGCTGCGCCGGTTGCACTGTATCGATCGGAACGGTTGCGCGGCAGGGTGGTTCACGATGTGACCTGCTCGATCGGCACGGAGCTGGCGGCCTTGAGCGGCTCGGCGACCCGGGTGGTCGGCAGCGACGTCGACGCGGTACGGCTGGCGATGGCGCGGCACAACCTCGGCGACGCCGTCGACCTGTGCCGCGCCGACGCGCTGCGCCCGGTTACTCGCGACACGGTGGTGCTGGCTGATCCGGCACGGCGTAGTGCGGGGCGGCGGCGTTTCGATCCACGTGACTACCAACCCGCCCTCGACGAGCTGCTCGAGACCTACCGAGGCCGAAGCCTGGTCGTCAAATGCGCCCCGGGAATCGACTTCGACGCGGTGACACAACTCGGGTTTGACGGTGAGATCGAGGTGACCTCCTATCGCGGGTCGGTGCGGGAAGCCTGCTTGTGGTGCGGGGACCTCACGGCGCCAGGGGTGCGCAGGCGCGCCAACATGGTGGACCGCGGTGAACGAGTCACCGACGCCGATCCGGACGACTGCCCGGTGCGGGCGCCCGGCCGCTGGATCGTCGACCCCGATGGTGCGGTGGTGCGTGCTGGTTTGGTCCGTCACTACGGGTCGCGACATGGGCTGTGGCAACTCGACCCGCACATCGCTTATCTATCCGGCGAGGAGCTCCCGCCGGATGTCCGCGGCTTCGAGGTTCTCGAGCAGCTCGCCTTCGACGAGCGGCGACTGCGTCAGGCGCTGGGAGCGCTCGACTGCGGCGCACTCGAGATATTGGTTCGCGGCGTGAACGTGGAGCCCGATGCGTTACGCCGCCGCCTGGCGTTGCGTGGCGACCGGTCATTGGCGGTGGTCATCACGCGGATCGGGTCCGGTGCGACGGCGAAGGGGATGGCGTTCGTGTGCCGACCGTCGCGGTGACGAAACACCCGCACGTTGGCACAAAAAATAGGGAGATCTCCCCATGAACTGTGCCCCTGTGCGCCGCAGACTTAGATGAGCGCGCCGGGGGGTCGGCACCGCTACAGCGAAGCATTACCGGGACATGATGTAGCTGCTGTAGCTTCGCCGCCCCCGGTTGCGCGACGTCGATCGGGCAGCGCTGACCTCCACCCCGCAGGCTTCCTGGTGGGTCCGCGTTTAGGCCAAAGCGTGAACCAGGATTCGCGCCCTAATTGCCCGCAGTGTGTATAGCTACCACGTCATGCAGCGTTAGCCAAGTGTTCCGCCGCATGTAAACGCCTTTTATG
>NZ_JBAPMI010000273.1:0-2453 GCF_049278535.1 Mycobacterium sp. | reverse complement strand
AGTGGCAGATCCAGGATTCGAACCTGGGTAGGCGTTAGCCGACGGATTTACAGTCCGCTCCCATTGGCCGCTCGGGCAATCTGCCGGTGTAGTACGGGTAGCTAGCCTACAACGAAGATGTACTCGGATAACAAACGGCCAACATCGATAGAAGGGGACGTATCCCATGGCGGATTCATCGTTCGACGTCGTGAGCAAGCTCGACCGGCAGGAGGTCGACAACGCCCTCAACCAAGCCGCCAAGGAACTCTCCACCCGGTTCGACTTCCGCGGCACCGACACGAAGATCGCCTGGAAGGGCGACGAGGCGATCGAGCTGACCAGCTCTACCGAGGAGCGCGTCAAGGCCGCCGTCGACGTTTTCAAGGAGAAGCTGATCCGGCGCGACATCAGCCTCAAGGCGTTCGATGCCGGCGAGCCGCAGGCCTCCGGCAAGACCTACAAGGTCACCGGCAGCTTGAAAGAGGGCATCAGCAGCGAGAACGCGAAGAAGATCACCAAGCTGATCCGCGACGAGGGCCCCAAGACGGTCAAAACCCAGATTCAGGGCGACGAGGTGCGCGTCACCAGCAAAAAGCGCGACGATCTGCAGGAGGTCATCGCGATGCTCAAGAAGGCCGACCTCGACGTGGCGCTGCAGTTCGTCAACTACCGTTGATTCGTTGATTCGTGCGATTCGTGCGCTTGGCGCATATGCATGAATCGCATGTACGATGGTTGCCATGACCACTGCCGAGAGCCTGGTTCTGGCAACCGAACGCGTCCGGGAGAGCGCTCAAGCCGTCGGCGCTGCGCTGGCGTCGGTCGCGGTGTACACCGAGCCCGCGATCGCCCGGGCCGTCCAGGCCGAGCAGAACCTCTACGGCCGGATCGAGCAAGAGTTCGGGATGTTGACCAGCACCGAGGCCGGTAAGCGGATGGGGTCGCGGTCGCGTGCTCCACGCAACTTCGCGACGACCGCACACCGCGACAAGACGCTCGTCGCCATGCGGCAAGGCAACAGCCTCGTCTACCCCGGGTTTCAGTTCGGGCCGGACGGGCAGCCCCTCGAGGTCATCGCCCGGCTGCGCCGGACCGCCGACGCTAACGATTGGTCGGAGGCGGGCCTCGTGCAGTGGCTCTGCTCGCCGACCACCTACTTCGACGGTGATCGACCCGTCGAACACCTCACCGAGGACCCTGACCGAGTTGTCGATGTGGCGGCCGATGCGCTGGCCGTCTCGTGGTGAAAGCGCCACGAAATCCGTTCAAGCCGGCCATCGAAACTTTGCCCAAGGGCCACCGGCTGTATCGCGTATTCACCAACACCCGCCCGTGCACTGACTTCAACCCCGGCATCGGCGCCCCGACCCGGTTCGGTTTCTTCGGCAAGCCGGTCGTACCGATCATGTACGCCGCCGACACCGAGGAAGCCGCCATCGCCGAGTCCCTGCTACACGACATTCCGGTAGAGGGGGGAAATCTGCTCTGGGACGACTATTCGCGCAAGGCGCTCGCTGTCCTCGAGCTCACCAGCGATCTGCGCCTCGCCGTCCTGCACGGCATCAAGCTACGAAAGCTCGGCGCCGGCCCAGAGGATGTGACGTCGAGCCCCGCCTCCACCTATCCGGCGACGGTCAAGTGGGCCGAAGCTGCGCACGGCTGCGGGGTGGACGGCATGGTGTGGATGTCGCGCCTCTGCAACAACACCAAGGCGTATGTGTTCTTCGGCGACCGGTGCGCCGGCGCGTTCGCTCAAGACACGTCGCACGCACGTATCTTCGCCAGCCCCTCCGATCAAACGTGGCTGATCGACTTTTGCGCACCACTGCATATCGACGTCCTCCTGCAGCCCCGATAATCGGGAAGCCCTCGCCCAATCAACCGGTCGGTGCCTAATGTGGTGACGTAGGCAACGGCCCGCCCGAAGTGAGGTGCATCGATGAGCGTGACGCCACCGGACACGACCGACGTTGACGTCATCATCATCGGCGCGGGTTTCTCGGGCCTGGGCGCCGCCCACCGCATCACCGAGCGCAACCCCGGGACCAGTTACGTCATCTTGGAGCGACGCGAGCAGATCGGCGGCACCTGGGACCTGTTCCGCTACCCGGGCGTGCGCTCCGACAGCAGCATCTTCACGCTGTGCTTCCCGTGGGAACCGTGGACCGGGGAAGATCGGGTGGTCGACGGAGTACACATCCGGGAATACCTGAACGCGACCGCGCGAAAGTACGGCATGGATCAGCACATCCGGTTCAACTCTCACGTCCGCTCGGCGGACTGGGATTCTTCGACCGACACCTGGACGGTCACCGCCGATCAGGACGGCGCGGAAAAGACCTATCGCGGCCGCTTCGTGTTCTTCGGATCCGGCTACTACAACTACGACGAGGGCTACACCCCAGACTTCCCGGGCCTCAACGAGTTCGACGGCACCATCGTCCACCCGCAGCACTGGCCCGAGGATTTCG
>NZ_JBAPMI010000272.1:0-3959 GCF_049278535.1 Mycobacterium sp. | reverse complement strand
CGGTCGAGCCGTCGGTGCCGATGTCGATGTCGCTGTCCAGGGCACGATTGTTCATCAGGTCATCGGTATGCCATTGGGCGGCTTGATTCAGTTGCGGGTTGAGGTTGACATCATTGGTGCATCCGGCCTGATGCTGGATCGTGTACACGTTGTCGACCAGGCTGTTATTCAGACGGCTGTTGTTCGGTATGAGCGTGTTGTTGTCGTGGTCGGCGTGTGCGACAGGCGCTGTCAATGCCACCGCCAAAACCGCTGTGGCCGTTACGGTGAACGCCGCACGAAACAGTGATGAGGTCATACGGCCTCTCCTTTCTGACCTATTGCGCTGGCGGCCGGTAGTCCGCCGCCGAATTTCGGAGCGCCCAGATCTGGGCCGGGCACAGCTCGTTGACGGCCTGAGTGATGAGGTAGGAGGCCTGGTACTCGTCGGATGTCGAGAAGTCGGACTTCACATCCGCCATGATCTGCGGGTAACCGCGGCCAGCGGCCACCTTGTCGCAGATCGTGTGCCCATAGGCCAGGGCCGCGTCAGCGTTGGCGAAGTTATAGCCCGGGCGCACCGTGACGTTCACCAGATATGCAACGGTGTCCGCGCGACCGGCAGGCGCGGCTGCCATCGCACCGATCACGGCGAACGTGAGCAGCGCTGGGGCGAGCAGCCCCCGGATCAGACCGGGTCGAACTGTGAGATTAGCCATTTGTCCCCGTCTTTGTCGAGGGTCACGCGCACCGTGGAGGAGGTGCTGGTGGGCGCGTCGGTGCCGATGACGATGCTCTGGTCGATGAAAACGAGAACGACCGCGTGGTTTTGCGTCGCCGAAATCGACGCGGCGGCAGGAACAGTGGCTATCGCCGAGATCTTCTTTTGCTTCGCGCCCGGGATGACGACATCGGTGATGAGCTTGGTGTATTCGTCTTTGAACGGTTCGGCGAGCCTGTCGCGCGCGGCGGTGAGTTCCTTTTCGGCGCTATCTGGCTGATAGGACAGAATCGCGATGGTGTTCTCAGTCGCCGCTGGCACCGACTGTGTCCGTGCTGTCTGCGCTTCACGGGCCGAATCAACTTGCCATTTCAGATAACCCGAGCCTGACGCGAGGATAAGGACCAATGCGGGCAAGACGCCGAAGGCCAAGATGCGTTTGGTGCGCATCCATTTCGACGGCCGCCGTTGATCTGATGAGACGTCAGTCACCTCCTCGGTTGACGCACTGTCGTCTTCGGCTCTTTCCATGACCTCACAGTCATAGTCCGCGACTCCGGACTCTTCGCTGGCCACTGTCTTTTCGATGGGCGCACCGGCCTGCGATCCACTCGTCATCGACTGTTTCACGGAACGAACTCCACATTGGCGACCTTCGCGTCGTCACCGACCTTCTGCACATCGATTCGCATCCGCCATGCCCGTGGTTGTTGTTCCGGCGCACCGGCATTCGTTGTCTTGACCGAGACCGCCACCAGTAACCGCGCTCGATCAGACGTCTCAGATTCCAGACCCGCCGCGGTGACAGTGCCAGTAGATCTCGACTGCGCCTTCTTCACTACTTCCACGAACGCCGGTGCCCGCTGGGCCCAGTCGTCATGGAACGTGCCAGTAGCGGAATCCAGAACGCGTGCCACGTCAGTATCTGCCTCGTCGACGCTGATCGTAGTGAGGTTCAGCGCTGCTTGACGACCCACCTGCAGGAAAAGGTCGCGCTGGTGTTCGGCTTGCCGGGCCTGGTAGTCCCGGTAGCCAAGCCATCCGAACAGCGCGCCGAGGGCGACAAGGACGAAGACTCCCAGAATCAGCGGCGACCGCAACGCCGGGGAAGGTTGTCGCACAATAGCTTCGCCGTCAGCGGCCGACCGTTTGTCGACCGCCGCGCTATCCGTGTCCGTGCCGGGCTCTGTCGTCAGTTGCCCGGCGGGATCAGCATCGATTGCCAATTCTTCTCCTGTGATGCGTTTTGGGCCAGATCACTTTGCGTGTAGATCCGACCGTCGGGCCCGACGTAACGGCCAGTCGCCGGGTCGTACTGCGCAGCTGCAATCGGTGCGGCTGCAGCCGGTGGCGCAGGTCCGCCCGGCGGCGCTGGCCCCGTCGGCGGTGATCCGGGCGGCAGCTGCGGGATGTCCTGGCCGGATAAGGTGGCGTTCGGGTCGCCCTTCCAGTTGTCGCCTTGGTTGAGCGGCACGTACTGCTCGTCGCCTTCACACATCTGCGCGGTCGGCGCCCGTTTCCCGGGCTTCGCCAGGCACGGATAGTTCTTCGCCCCGCGCACGTTCCACATCGAGTCCTGCGGGGTGCGGCAGTAGACGTTGCCTGGCACGCGCGGTGGATCGTCTTCGAATTCTGTGCCGCGGCAGGAATCCGGTATTGCAGGGCGGCGGCAGGTTCAGGTTGCCAACGTTGAAGCTCAGGTAAAAGCCACGGTAGTCGCTCTTGTTGTTCAAGTCTGGTAACTCCAATCATCCCAGCTCAGAAGGCACTTTCCTCATATCGACACCCGAACCACCGTCAGTTGATCGGTGGATCGAGGCTTAGCGTGCGGGCGCACACCGGGTCCTTGTCGTGACGATGTTGTCGGTCGTCTGATCGCTGTAAAGACTTGGATCGTCTGCGGCATCAAGAAGCCTTCGATAAGTCGACGCAAGTGGGCGTATTCCTCGTGGAACACATACGCGTCGAGCCAAGTTGTGCACCGCTGAACTAGCCGAGGCCTCAACGGGATCCGCCGGGCAGCAACCAGGTTGAGGAGTTGGCGAATCGCTGCGAACGTGTCGCCGGCGCCGGTTGTGATGACGGCAAAATTTCGCTCACCGACATTCATATGTGGCTTGGCGGCATCGATGAGCGCCCAGGCCAGTTGGGTCTCCTCGTCGTGCTTCACAGCGTTGGTGTTTCGCATCCCGGCCTTTCACGTGAAGGCCGTACTCTCACCAACTCCCACGGGCATACCATCCGCGAAGTGCCCACGGTCGTCTTCACCTGGATGAGCACGGTTCCGACGTCGGTCACAGTACCGACATGAGTACCTTCACGAACCTCGTCGCCTATGCAGAATCGCATCTCGCTGGCCTCCAACCTTTCCAAATCCCGATACCCCGATCGCTAATCGTCATGACCATTGCTGTCCGTAATCGAGTCGCGGGACTCTGATTTCGTGACGTGTGCACCAGCGGAGGGTGTCCCTACCGTCGCGCCAATAGATCTTGTACCTAATAGCGTCGCTGTCCACGATCACGCCCACACCAGAACGACCGTCAGACCGGGACAGCACCGTATCGCCGATCGCCGGAGTGCGCGGACTGCGGCCAACAATCATGGCCAACTCCCCTGGCGATGCCTGATTTCGGCGACGAATACGCGCCCGTGGTGGTCAACAACGTCCCACGAATACGGCCCGCGCAGTTGCGTCACGCCCAACCTATGAACGGCACGACGCGCATCGACCTCCGAGCAGATGTCGACGACGCGTTGCCTGTCGCTAGTTATAACAGTCCACATCGAATCACCTACATACGGTCCCTACGGGCGATCCCGCCCTGCCGAAGCGTCGCGGGCGAAAGGGTCCGCTACTGCGGTCTGTGACTATTCGACTGAACTCTGACATCGCCAAACCTCGATGCTCGTACCTGCTTTACAGCATAGGGTTGAGAACGTGTCGGAACCCTGTCGCCGCAGCGATCAGCATGGGTACGGTCACGCCGCTGTGCCAAACTGAGGGC
Source organism: Mycobacterium sp. (assembly GCF_049278535.1). GTDB lineage: Bacteria > Actinomycetota > Actinomycetes > Mycobacteriales > Mycobacteriaceae > Mycobacterium. Next base: position 251 of record NZ_JBAPMI010000272.1, on the reverse strand, counting down.
CATGGCTTCTCGGGTTCAAAGGCGTTGGGTACATATGCCCGCTTGCACCACACCGTCTATCGGCTGACCGGCGGTTGGATCGGTCATCGGATGATGCTGTTGCCCAGCCCGCTGATGCACACCGTCGGCGCCAAGACGGGGAAAGCCCGCACCACGTCGCTGACCTACGCCCGTGACGGTGGCGACTACCTGGTGGTCGCCTCCAACGGCGGGGAGCCACGATCGCCCGGGTGGTGCCACAACCTCAAGGC
>NZ_JBAPMI010000271.1:0-6350 GCF_049278535.1 Mycobacterium sp. | reverse complement strand
CAACAAGGCAGCGGTGCCGACGACCACCCGCTTCCGGCGCCCGCCCCAGCCGGGACCGTGGCCGCCGGGACCATGGCCGCCGTGACCGTGGCCCCCGAATCCTGGACCACCAAAGCCCGGTCCGCCGAACCCGGGGCCGCCCCAGCCGGGACCGCCCCAGCCGGGAGCGCCCCAGCCAGGTCCGCCCCAACCGGGTCCACCAGAAAATCCGCCTCCGAACATCACTGTTCTCCTTCAGGTAACGGCGACGAGCCGACCGACTGGCCGCCAACTTGCATATCTATCTCCTTGATACGCGGGTGGCAGATATGTGTCAAGAAACTTGATATCGGTGGTCGAAGGGTCCGGAGATGCGCCGGTCGGCCGCTGCGGCGGAGCATCCGAACAACGCACCGGCCAATGCGGCACCTGGCCTGTAGTTCCATGCCAGCATGGTGGGGATGAGCGAATTCGAGGATCAACCACTGGGTTATCTGGTGCGTGGATTGATGGCGCGACTGCGCCCCCATGCCGTCCAGGCGCTGCGACCGCTCGGGCTCGGGCTGCCCGAATTCGTCTGCATGCGGATCTTGGACGACGATCCGGGCCGGACCGGCGCCGAACTCGCCCGCCACACGCACGTGACCGCGCAAGCGATGAACCAGGTTCTACAAGGGCTGCAAGAAATCGGCCTGGTGATTCGCCCTGAGACCGCGCCCTCAGGCCGTGCTCTGCCGGCCGAGCTCACCCGCAAGGGCAAGGCACTTCTGCGGCGCGCTGAGGACGCAGTCGCGTCATCTGACGAACACCTACTGGCTCATCTCAGCCCGGCCGATCGGCGTCAACTCAAACGACTGCTCTACCGGGCTGGAAATCCGCCCAATGCCGAGGCTTCTACCTGCGTCCCTCCCGGCGTGGTTGGGGCAGAACGGAAGTAGGCATCCCGGCTAATGCCCGTGATGGTGATGCTCACCCTCGGCGTCGGGGGAGCCACCCATCGCCCGCAGCATCGGCACGCCGCCGGTAGTCACGAATCGGACGATGAGCACCGCCGCCAACCCGAGGAAGGCGATGTTCAACCACGTGGTGTAGTCCCAGGAGATACCGGCCTCCATCACCGTTGCATTGCGCTGCGCCGGGATGAGACCGGCTGTGCCAAAAGATAATTCGACGGCGTAGCCGGCGATGACCATCGCCGCATAGAAGGTACCCAGCAACGTCAGCATCATCTTGGTGCCGTAGTACTTCCGGTAGATGTTCAGGATCGGCAAGATCAGCAGGTCGGCGAAGATGAACGCGACGACGCCGCCAAAGCTGATGCCGCCGTTCCACAACACCGCTGCCAGCGGCACGTTGCCGATCGAGCAGACGAACGAGACAATCGCCACGATGGGGCCCACGATCGGCCCCCATACGGCGGAGAGCACCGGATGATCAGCGAAAAAGAAGTGCTGCCAGAAGGATTCGGGGACCCAGGCCGCGACGGCGCCCGCTATCAACAGTCCGATCACCAGGTCGCGAAGGATCGCCGCCCATTCCATGACAAACACATGCGCGACCGAGGTAAAGCCCTCCGGCGACAGCATTCGCTGCCAGAACGAGCCCTCGCGTTGAACCGACATGTCCATGGCGGCATGGCCTTCCATCGAACCCGCCAACCCGCGATCGGCCTGCCGGGCCGCGGCATCGACGAGTCGAGTACGCACAAACAGCCGGAACAACAACGCAAGCGCGATGATCATCAGCGGGCCGCCGACGAACTCCGCCGCGGTGAACTGCCAGCCCATCAGCAGGGCCAGGATGATGCCCAACTCCACCACTAGGTTCGTCGAGCCGATTTCGAAGGCCATGGCGGCGGTGAAGTTGGCGCCTTTGCGGAACAGCGAGCGGGCCAGGGCGACTGCGGCATAAGAACACGACGAGGACGCTGCGCCCAGGCCGGCCGCGACGGCCAACGTGCGGGGTCGGTCATCGCCGAGCAACGCCACGATCGTCGACCGGCGCACGACGGCCTGTATCACCGCCGACAGGGTGAATCCCAGGATCAAGGCCCACAGGATCTCCCAGGTCATGGACCCGGACAGGATTAGAGCATGCTCCACCGCGTGTGCCATAGCACCTCCAACTGAGTACCCCTGGGGGGTATTCCTGCGTCGTTCGCTTTCGTGTGTGACGGCGTTCCGCGCTGGTCCAGCGTTGCCGACAATGCCCGAAAACCGACATAATTACGTCAAGTGTGCAGGTAATTGGGGCAGTTCTGGACCTTAAAAGCCCGACACACCGGGCCTGGCAACGCAGTCACAGAAGCAACACCAGGCACACTGGTAACAACAACGATGCCGGGAGGGTGTTGCCGTGTACCGAGTTTTTGAGGCGCTCGACGAACTGGGCGCCATTGTGGAGGAAGCTCGCGGCGTGCCCATGACCGCGGGCTGTGTCGTACCTCGTGGAGATGTGCTCGAACTGATCGACGACATCAAGGACGCGATCCCCGGCGAGCTCGACGACGCCCAGGATGTGCTTGACGCTCGGGACTCGCTGCTGCACGAGGCCAAGACGCACGCGGACTCCGTGATGTCCTCGGCAACCACCGAGTCGGATTCGCTGCTCAACCACGCCCGCTCGGAGGCCGACCGGATATTGGCAGACGCTAAAGCGCAGGCCGACCGGATGGTAGGGGAGGCGCGGCAGCACAGCGAACGGATGGTCGGCGAGGCACGTGAAGAGGCGGCCCGCATCGGTACGGCGGCGAAACGCGAATTCGAGGCCACCACCGGTCGCGCCAAGTCCGAAGCCGACCGGCTTGTCGAAAACGGCAACATCTCCTACGAGAAAGCCGTCCAAGAGGGCATCAAGGAGCAGCAGCGCCTGGTGTCGCAGACAGAAGTGGTGCAATCGGCCAACGCCGAGTCGGCGCGGCTGATCGACGCGGCCCATGTCGAGGCTGACCGGCTGCGCGGCGAGTGTGACATCTACGTCGACAGCAAGCTGGCCGAGTTCGAGGAGCACCTCAACACCACCCTGCGCTCGGTCAACCGCGGCCGCCATCAACTGCGGACCGCGGCCGGCGTGCACGACTACGCGCAGCGGTAGCACCACTACCAGCGGGCGAGGTGGCTGGTAGCCCGCCCGTAGAATTGCGGACATGGCCCGGCAGCACAGCCAAGCGGCACAACCGGACCCCGGTTCGCCGCTTGTCGTCAACATCGCACGGCTGGGACGGCGCCCGGGATCGATGTTCCCCGTGCATGACACGGTGGCCAGCCCGGTGCGTATCGGTCTGGACCTGATCGGCATCGCGCCCGGTGCGCCGCTGGACCTCGATCTTCGCTTCGAGTCGGTTTCGGAAGGCGTTCTGGTGACCGGGACGCTGTCGGCGCCGATCGCGGGCGAATGTTCACGTTGCCTGACGTCGTTCACCGATCGCATCCAGGTCGACTTGACCGAGCTGTTCGCCTATCCGGACAGCCTTACCGAGGCGACTACCACTGACGACGAGGTCGGTCGCGTCGTCAACGACTTCGTCGACCTGCATCAGCCGATCGTCAACGCCGTAGGCCTGGAGTTGCCGTTCTCGCCGGTGTGCCGGACCGACTGCCCGGGGCTGTGCCCCAGGTGCGGTGTCGCGCTGGCGACCGCCGAGCCGGGCCATCACCACGACGAAACCGATCCCCGCTGGGCCAAACTCTCGACCATGCTGCGCGCCGACCCCGACGGAGCCGGCAATGAGTGATCTGCTCGACGCGCTCGAGGTCGATCTGCCCGACGACTTGTTGACGTTGGCCCTGACGCACCGCAGCTACGCCTACGAGCACGGCGGCTTGCCGACCAACGAGCGTCTGGAGTTTCTGGGCGACGCAGTGTTGGGTCTGACCGTGACCGACGAGCTCTTCAATCGACACCCCGAACGCCCGGAGAGCGATCTGGCGAAAATGCGTGCGGGAGTGGTGAATACGCAGGCGCTGGCCGAAGTGGCGCGCGGTCTGACCGACCAGGGACTCGGCGCGCACCTGCTATTGGGACGCGGCGAGCTGAAATCCGGTGGAACGGACAAATCCAGCATCCTCGCCGACAGTTTGGAGTCGTTGCTCGGCGCAATCTATTTGCATCACGGCCTCGAAGCCGCCCGCAAGGTGATCCTGCGGCTGTTCAGTGAATTGCTTTCCGCCGGTGGACTTCTGGATTGGAAGACCAGCCTGCAGGAATTGGCCGCCGCGCGCGGCCTAGGCACGGTGGCCTATGAGGTCACCTCGACCGGCCCCGACCATCAGCGACAATTCACCGCGGCCGTCGTCGTGATGGAAACCCAGTACGGATCCGGAATCGGTCGTACCAAGAAAGAAGCCGAGCAGAAAGCCGCCGAGAAAGCCTGCCAGGCATTGAATCAGCTCGACGACGCCCTACCCGGGGAGACTGCCGGCTAGATGCCCGAGCTACCCGAAGTTGAGGTGGTGCGGCGCGGACTGCAGGCCCACGTGGTGGGCAAGACCATCACCGCCGTGCGAGTGCATCACCCGCGTGCCGTCCGCCGTCACGAGGCCGGCCCCGCCGACCTGACCGCGAGGCTGCTCGATGCCCGGATCACCGGCAGCGACCGGCGCGGCAAATACCTGTGGCTGACTCTGGACGGGCCGAGTGGCTACGACCAGGCGCTCGTCGTGCACCTCGGCATGAGCGGACAGATGCTGCTCGGGACCGTTCCCAACGCCGGTCATCTGCGTATCGCCGCGCTGCTCGACGACGGCACCACGCTGAGCTTCGTCGACCAGCGGACGTTCGGCGGCTGGTTGCTGTCCGACCTGGTCACCGTCGATGGCAGTGTCGTCCCGGTGCCCGTCGCGCATGTGGCACGCGATCCGCTGGATCCACGGTTCGACATCAACGCGGTGGTCAAGGTGTTGCGGCGCAAGCACTCTGAGATCAAACGCCAGCTGCTCGACCAGACGGTGGTCTCGGGGATCGGCAATATCTACGCCGACGAGGCGCTGTGGCGGGCCAAGGTCAACGGCGCTCGGCTGGCCGAGGTGCTGACCCGTAAGCAGTTGACCACCGTGCTGGAAGCCGCCGCCGACGTGATGCGCGACGCGCTGGCGCAGGGCGGCACGTCATTCGACTCGTTGTATGTCAACGTCAACGGGCAGTCCGGTTACTTCGACCGATCGCTGAATGTCTATGGTCGCGAAGGGAAACCCTGCAAGCGTTGTGGCGCGGTGATCCGCCGGGAGAAGTTCATGAATCGCTCGTCGTTCTATTGCCCCCGCTGCCAGCCGCGGCCGCGGGGCTGAGGACACTGGGAGTTCGGTACAAATGAACCATGACGGATCTGTGGGTCGAGCGCACCGGGGTACGCCGCTACGTCGGCCATAGCTCGCGGGGCGCGCAGGTGCTGGTCGGATCCGAAGACGTCGACGGTGTCTTCACTCCGGGTGAGCTGATGAAGATCGCGCTGGCCGCGTGCAGCGGAATGTCCAGCGATCAACCGCTGGCCCGCCGGCTCGGCGACGACTATCAGGCGACGGTCCGGGTGTCCGGAGCCGCCGACCGTGAGCAAGAGGTCTATCCGCTGCTCGAGGAGAAGCTCGAAATCGACCTGTCGGGCTTGGACGCCGACGAGAAGGCGCGGGTCTTCACCGTCGTCCGGCGTGCCGTCGACCAGGTGTGCACGGTAGGACGAACGCTGAAAGCCGGAACGACGGTCGACTTCCGGGTCGTCGATGTCGGACATTGAAGACGTCCGGCTCACGGCTTGGGTGCATGGCCGGGTGCAGGGCGTCGGCTTCCGATGGTGGACCCGGTCCCGCGCCCTGGAGTTGGGCCTGACCGGCTACGCCGCCAACCTTCCCGACGGCCGGGTGATGGTCGTCGCGCAGGGCTCACGTGACGCGTGTGAACAGCTGTTACTCCTGTTGCAGGGCGGAAAAGCACCGGGCCAGGTCGACACCGTTGTCGTCGACTGGTCGCCGCGCGGCGAAGCCATCAGCGGCTTCTCTGAGCGGTAGTCTGGCTCGCCGTGTACCTCAAGAGCCTGACGCTGAAGGGCTTCAAGTCTTTCGCCTCGCCGACGACTCTGCGGTTCGAGCCCGGCATCACCGCGGTGGTCGGCCCCAACGGGTCGGGCAAGTCCAATGTCGTCGACGCGCTGGCCTGGGTGATGGGCGAGCAGGGCGCCAAGACACTGCGCGGCGGCAAGATGGAGGACGTCATCTTCGCGGGCACCTCGTCGCGTGCACCGCTGGGTCGAGCCGAGGTCACCGTCACGATCGACAACTCCGACAACGCGTTGCCGATCGAGTACTCCGAGGTCTCGATCACCCGCCGAATGTTCCGCGACGGAGCCAGCGAATACGAAATCAACGGCAGCACTTGTCGTT
>NZ_JBAPMI010000270.1:0-8642 GCF_049278535.1 Mycobacterium sp. | reverse complement strand
TGCCGGTCCGGTACTCGCTGCGCTGATTAGGGCGCATCGTCGTCATCATCGTGGAGAAGCTTCTCCGGGTGATGGAACGTATTAGTACCGGGGGTGACCGAGACTTGCGCCAGTCCTTACAAACTAGTAAGTTAGAACACATGCCGCCGATGTCTGATACCGCGATTGCCGAACCTGCTGCCGTCAAAGATGTTTGTCAACGCTGGGGGAAGGCCTGGAACGACCATGACGGCGACGCTGTCGCCGCGTTGTGCTCAGAGGATTTGGTGTACGACGAACCGGCGCTCGGCGACACGGTTCACGGCCGCGACGCGATCCGAGACTTTGTAGTAATGCTTGACGTGTCGTTCCCTGACCACAAATTCTTCCTGGAGGGCCTGTTCGCCGACGTGGCCCGCCCTGCGGTGCTGGTCGCCTGGCGGTTTATTGGCACGCACGCCCCGACTGGTCGGAAGGTCGAATTCCACGGCGACGATCGCTTGGAGTTTCGCGAGGATGGTCTGATCGGTGCCTATCGCTGTCTGTATGACAACGAATTTGTGCTGCGGCAGGTTGGGGAAAATCGGTCGCGATGACCGCCGATGCCCCAGCGTCGGTACGTGAGCGAAAGCCAGCGTCGGTGCGGCGTGCCGAGATTCTGGATGCGGCGGCAGTCGAGTTCGCCGAAACGGGGCTGACTGGAACACGGTTGGAGGCGATCGCCGCTCGCGCCGACATCTCGCATCCGCGCGTTGTGCAGATGTTCGGCTCGAAGCAAGCGCTTTTTCTTGCGGTCGTCGACGCGACTTTCGATCGCATTACCGCCGCGTTCAGAGCGGCGGCCACCGGCTTACGCGCCAGCGACGGTGCAACACCGCTCATCGGGCTCGGCGACGCTTATCGACGTCTGCTGCAGGGCGATCGAACTGTCGCGCTGATGATGCTGCAGAGCTACGCCGCTGCTGGAAATGAAGCCGTGCGCGAGCCAGTCGCCCGCCGTCACCTCGCGCTGCAACGTGCAGTCACCGACCTCACCGGCGCGGACGAGCTGGAGGTGCGAACCTTCTTTGCAACCGGCCTTCTAGTTACGATCTCCACGGCACTCGCGTTGCCCGGTAAGCGAACCGATGCCGCCTGGGGCGCATGGCTTTTAGAGCAGATCGCTCGCGATGGATAATTGGCCACGCGGCGAGAGCTATGGCTCGTCGCCTTCGTCCGTCCGCAGTAGTTTCTCCGGGTGATGGAACGTGTTGGTACGAGCCTGCCCGCGATCCAGGTGCGGCGGCGGGATCCATTCGGTGTCGCCATGCGGGTTTTTGCGGGTGGTCCAACCTTGGTCGGCCATCTTGTGGTTCGGTCCGCAGGCCAGGGTGAGGTCGTCGATGTCGGTTGTGTGAGTTGCAGCCCAGGGTGTGACGTGGTGGACCTCGCAGAGATAGCCGGGTACGTCGCAGTTGGGGAACGAACACCCGCGGTCCTTGGCGTAGAGCACAATTCGCTGCGCGGGTGAGGCCAGCCGTTTGGCGTGATACAACGCAAGCGCTTTGCCCTTGTCGAAGATGGCCAGGTAGTGATGGGCATGCGAGGCCAGCCGGATGACGTCGCTCATCGGCAGTAGCGTGCCGCCGCCGGTCAGGGCCTTCCCGGAGCCGGCTTCCAGATCTTTCAGCGTCGTGGTGACCACAATGCTGGCGGGCAAGCCGTTGTGCTGACCCAGCTCTTTGGACGACAAAGCGTTGCGCGCCAGTGTGAGAAGCGCGTCGTGGTTGCGCTGTCCGGCGCTGCGGGTGTCGTTGTCGATGGCGGTCTGTGACGGGATGCTGCTGACGCACGGCTCGACATCGGCCGAGTTGCACATCCCCGGCGCTGCGAGCTTGGCCAACACCGCGTCGATGGTGGCGCGGGCTTCTGGCGTCAGGTAGCCACTGATCGGCGACATTCCGTCGAGATCCTGCTTACCGACGGTGATGCCGCGTCGCCTGGTCCGGTCGACATCGGTGAACTCGCCGTCGGGGTTGAGGCAGTCGGTGAGTTTGTCCGCCAACTTGGCCAACTCATCAGGCCGGTGCTCACCGGCCAGACGGGCCAGCTGCGCCTCGGCTTTGGCGCGGGTTTCCAGATCGATGAAATCGGGCAGCCGATGCCAGAACCCGCGGATCACCGCGACGTGTCCGGCGCCGACGCCGCCGTTGCGCTGTCCCTCGGCGGTAGCGGGAAGCACCGCCTCCAGCGGTTCGCCGCTGAGCGCCCTGCGCTCACCGAGATCCTCGGCCTCGTGGATGCGCCGCGATGCCTCGCCGCGGCTGATCCGCAACCGATTAGCCAGCGCAGGGGCCAGTTTGCCGCCGAGTTCGGCCTGGTCGGCCTCGCGGGCCAGCTGGTTGATGAGCGGGTATTCGATGGCCGGTTGCCAACGGCGCATCCGCTCGCAGCGCTCCAAGATCCTGAGCCGTTCCGGTGTGGTGAGCACGTCGAAGGTCAGGTCCAGGGCGCGTTTGTAGCCGGCTTCGAGCGCGTCGAGAACCTCGACGATCTCCTCACGACTACTAGAACGCATGTTCGAATAATAACCAACGGGTCCGACAAGTTCTGCCGAGTGAAACTGAAGTGACACAAGTGATTTGAACGAAGGGCCTAGCCAGCCGGCTGATACATCCGACAACGGTCGATGAGAATCTCGGCCAGCGTTCCGGGTTCGCTGATCATCACATCGTGACAGGTGTCGACCGGGATCAGCGTCTGCACGCCGCCGAGCGCCGCGATACTGCGCAACTGGACGCGTCGAGAAAGCGCCCGATCGCGCAGCGTCAGGACCCAGGTCCGCGGCACATCGTCGGGCAGATCGCTGCGATCGACGGGCTCGGCGATGATCGTCACGGCCTCGGGGTGTATCCGGGATAACGTAAGGCGGCGCTGCGCACGCGTCATGCCGTTGCAAAAGAGCAAGGCGCTCAGCATGTTCGGCATTGTCGCCGGCGGCTTTTCCAGCAGGACCGCGCGACGCACGTACCAGGCCAGCGGCCCTACCAGCGTGTCGACGATCGCTTTGCCTTGCTCGGGTAGACAGGCTGCCACCAAGATCATCTCCCGCACTCGCGACGGCCCCAGTTCAGCAACAATGCCGGGCACCGTCAATCCGGCAAGCGAATGCCCGACCACGATCACGTCACCGAGGCCGACCTCTTCTATCTGTTCGATTGCCGATCGCACGCAACTAGCGATGCTGACTGTGGTCAGGTCGCCGGGAGTGATGCCGTGGCCGGGCAGGTCGACCGCCAGCACCGGTAAGGCCGGTGCCCGGCGGCGCAGTTCGTCGATGGTGAGATCCCAGCAATCCGCAGAGTGCTCACCGCCGTGAATGAGAACGAGAGCCGGCGAGTGCAGTTCTATGCCACCCCGAAATCGATGATGCCGCGCACGATCTCACCGTTGAGCAGATCGCCGTAGGCGTCATTGATGTCGTCGAGGCGGTAGCGCTTGGTGATCATCTCGTCGAGCAGTAGCTGACCAGTCTGGTAGAGCTTGGCCAGCCGGTCGATGTCCGCCTTCGGGTTGCACGAGCCGAAGATGGTTCCGGCCAGCGTCTTGTTCATCAGGATGAAGTCCTGCAGGTTGATCTTGACCGATTGGGTCAGCTGCGAGGTCATCCCAGTCAGCACGCAGGTGCCGCCCTTGCGGGTCAGGGCGACTCCATCGCGGACGTCTTCGCGGCTCATCAGCGACGGCGAGACCACGACGGCATCGGCCATGATGCCATGCGTCAGGCCGCGGACCAGGTCCAGTGCCTCTTCGGCCGTCGCAGCGCTGTGTGTGGCGCCGAACCGTAACGCCGACTTCTGTTTGAACTCAACGGGATCGACGGCGATGATCTGCGCGGCGCCGTTGATCCGGGCGCTCTGGATCGCGGCTGTTCCGATGCCGCCGACGCCGATTACTACGACGGTGTCGCCCGCGCGCATGTTGGAGCGGTTTTCGACGGATCCGTAACCGGTCGGAATCGCGCAGGACAGTAGCGCGCTCGGCGCCAACGGCAGATGTTGTTCGATCTTCACCAGCGAATTCGTCGATGCCACCGTGTGTTCGGCGAAGGTCCCGACCTTGGCGAGGTGGCCCAGGTCCCGGCCGTCGGCGGTGTGGTGGCGAAATGTGCCGTCGGTGGGCATGCCCGGGATCATGGTGCCGATGCCGGCGTCGCAGATGTATTCGGCTCCGGTTGCACACCAACGGCATTGGCCGCAGACCGCGACAAACGACATCACCACATGGTCACCGGGCGCGAACTCGGTAACACCCTCGCCGACTTCTTGCACGATGCCCGAACCCTCATGCCCGCCGATGGTGGGGAACATGGTGGGCAGCCCCATGGAACGCATGACCTCGTTGGGCGCGGACATGTCGCCCTTGAGGATGTGGTCGTCGGAGTGGCACAAGCCGGCGGCGGCCATCTTCACCAGGACTTCGCCGGCTTTCGGGGGATCTAATTCGAATTCTTCGACGGACCACGGGCCGCCGACGTCGTGCAGGATCGCCGCGCGGCTTTTCATGACGCGGCGCTGAAGGTCACCGGCAGCTTGTTGGGCGACCGGAAGATCGGGCCCACGATCTTGGACTCCTCGCCGCTACCGTCCTCGGCTACCAGCGCCAAATCCGTGACCCGGTCCAACAAGCTGTCCAGCATCACCCGGGTTTCCATCCGGGCCAAGTGCATTCCGAGGCACATGTGGATGCCCCCGGCGAATGAGATATGCGCTTGACGCGGCCGGTGAATGTCGAAGGTGTTGGCGTTTTCCCAACGACTCTCGTCGCGGTTGGCCGACCCCATGCACAAATCGACCTGCGCGTTGGCGGGAATGGTGTGTCCGCCGATCTCGACATCCTCAGTGGTGGTGCGCATAACCATGACGAGCGGTGTTTCGTAGCGCAGTCCTTCTTCGATCGCAGCCGGTATGAGCGACCGGTCCTGTTGGACCATCGCCAGCTGTTCGGGGTGGGTGAGCAACAGGTAGAGCAAGTTGCCCGACGACCGGTAGGTGGTCTCCAGACCGGCGGGCAGCAGCAGCCGCAAAAACGCGATGATCGCTTCGTCGGTGAGTTTCTCGCCGTCGATCTCGGCGGCCACCAGGTCGCCGATGATGTCGTCGGTCAGTTTGCGGCGACGCTGCTCGACCTGATTGAGGAAGTAATCGTGCAACTCGTTCGCCGCGGTCAATCCCGCCATGATGTCGGTCGGGATCGAGATGATGTCCAGCGACAACCGCCGGAACAGGTCAAGGTCCTCGCGTGGGAGCCCGAGCAGTTCGGAGATGATCCGAGTGGGGAACTCGAACGTCAGCGCCTTAACCAGGTCGGCGTGCCCTTCATTCTTGATCTCATCGATCAGCTGATCGCAGACGGGTCCGATGACCGATGGCTCCCACCGTTCGAGCGCGGTGGCACGAAATGCCTTGGCTACCAAGCTTCTATGATCGTGATGCTCCTTGCCGCCCATGGCCAGGATCATGTGGCCCATCACTAATCCGATGGTCTTGTCGTAGGCGGCGGAGGTGAAGATCTTGTCGTCGCGGAACGCCTGGAAGACGCCGTCGTAGCCGAATAGCACCCACTCGTCGTCCGGTTTCAATTCCGGCGGCATGAGTTCGTGGTCCATCAGCGACCCGTGGAACACCGGTTCGGTGCGCCGCATGTATTCGAAGAAGGGGTAGGGGCTGGTTTCGCCGGTGGTGTCCAGGGTGACGGGTTCGTCCCCGACATCTGGGCGTTCGGTGCGCAGCGTCATTGCCGCTCCTTAGGGGGCGTCTGGAATCTCGCTATCATAGTATAAATAGCAACCAAGCCCAACGGCTTGTGGTGGTTACCGTAACGGGGACAGGATGGATCCGTGCTGGAACGCCGATACGTGTGCTCTCTCGACGAACTACCGCCGGGGGCGATGAAACTCGTCGATGTGGGGAAGTTCGGCGTCGGTGTGTACAACGTGGCCGGCTCACTGCATGCGATCGTGAATTACTGCTCGCACGAGGGCGCGCCGTTGTGCGAGGGGCTGATTGGCGGCACGAATGAGCCCGCGCCCGACGAGCCGGATGGGCTCCGGCGCGTCAAAGACGGACAAATTATCCGATGCCCTTGGCACAACTGGGAATTCGACGTCACCACGGGTCAAAACCTCGCCGACCCCAAGCGGCGGGTCCGCACTTACGACGTCGATGTCGACGACGGGAAGGTGTTCCTGACCGCATGATCATCGACACGAATGTTCAGCCGCATTTCCGCTATAACGCGGAGATAAGGCGGTATTTACCGGCCGCGCACAAACTGCGGTCGATCCCAGACGTCGAACAACAGTGGTATCAGGCTCCGGGCGGCAACTACCGCCAAGACCTGTACGGCGAGAGCTATCCCGGGTCTGACCCAGAGACCGTTGCTCGGCATCTCTTCGACTATGCCGGGGTCGATTACGCGGTGCTGAACCCGTTGACCCGCGGCAACATCGCGGACTATCTGCTGAACAGCCGAATCTGTGCCGCGGTCAACGACTGGCTGCTGGACCGATGGCTGGAACCCGACTCCTCGAATCGCTTCCGCGGCACCATCCGGGTCAACCCGGAGGATCCCAAGGGTGCGGTCGCCGAGATCGAGCGTCTAGCCGCGCATCCCAAGCTGGTCCAGGTCGGTGTCCCGATGCAGTCTCGCGAGCCTTACGGCAAACCCATGTTCGAGCCGATCTGGGAAGCCGCCGCGGCGCACCGGCTTCCGGTAGCAGTGCATATCAACGGAGGCAACGGCGTCGACTACGCGCCCACCTTCGCCGGTCACGCCCACACCTATCCGGGCTACGCGGCCTTCATGCCGCTGAACTACTTCGTGCACCTGGCCACGCTGATCGTCGAAGGTGTCTTCGGGCGTCATCCCGATCTGAGGTTCGTCTTCGCCGACGGCGGCTACGACATCCTGACCCCGCTGATGTGGCGGCTGGACACCTTCTGGCTTTCGATGCGCGATCAGACGCCCTGGGTCGACCGCTATCCCAGCGACTATCTGCCCGCCCATGTCCGGTTCTGTTCGTCGTCGTTCGACGGGCCAACCGATCCCGGCCAGATGCAGCGATGGATGGAGTTCTCCGGCAAGGCGGATCTGCTGATGTACGGATCGGGCTACCCGCATTGGTCGACGTCCTCACCCGAGGACGCCGCCGGCGGGCTGAACGACGCACAACGCGACACCGTGTTGTGGCGAAACGCCGTTGAGCTCTACGGACTCACTACACCGGCGGAAGGGAGTGTCCGATGACCATAATCGAACGGGCCGAACCACACACCGAGCATGACGAGATCGCGGTCGCCATCGTCGACACCGATGTGCATCCGATGCCCGTCTCGCCGGACGTCCTGAAGTCCTATGCGCCGCCCGAATGGGTGGACAAGATCTGGCCGACCGGCAACGCCGTCACCCCGGTGCCGCACTTCTACGACACCCCGGATTCGTTCAAGACCATGTCGATGCGAGTCGACGCGGCGCCGCCGGGCGGCGGATTTGCCGGCACCGATCCCGACTACGCCGCCAAACAATTGCTGCTCGACGCGGGGGTCAGCATCGCCACGCTGGAACCGATGTGCGATGCGCAGTTACCGCAAGCGGAGCACGTGCTGAAGTCCACCTACAACGACTGGCTCGCCGATGTCTGGCTGGACCGCAACAACGCACACGGTCGCTGGCGCGGCTCGATCAGCGTCAGCGCGCAGGTGCCCGAGTTGGCGGCGCGCGAGATAGAGCGGTGGGCGGGTCACCCGTACATGGCGCAGGTGCTGATGACGCCTCAGACGCGTGGAATCCCTTTCGGCAATCCACATTTCGATCCGCTCTATGCGGCCGCCTCGGCCAACGGGCTGCCGGTGGCCACCCATTTGATGGGGCAGACGCCGTTCGAGCTGATTCCGATTTACCCGGTTGGCAATCCGGCGCACTGGCATGACTTCTTCGCCTCGTGGCCGCTGCTGTACGTCTCGCATCTGATGAGCCTGGTGTTCGACGGCGCCTTCGACCGGCACCCCGATCTGCGGGTGGTGTTCGTTGAGGGCGGCTTCACCTGGGTGATGCCGGTGATGTGGCGGATGGACCGGATCTGGGAAGCTCGCCGTGGCGACCTCCCGCACGTCCGTCGCCGGCCGTCGGAGTACGTCCGCGAACACGTCCGGTTCACCACCCAGCCGCTGGAGGACGCCGACGTCAAACAATTCCGCGAGTACTTGGAAATGATGGACCTCGGCGACAACCTGATGTTCTCGACGGACTATCCGCACTGGAGTTACGACGCGCCGACCTATGCGATCAACCGGTTCCCGGCGGCGCAACGCGAGCGGATCATGCGCGGCAACGCGACCGCGTTGTACGGGCTGCCGTCCACCGTCAAAGCCCTCCCGGGTGAACGACCGGCTGTCGACGTCAGTTTCGAGTAAGCGAAGCGCTCAGGGACCGCGAGTCGCAGGGCCGCGTTGCCAGCGGTTTAAATAGGGTGACCTAACACCGCTGAAGGGCGAGAGCATGACGACTGAGATCGATCGCGCTGAGGCCAGAAGGCCAAGAGGGATCAGCCGCATCGACCCTGCACTGCGTGAGGCCGCGGCCGGCCTGGACATCGACGAGTTCCGGGCAGAGTCGCTTCCTGC
>NZ_JBAPMI010000269.1:0-3041 GCF_049278535.1 Mycobacterium sp. | reverse complement strand
ACGTTGGTCGGCGGCACGTCTGCGATCTTGATGGTGTTGTTCTCCGACGCGAAGATGGCCTCGGACAGGTCGAAGCCGACCTTCTTGGCGTCCACGTCGAACGCGGCGACGAACTTCACGTCGCGGACGTGGTACTGGCCGAACTTCACGTGCATCAAGCCGGGGACAGCGCTGTTCTCGTCGGCGTCGTAGTAGTACTGGACGCCCTGTACCAGCGAGGACGCGCAGTTGCCGACGCCGACTATGGCGACTCGGACCTCCGTCGACGCCTGTGGCGCGTTCTGCTCACTCATACGGCGTTCTCCTTAACTCTTTCTCGGGGGTTACTTGGCTCTAGGCCTGCTCAGCGCTGCTTTGCGCTAAACGTTCGGCCGCGATCAGCTCGTTGAGCCAGTTGACTTCACGCTCGCTGGACTCCAGCCCGAGTTGGTGCAGCTGGCGGGTGTAACGGTCCAGTGAGTTACTGGCCCGCGCGATTGCTTCACGCAGGCCTTCTCGACGTTCTTCGACCTGGCGGCGGCGACCCTCCAGGATGCGCATCCGCGCTGCGGCCGGTGTGCGGTTGAAGAACGCTAGGTGCACGCCGAAGCCGTCGTCGGTGTAGTTGTGCGGGCCGGTGTCAGCCACCAGCTCGCTGAAGCGCTGCCGGCCCGCGTCGGTCAATTCGTACACGCGCCGGGCGCGCCGCACCGGCGTACCGGCCGGGGCGGCGTTCTCGGCGATCATCCCGTCGGCCTGCATCCGCCGAAGCGCGGGATACAGCGATCCGTAAGAGAATGCCCGGAAGGCTCCGAGCAGGCCGGTCAGCCGTTTGCGCAGTTCGTAGCCGTGCATGGGCGACTCGAGCAAGAGTCCCAGGATCGCGAGCTCCAGCATCGAGTCACCTCCTTTGCTGCACCGATTGCGTTGCTGTTATGTCGAGAAACAGTCTCGCTGCATAGTATCGGCCCGATATATTCGGCGCCACTCCGGTCAGCCAGGTGATGTTCGCACTCTGTTCAGCCGTTGGTCGCCGCTGGGTCAGGACGGCGTCTTCGGAGACGGCCGGATTGCAATCAGCGTGGTTGCAAGACTGTTCGGGATGCGCTCTGCCAGGCATAACCAGACAACGTGTCCATTCATCTGCATTGGTTTCTTCCGACCTACGGGGACTCGCGCGATCTGATCGCCGGCGGCCATGGCAGCACCATGCGCGGCGATCGGCCGGCCGACCTGAAGTACCTCATCCAATTGGCCCAGGCCGCCGAGAGCAATGGCTTCGAGGCTGTGCTGACGCCTACCGGTCTGTGGTGCGAAGACGCCTGGCTGACCACCGCGATGCTGATCGGCAACACCGAGACGCTGAAGTATCTGGTGGCGTTCCGCCCGGGACTGATCAGTCCGACGCTGGCCGCGCAGATGGCGACGACCTTTCAATGGCAGTCACAGGGCCGGCTGATGCTCAACGTGGTGACCGGTGGCGAGAGCAGCGAGCAGCGCGCGTTCGGTGACTTCCTGGAGAAGCAGGACCGCTACGCGCGCTGTGGGGAATTCCTGGACGTCGTCCGCCGGCTGTGGACGTCCGACTCCCCGGTGACCGCCACCGGCGAACACCTGCGCATCGAGCAAGCCTCGCTGGCGCGACGACCCGATCCGCTGCCGCCCGTCTTCTTCGGCGGCTCCTCGCCGGAGGCCGGCCAGGTCGCGGCCCAATATGCCGATACCTACCTGACTTGGGGCGAGCGGCCCGAGCAGGTCAAAGAAAAGCTGGACTGGATTCGGGGCCTGGCCGCGGCGCGGGGTCGGCAAGTGAGCTACGGCCTTCGGGTGCACGTCATCTCCCGCGACACCACCGAGCAGGCCTGGGCCGAGGCGGAGCGGTTGCTGAACGGCCTGAGCCCGGAGACCGTGGCCGCGGCACAGCAGTCGCTGGCCCGCTCCGAGTCGGTCGGCCAACGCAGGATGCGCCAATTGCATGGTGGTGGTGAGGATTACACAGCCGGGGTGGATGTGCGACGGCTGGAGATCTATCCCAACCTGTGGTCCGGCGTCGGACTGGTGCGTGGTGGCGCGGGCACCGCGCTGGTCGGCTCGCACGCTGAGGTCGCCGATCGCATCGCCGAATACGCCGAGCTGGGCCTGGACCACTTCATCTTGTCCGGATATCCCCATCTCGAGGAGGCCTACGTCTTCGGCGAGGGCGTCCGCCCGATCCTGGCTGCGCGGGGTCTACTGGGCGACGGGGCCGCACAGAGCCGACCGGCCGAGCCGGTCAGGTCGGCGTTCCTGCCGAACGTCGGCGAGGTCAGTGCTTCGTAACCGGGAAACGTAACCGACCTACCTCTCGGCAGCGTCCTCGCGGACGTACTCTGGTCATCGTGCGATTGCAGCGACAGGTGGTGGACTACGCGCTCCGGCGCCGCTCCCTGCTGGCCGAGGTCTACTCCGGCCGGACCGGTGTAACCGAGGTGTGTGACGCCAACCCCTACCTGCTGCGCGCGGCGAAGTTCCACGGCAAGGTCAGCTCGGTGATGTGCCCGATCTGTCGCAAGGAGCAGCTGACGCTGGTGTCGTGGGTATTCGGCGACCACCTCGGCGCGGTGTCCGGGTCTGCACGGACCGCCGAAGAATTGGTCTTGCTAGCCTCGCGGTTCGAGGAGTTCTCCGTACACGTGGTGGAGGTGTGTCGAACCTGCAGTTGGAATCACTTGGTCAAGTCGTATGTTCTCGGCGCGGCACGGACGGCGCGTCCGCCGCGGAAGCCGCGCAGCACCCGGACAGCGCGCGACGGCGCCCGCACGGCCAGTGAATAACGAAGGGCAGCAAGACCAGTCAGCCGCTGGCAACCCGAAGGGGTCAGGGGCTGATGCCGGGTCGACCCGACGAGGTTCGTCAAGGCCTCCGGTTCCGCCCGACGACCGGCTGACCACGATCCTGCCGCCCGTGCAGGACGACTCGCCGAATCGTTTCCGGGATCCGATCGAGGCGGTGAAGGCCGCTTTGGACGGTCGGCCGACGTCACGGTCGTCGGATCGGCGCGACCCGCTCGAGATGGCTTCGGC
>NZ_JBAPMI010000268.1:0-5070 GCF_049278535.1 Mycobacterium sp. | reverse complement strand
TCGTTCTCGATCGGCCCGGTCGCGGTGATGTCGCTCGCGGGGTCGTCGGCCGCATCACCCGGCGTCACGTCGTCCCGCTCGGTCACGACGACGTCCCCGGCCGGCCCGGCGCGCCGCGGTTGGACCGTACTTGCAGCGCGGTGACGATCTCCGGCGCGAGCATGGTGACATCGCCGGCGCCCATCGTCACGACGACATCGCCCGGCGCGGCGGCCGCGGCCACTGCCTCGGCGACCGACGAGAAATCGGGCAGGTACTGCACCGGGACGCTGACGTGTTCGGCAACGAGCGCCCCGCTCACCCCGATGATCGGCTGTTCGCGTGCGGCGTAGACGTCGAGCACGAAAACCTGATCGGCCGCGTCGAGTGCTTGACCGAACTCCACAGCGAAATCCTTTGTCCGCGAGTACAAATGCGGCTGAAACACCACCAGCGATCGGCCGGCGCCGCTCTGCTCCAGCAGCGTCCGTACCGCCTCCAGGGTGGCACTGACTTCCGTTGGATGGTGGGCGTAGTCGTCGAAAACCCTTACCCCGGAGGTGTTTCCGATCAGCTCGAAGCGGCGACGCACTCCTTCGAAACCGGCCAGCCCGTCCAACACGCAGTCGGCTGCGGCGCCTATCTCGACGGCGGCCAGCATCGCACCCAGCGCGTTGAGCGCCATATGCCGGCCCGGGACCGACAGCCGCATCACCCACGGATGGATTTCGCCGTCGAGCTTGATGTGTGCGACCGCCTCGGTGCCCTGTTGTTCCCATGACAACAACGCCCCGGCCAACTTGTGGTCAGGACTGTCGTACGAGGAGCCGTACCGCAGCACCCGGATCCCCAGTGCTGCAACGCGTTCGGCCAGAGCGGCCGCGCCCGGGTCGTCGGTGCAGACGACGAGCGCGCCGCCGGGTGCGATGCGCTCCGCGAACGAGTCGAACACCGCGGTATAGGCATCGGAACTGCCGAAGAAGTCGAGATGGTCGGCCTCGATGTTGGTGACCACCGCGACATTCGGGGTGTATTCCAGCAGCGAGCCGTCGCTCTCGTCGGCCTCGGCGACAAAGCAGTCCCCGCTGCCGTGGTGGGCGTTGGTACCGGCCTCGCCCAGCTCACCCCCGACGGCGAAAGACGGGTCCCGGCCGCACTGCTGAAGCGCCACGATCAGCATCGACGTGGTGGTCGTCTTGCCGTGCGTACCGGTCACCATCAGCGTGGTCCGGCCGGCCATCAGCTTGGCCAGCACCGCCGGCCGCAGCACCACCGGAATGCCACGGCGACGCGCCTCGACGAGCTCGGGATTGGTCTTGGGGATCGCGGCGTGGGTGGTGATGACCGCCGTCGCACCACCGGGCAGCAGATCCAGTGACGACGCGTCGTGGCCGATCCGGATCAGTGCGCCGCGGGCCCGCAGTGCGCGCACTCCGCGTGACTCCTTGGCATCGGATCCGGACACCATCCCGCCGCGGTCCAGCAGGATGCGGGCGATCCCCGACATGCCCGCTCCCCCGATGCCGACCATGTGCACCCGCTGCAATTCGGGGGGCAGCGGCGGGGCGTTCATCGTCGAGTTCTCCCCGTCCGCGCGACGTCCAGCGCACTCCGCCGACTTTTCCCGCGCCTGCCATCCCGCGCTGCCCGCGCGACGTCCAGCGCGACGCGCGCCACCTGCTTCGCCGCGTCCGGATGACCGGCCAGTGCCGCGGCCGTCGTCATCGCCGCCAGCCGCGGCGCGTCGTTCAGCAGCTCGGCAACCTGCTCGGCGATGAAGTCCGGCGTCAGGTCGGCGTCGGCGACCAGAATCCCACCGCCGGCACGGACTACCGGTAGCGCGTTGAGCCGCTGTTCGCCGTTGCCGATCGGCAGCGGCACGTAGACCGAGGGCAGTCCGACGGCGGTCACCTCGGCGACCGTCATCGCACCCGACCGGCAGATCGCCAAGTCGGCGGCGGCATAGGCCAGGTCCATCCGGCTCAGGTACGGGACCGCGACGTACGGCGGGTCCCCGGGCGCCTTGGTGCGCAGATCCAGGGTGTTCTTGGCGCCGTGCGCATGCAGCACGGCAACGCCGGCGGCCGCCAGATCGCCGGCGGCCGCGGCGACCGCCCGGTTGATCGAGGCCGCACCCTGCGAGCCGCCGAAAACCAGCAGCACCCGGGCGTCGTCGGCGAAGCCGAAATGCGCGCGCGCCGACGACCGCAGCTTTGCGCGGTCCAGCGAGGTGATCGCTTCCCGGACCGGAACGCCGACCACTTCGGCATGCCGCAGGCCGGGATCGGGCACCGCCGAAAGCACTCGGTGCGCGCTGCGGGCCCCGACCCGGTTGGCCAGCCCGGCGCTGGCGTTGGCTTCGTGGATCACCACCGGCACGCGCCGACGGCGCCGGGCCACCCCACGGGCAGCCAGATACGCAGGCAGCGACACGTAGCCGCCGAACCCGATCACGACGTCGGCGTCGACTTTGTCCAGGACGGCCCGGGTCTGCCGGACCGCCCGCAGCACCCGCGCCGGGAGGCGGGCCAAGTCGCCGGTGGGTTTGCGGGGCAGCGGGACGGGAGTGATCAGCTCGAGCTGGTAGCCACGCTCGGGCACCAGCCTGGTCTCCAGGCCGCGCGCGGTGCCCAGCGCGGTGATTCGGACGTCGGGATCGAGCGCGACCAGGGCATCGGCGACGGCCATTGCGGGCTCAACGTGGCCGGCTGTGCCGCCGCCCGCGAGCACAACTGACAACGAGGAGTGCCCGGTTGGCTCCTTGACCGAGTCGTTCACCCGTAGCGCTGACCTTCCAGTGCTCGACGGCCGCGTGCTTGACGCTGGCCGGTGTACCGCTGTCCGCCTACATGATGCCCTGCGCTGGAAGCCCGCCGATCCACCGTGGGCTGTCTCGCCGGCCGCGCTGCTCGAGCAGCGGACGGCTTGCGCTGTGGCTTGGCCGGTTGCGGCCGGCTGCGCAGCCGATCGCGCAGCGCCTCGACCCGGGTCGGCGCATAGGGCTCCGGCAACGGCAGCCGCAGAATGCGGTTCATCCGGTCGTCGCGCCCGGCTCGCAGGGCGGCGACCGCCTCGGGTTCGTGCCGGGCCGCGTTGGCCATCATGCCGATCATCAGAAGTGTTGTGGCCGTGGATGTTCCACCGGCGGAGATAAGTGGCAGCTGGATACCCGTCACGGGCAGCAGGCCGATCACGTAACCGACGTTGATGAACGATTGGCCGATCACCCACAGCGTGGTGGTCGCGGTGAGCAGCCGCAGGAACGGGTCGGCGGAGCGGCGCGCGATGCGCATCCCGGTGTAGGCGAACAACCCGAACAGTCCCAGCAGTCCGAGCGCGCCGACCAGGCCGAGCTCCTCGCCGATGATCGCGAAGATGAAGTCGTTGTGAGCGTTGGGCAAGTAGTTCCATTTCGCGGTGCCCTGACCCAGGCCTTCGCCGAAAATACCGCCGTTGGCCAGCGCATACTTGGCCTGCCTGGCCTGATATCCAGAGTCCTGCGGGTCCTGACCGGGGTCCAGCCACGACCGCACCCGGTCGGAGCGGTAGCCCGCTGACACCGCCAGGATCGCTCCGGCGACGATCGCGGCGAACAGCGAGCTCAGGAACACCCGCAGCGGCAGGCCGGCGTACCACAGCAGGCCGAGCAGGATGATGCTCATCGACACCGTCTGGCCCAGGTCGGGCTGCGCGACGATGAGTGCCAGCGCGATGACCGCTGCCGGCACCAACGGAATCAGCATCTCCCGCAACGAGGCTCGCTCCATGCGCCGCGCCGCAAGCAGGTGCGCACCCCAGATCGCGAAGGCGATCTTGGTCAGCTCGGAGGGCTGCATCGAGAACCCGGCGATCACGAACCACCCGCGAGAACCGTTGGCTTCGTTACCGATTCCCGGGATCAGCACCAGCACCAGCATGGCAATGGTCGCGGCGAAGCCTGAGAACGCCATGCGCCGCATGAATCGCACCGGCAGCCGCAACGCCAGGTAGCAGGCGACCAGCCCAACGATTGTCCACAGCACCTGGCGGCCGAAGATGACCCACGCTGACCCGTCATCGTCGTAGGAACGGACCCCGGATGCGGACAAGACCATGGTCAGACCCAGCGTGGTCAACAGTGCGGCGACAGCGATGATCAGGTGGAACGACGTCATCGGCCGGCCCAGCCAGGCCCCGAACCGGGTACGTGGCTCGCCCGTGGCCGCGGTTGCCGCCTTGGTGGTCGCCTTCTCCTCGGACGCCTCCGACGTACCGTCCGCCGGCAGGTCGCCCTTGGTTCCCCGGCGCAGCAACCGGGTCAGTGTGATTTTCACCCGCAGCTACCGGGGCGTGGCGCGGACAGCGGCCGCGAACGCGTCGCCGCGCTCCCCGTAGCCGGTGAACTGGTCAAAGGAGGCACCAGCGGGTGCCAGCAGCACCGTATCGCCGGGTTGGGCCAGGCCACGAGCGGCGGCCACGGCAGCGGTCATAACACGGGTGCCGACGGTCTCGTCCGACAAAGGAGCCATCCGTGTCACATACGCAACAGAAGACTCAGCAGTCGCATGCATATCAATATCCTCGCCTGCCACAACCTGTACGACGGGCACATCCGGCGCGTGTCGCGATAACGCCTCGGCAACCATCGCCCTGTCCCGGCCGATCAACACCGCCCCGACCAGCCGCGGAGCGATCTTCGCGACGGTCTCGTGCACCGATGCGCCCTTGAGCAGACCCCCGGCGATCCACACCACCCGCGGGTAGGCCAGCACCGACGCCTCGGCGGCGTGCGGGTTCGTGGCCTTGGAATCGTCGACGTAGCTGATGTTGTCGACAACCGCGACCACCTCGGCGCGGTGCCGACCCACCTGGAAGGAAGCCAGCGCCGCGGCTATCGCGTCGCCGGAGACCCCGATGCTGCGCGCCAGGGCGGCGGCGGCCAGCGCATCGAGCACGCCCACCGGGCCCGGCACCGGGATCGACGCGACCGGCGCCAGAGCCAGATCGGAGCCGGCGGAGAAAAAGGCCCTGTCGACCAGCATGCCGTCTCGCACGCCGAGCTCGCCGGCCGCCGGGTCACCGAGCCGGAAGCCGACCCGGACCGGTGCGGGG
>NZ_JBAPMI010000267.1:0-19305 GCF_049278535.1 Mycobacterium sp. | reverse complement strand
GGCCAAGCCCGCGAACGACGCCATGTCGAACAGCATCGGCGTCAACAACCGGTTGTGCACGAAGCCGAACGCGCTGGCCGTTTGCGGATCCGCCCATCCGAGCGTTCCGCCCAGACCGATATGGCCGAACCCCTTCAGTAGTCCGGGAATCGGCGATTCGTGATACCCGAGGTGAAACGGCATCGGCACCATCATGTTTAGGTCTGGCAGCGCTCGAGGCTTGCCCGCCAAGCCTTCTGCCAACTCTGAGGAGATGAACTGTGTTCCGTCGATTTGGCCGCCGTTGGCCAGTGCGGCGTACATCTTGGCCAGTCCACGTCCGGTGACAACGCCGTTGGCTGCGGGCACCTCGCCATCAAGAAACGGAATGTCGCCCTGCACAAAGGATTTGATTCCGGGGAAGTACATAGCGCCGAAGGCGCCCGACATTGGTAGACCGGCGACCTTCGGCGCGACGAAGTTGAACAACGGATTGGGTCGAGCGCTCTGTGGGGCCAGAATCTCCGCGACCTTGGTGGGCGAGTCGGCCGGCGGACGACCGAGATGCAGCCCGTCGGTGTTGAGTGGAGACGCCAGCTCGGTGCGGATCAACTCTCGCATGCCCTTGCCTGTCACCGATCGGGCCAGACCGGACAACAGCCAACCGTAGGTCAATGCGTGATACGCCGGGGCGCCCCGCAGGTGGTCGACCGGTGCCGCGGCCAGCCGCTCCTCCATCAGGCGGTGATCCATCAGCTCCGTCTTGCTGACGCCCTTCAGATGCGACAGTCCCGATCGATGTCGCAAGACGTCGCGGACCGTGATGTCAGCTTTGCCGTTGGCACCGAACTCCGGCCAATAGTCGGCAACGGGCGAGTCGTAAGCCAGGATGCCGCGGTCCACCAACCGGTGCATCACAGTGGATGCGACACCCTTCGTCGCGGAGAACACCATCGCAGCGGTGTCAGCCGTCCATGGCGCCTCACCGGCCCGGTCCGACCATCCCGTCCAGACGTCAACGACCGGTTTGCCTTCGATGTAAACGCACAAGGTCCCGCCACCGAATCGGCGACCGGGAAACAGCCCGGCGAACAACCGGACCACAGTCGCGAAGCGCGGGTCGGCGGCCCCACAAACGCCGCGTGGCAGACCGCTGTCGGCTTCGAGGAGGGATACCTGCGCCACGATGCTATGCCGCAACCCGTGGTTGACCTGCACCGCAGCGTCGCGATCCGATCATGAGCGTGATGCTATTACTCGCGCTCCGGCGAGATGGCAGCATTGCAAAGATGAATAGACGCCGCATTGCTCGCATCGTCGGTACCGCACCGGCGATGGTATTGGCCTTTCTCACCGCTCCTGCCGGCGTTCCTGTCGCCACGGCCGACGGATGCCCGGACGCCGAAGTGGTGTTCGCTCGCGGCACCGGCGAGCCGGTCGGCCCGGGTGGGCCCGGGCAGGCCTTCTTCGACTCGCTGACGTCACAGCTTCCCGGCAAAACGGTGAATCTCTACGCAGTCGACTACCCGTCGACCACCGACTACGCCAACAGCGCCAAGGTCGGTGCCGCCGACGAGGTCGCCCACGTGCAGAGCACCGTCGCCAGCTGCCCGAAGA
This sequence comes from Mycobacterium sp., assembly GCF_049278535.1. Taxonomy (GTDB): domain Bacteria; phylum Actinomycetota; class Actinomycetes; order Mycobacteriales; family Mycobacteriaceae; genus Mycobacterium. The sequence goes on along the minus strand of NZ_JBAPMI010000267.1, from coordinate 17,709 downwards.
CCAAGGTGGTGCTCGGCGGGTATTCGCAGGGTGCGGGTGTGGCCGACCTGACCAGCCATCAGCTGCCCCCCCAGGTCGCCAATCACGTTGCCGCCGTTGCGCTGTTCGGAAACCCGCAGAGCAGCTACGCAAAGCAGTTGTCGGACAACCAGATTCCGGCGATCGACCCGAGCTACGGTCCGAAGACCATCGACATCTGTCTACCGAACGACAACATCTGCGCCGAGGGCGGCAGCATCATCGCGCACCTGGGCTACGTTCCCGATTCCACCAACCAGGCCGCGACGTTCGTGGCGGGCAAGATCTAGCGCTACCTGTGAGCATCTAATAATGAGTCGACGCAACATCGCTCGCATCCTTGCTGTGGCGGTGGCGCTGGCGTGGGCGCTGTGCGCACTCGTCGACACTCATCACGCCGCTGCCGGCCCCTGCCCCGACGTCGAGGTGGTGTCCGCTCGCGGCACCGATGAACCTCCCGGCCCCGGCAGCAACGGGGACGCATTCATCGATGCGCTGAGGTCGAAAGTTCCTGGGCGGGACATCGAGGTCTACGGAGTCAACTACCCCGCCACAGACGATCTCGCCCGGAGTTCGTTAGTCGGTGCCGACGATGCGCGTGCTCATGTCCAATCCACAGTTGCGAACTGCCCCAACACCAGACTGGTGCTCAGTGGATATTCTCAGGGCGCGAACGTGATCGATAGGATCACCGAGCAGCTGCCGCCCGAGGTGGCTGACCATGTTGCCTCGGTCGCCCTGTTCGGCAATCCGGAAAGCGCATTGGCGAGCAAGATGGTAGGCGGCCAGCTCCCAACGATCGGTCCGCTGTACCGCCCCAAGACAATTGAGCTGTGCATTCCCGACGACCCAATCTGCTCTGAAGGCACGAACTGGAGCGCTCATGCGCTATACATCCAGTCCGGGATGACAGAACAAGCCGCGACGTTCGTGGCGGGCAAGCTCTAGCGTTGCTTCTTGCGATCCGTATCTTTGCTCGGCTGAACACGTTTCGGCTCACCGGGCATCTTCGGATAGTTGGGCGGATATGGCAGATCGCCGAGCCCGCGTTCCTCGTCGGCGGCGACCATCTCCAATAGCGGTTCGATCGACTGGTCCACCGAGTCGATGTCGGCCCACGGGTCGGCACGGTTGGCGACCAGCTCGGCCGCGGTCGCCATCGTGTAGTCGTCGGGATTGGCGTCCGCCAAGTCGTCCCACGACAGCGGCATGGACACCGTCGCAATCTGGGTGCGCCGCACCGAGTAGGCCGACGCGAACGTCCGGTCGCGGGCGTTCTGGTTGAAGTCGATGAAGATGCGCTTGCCGCGTTCTTCCTTCCACCACGACGTCGTCACGGCGTCCGGCGCGCGCCGCTCCACCTCGCGGGCCAGCGCGATGCCGGCCCGGCGCACCGCGATGAAGTCCCAGTCCGTCTTGATCCGCAGGAACACATGCACGCCGCGGCCGCCGGATGTCTTGGGATAGCCGACCAGCCCGAGCTCGTCGAGCAACGGTCGCAGCACGTCGACGGCCACGGTTCGTGCTTCGGCGAAACCGGTGCCGGGCTGCGGGTCCAGGTCGACGCGCAACTCGTCGGGATGCTCGGTGTCGGGGCAGCGGACCTGCCACGGGTGCAGGGTGATCGTGCCCATCTGCGCGGCCCACACGATCGCGGACGGGTGGGTCACCCGCAGCGCGTCGGCGGTTCGTCCGGAAGGGAACGTGATCCGGCAGGTTTCCAGGTAATCGGGGTGATGCTGCGGAATGCGCTTCTGGTAGATCTCCTCGCCGTCGACGCCGTCGGGAAAACGTTGCAGATGCACCGGGCGGTCGCGCAGCGACGCCAGCATCGGGCCGGCGGCGACGGCCCGGTAATACTCGACCAGCCGTCGCTTTGTGCCGTCTGATCCCAGCTTCGGGAAGTAGATCTTGTCCGGATTGGTCAGCCGGACCGCGATCCCGTCGACGTCGATTTCCTCCGCTGGCGATCCCATCTCCCGATTCCAGCACAGGGTTCCAGCACAATGTGCAAATGGACTTGCCTGTCATGCCGCCGGTTTCGCCGATGCTGGCCAAATCGGTGAAAGCGATCCCGCCGGACGCGTCGTATGAGCCCAAATGGGACGGCTTCCGGTCGATTCTTTTTCGCGACGGCGATCAAGTGGAGGTCGGCAGCCGCAAAGAGAAACCGATGACCCGGTACTTTCCCGAGTTGGTCGCCGCGGCCATCGTCGAGTTGCCGCAGCGCTGCGTGGTCGACGGCGAGATCGTCATCGCCACCGACCACGGCCTGGATTTCGAGGCGTTGCAGCAGCGCATCCACCCGGCCGATTCCCGGGTGCGGATGCTGGCCGAGAAGACGCCGGCGTCGTTCATCGCGTTCGACCTGTTGGCCCTCGGCGGCGACGACTACACCGATCGGCCGTTCTCCGAGCGCCGCGCCGCACTGGTCGAGGCGCTGAGTGGATCGGGTCCGGCGATCCACGTCACGCCCGCGACGACGGATCTGGCCACCGCGCAGCGCTGGTTCGACGAGTTCGAGGGCGCCGGTCTCGACGGCGTCATCGCGAAGCCGCTGACGATCACCTATCAGCCGGACAAGCGCATCATGTTCAAAATCAAGCACGAGCGCACCGCCGACTGCGTGGTCGCCGGTTATCGCGTGCACAAATCCAGCAACGACGCGATCGGCTCGCTGTTGCTCGGGCTGTACACCGACGACGGGACGCTGGCGTCGGTCGGCGTGATCGGCGCCTTCCCGATGGCCGAACGCCGGCGGCTGTTCGCCGAGCTGCTGCCGCTGGTGACGAGTTTCGATGATCATCCGTGGAATTGGGCCGCTCAGGAGGCGGGTGAACGCACACCCCGGAAGAACGAGTACTCCCGCTGGAACGCGGGCAAGGACCTGTCGTTCGTGCCGCTACGACCCGAACGCGTCGTCGAGGTGCGCTACGACCACATGGAGGGTCAGCGGTTCCGCCACACCGCCCAGTTCAATCGCTGGCGTCCCGACCGGGAGCCGGCGTCGTGCACCTACGCGCAACTCGACAGCCCCGTCACGTTCAGCCTCGGCGATATCGTTCCCGGACTCGGCTCGACCGGGAAGACTGACTGACATGAGTGACGGCAATGACTTCAACGAACGCAATATCGCCGAGTTCCGCGCGAACCACGGCCGGGTAGGCGGCAACTTCGAGGGTGCCCCGCTGGTGGTCCTGCACACCGTAGGTGCGCGCAGCGGGGAGCCGCGGACCAACATCATGATGTATCAGGCCGACGGCGAACGGTATTTGATCTTCGCCTCATATGCCGGTGCCGACAAGAACCCCGCCTGGTACTGGAATCTGAAAGCCAATCCGGACACTCGCATCGAGGTTGGTGACGACATCATCGACGTACACGCCACCGAGTTGGAGGGCAAAGAGCGCGACGAGAAGTACGCGCTGCAGGCCGAGCGCTACCCGGGATTCGCCGACTACGAACGCAAGACGTCGCGCACGATTCCGGTTATCGCGCTCACACCCACCGGGCCGGCGCAGCCACGCGACTGAGCGTCACACTGTGACGTCAAGCGTCGCCAGCCCGCGCAGTGTGACGTTGGGCTTGTAGACCGGTTCGGACTTCAGCCGCGCATTGGGGAATCGCTGCGTCACCGCCGACAACGCGACGGCGGCCTCCAGCCGGGCCAGCGGTGCGCCCAGGCAGTAATGCAGTCCACGTCCGAAGGACAAGTGCCGGAAAGCTTTTCGATCGGGGTTGAAGGTGGCCGGCTCGTCGAACTCGGCGGGGTCGTGTTGCGCGGCGGCCAGCAGCAGCATCATCGTGTCGCCCCTGACGACGTTTGTGTCGCCAATTGTCATGTCGTCAGCCGCAATTCGGGCCACCAGGTGCACCGGCGGGTCGTAGCGAAGCGTCTCCTCGATCACCGCCGGTGCGCGTTGCGCATCAGCCGCCAGCGCGGCCCACTGCGCCGGCTCGCGCAACATCGCCAGCATTGCATTGCCGATCAGGTTCACCGTTGTCTCGTGACCGGCGATCAGTAGCAGGCTGCAGGTCGAGACGATCTCGTCTTCGGCCAGCTGGTCGCCGGATTCCTCGACGGCGATCAACCGCGACATCAGATCGTCGCCGGGATGCGCGCGACGCTTGTCGATCAACTCGTGCAGGTATCCCCGCAGCCACTGGCCGGCGGCGATCCGCTTGTCGATGCCCTCCATCGGTGCACCGGTGACCGCGAAGAACGGGTCCAGCGCCTGCGCGAGTAGCGCCGATGCGCGGCTGAACTCCGCCTCGTCCTCCAGCGGCACGCCGAGCAGCCGGCAGATGACCGTCACCGGCAGCGGATGCGCCAGGTCGTCGACGACATTGAACCGGCCTTGTTCGACGACGCGGTCCAGCATTCCGTCGACCAGATCGGTGATGTGCGGCGTCAGCTCGTTGACCACCTTCGGCAGGAACGCCTTGCTGACCAATTTGCGCAGTCGGGTGTGATCGGGTGGATCGAGGAACAGGAACATCGGCGGTACTTGCGGGCGCTCCGTGGTGCCCTCGGCGAGCATCCGTTGCGCGACCGTCGACTTCATCCGGTCGACAGACGACGACGGATGCCGCAGCGCCTCGTCGCAATCGCAGAAGCGCGAGAACACGATCAGGTTGGCGTCCGGCACGTGCATCGGGCCTCGATCACGGAAGTGCGCGTACACCGCGTATGGGTTGGCCCGGTTTGCCGGGTCCAGCAGTTGCAGCAGCAGTTCCTGCGGCTCGGCGACACTCGACGTGGCAGACATATTTGCATTGTGCAGGTATCAAAGAAATTGCAGGTAGCTACGGTGCCGGGCAAGCGGAGCACCCGCAAACGGATGCGCGGCGTTAGATTCTTGCCGTGCACAAAGGCGTCTGTATCGGGGCCGCGGCGATGCTGTGGATCGGCGTCACCGCCGGATGCTCGGCCGATAAGGGCGCCCCGGCCAGGCCCGGTGTGTTGCCACCCGGCACCGCAACGCTGCGCGTCGACGGGAAAGACGTGGGCACCACGTATTCGGTGCGCTGCGAGTCGATCGACTGGATGACCAGGATTCACACCGACCTGCACGCATCGGGCGTGAGCGCGATGGTGTCCAACGCCGACAAGCTCAAAGCCGAGTTCGTCCGGTTCCAGGATCTCGACGGGTTCACCGGCTCCTACGAGCGCGAGCTGCAGGGCGAGGCCGCAGTTACGATGACCGGCTCGACCTATCACATCACCGGTGCCGCACTGGGTTTCAACCACAAACAGCCGACCCGGCTGAAAGCCGAGACGTTCGCGATCGCGGTGTCGTGCTGAACCGCCCGGGCTCAGCTGCCCAGGAAGTCGACGATGTATCCGGCCAGTTCTTCGCCGGCATCTTCCTGCAGAAAGTGTCCGGCATTGCCGACTACCGGGTGGTCGATCCCCTGCGCCCCCGGCATTTCGCGTTTGAAGATCGGCGCCATGCCGCCGGTGATCGGATCGCCGTCGCTGAACGCGACCAGCATCGGCGTCGGACTCGCGCACAGCGTGGCCCAGGCGGCTCGGTTGGCCGGCGCGGCGGGATCGTCGGGCGAGGTCGGCACCAGCCCGGGCATCGCGCGCGGCGCCGCGCAGTAGATGTCATCGGGAAACGGCGCGTCGTAGGCCGCACGGATGTCGTCGCTCATCGGCCGGCGGCAGCCCCCTTGCACGAACCGGCCGACGTCGATTGTCGGCGCACTCTGGATCGCCTGGCGGAACTGCCACCAGATCTCCGGCATCGGTATGTCGCCGGTGGGCAGGCCGGTGTTGGCGACCACCAGCCGGCTGAAGCGTTCGGCGTGCTCGGCGGCCAGCCGCAGCCCGATCAAACCGCCCCAGTCCTGTCCGACCAGGGTCACCCGCTGCAGGTCCAGCGCGTCGAAAACCAGCTCCCGCACCCACTCGACGTGGCGCGCATAGCTGTAATCCTCGACGCGAGTCGGCTTGTCCGACCGGCCGAACCCGACCAGATCGGGGCAGATGACGCGGTGCCCCGCCGCGGCGAGAACCGGGATCATCTTCCGGTACAGGAACGACCAGGACGGCTCGCCGTGCAGCATCAGCACCGGGTCGGCGTCGACCGGGCCGTCCTGCACATAGGCCATCCGTAGCGTCCCGCCGTCGCCGTCTGAGACGTCGCAATACTCTGGGGTGTAAGGGAATTCGGGCAGATCAGTGAAACGGTCGTCGGGTGTGCGCAGCGTCTGCATGAGTGTGAACATACGCCGGCTTCATCAGCCCTCCCGCAGATCGGCCACGCTGGGGTCTGCCATCAACTGATCGAGCAGAGCGCGCTGACCTTTGAGCAGCTTGGTCCTGGCCTGCGCGACCGGGAACCACTCCACCCGGTCGACTTCGGGAAATTCGCGCATTTGCCCTGAGCCCCTTGGCCATTCGAGTTCGAACGTGTTACTGCGTGCACCGGCCGGGTCGAGGTCGCCCGGGACCGCGAACGCGGTGACGACCTTGCCGCCGGATTGCTTGACCGGAGCCAGGTCGACCCGCGGGCCGGCCGGTGGCGCCGATCCGACCTCTTCGGAGAATTCACGCTGCGCAGCCGTCCAGGGGTCCTCGCCTTGCGCGTACTCGCCCTTGGGGATCGACCAGGCGCCGTCGTCCTTGCGGGCCCAGAACGGCCCACCCGGATGCGCGATCAGGACTTCGACAACACCGTCGCGCACCCGGTACAGCAGCAGGCCCGCGCTGAGCTTGGGCACTGGGTCACACGCCGACCGCGAGTTCCAGGTCCTTGAGTGAGGTTTCCAGGTGCCCGAGCAGCCGCTGCAGGTGCGGCACGCTACGCCGGCATCCGACCAGACCGAAATCGATGCTGTCCGCGTTGTTGACCATGGTGATGTTCAGCGCCTGCCCGTCCAGCGCGATCGACAAGGGGTAGTTGCCGTCGAGTCGGGCGCCACCCCAGTACATCGGCTGCCTCGGCCCCGGCACGTTGGAGATGACGATGTTGAACGGCGGCGGTGCTGTCGAAACGAAGCCCGGGACGGCGGACAGTCCGAGCGGCCCGATGAGAGCCGCGGACAACGCGTACGCTTGCAGCCGAGGCAATTCGGCGAACACCTTCTTGTTGCCTCGCATCGACGCGCTGATCGTTTCCAGCCGCTTCGCCGGATCGTCGACGTCGGTGGCCAGGTTGCACAGCAGGGCGGCGACCTGGTTGCCGCCGGCGTCGGCGTCGGCTTCCGAACGCATACTCACCGGAACCATCGCGATCAGCGGGGCGTCCGGTAGCGCGTGCTCGTCCTGCAGGTAGTAGCGCAGTGCACCGGCGCACATCGCGAGGATGACGTCGTTGAACGTGACACCCGCAGCCGTCTTGATGCTCTTGAGCCGGTCAATCCCCCACGACTGGGCGGCAATTCGCCGTGCACCGCCGATAGGCACGTTGAACATCGTGCGCGGCGCAGCGAACGGCAACGTCAACTGCTGCTCCACCAACGCGGCGCGGGCCAGCGACCACGTCGAAGGGCCATATGCCGCGATGGACCCCGCCAACCGGCTCAGGCTCGGCCGTTTCGAGTCGCCGCTGTCGCGACGACGCCGGGGCAGATCCCAGATGGCTTGCATGTCAGCGTCATCGGGGTCGGTGGACAACGTCCGCTGCATCAGCTTCAGCGCTGACACACCGTCGATCAGCGAGTGGTGGAACTTGCTGTAGAGCGCGAACCGTCCGTCGGTCAACCCCTCGACAAAGTGTGCCTCCCACAGCGGGCGGTGCCGGTCGAGCAGACCGCTGTGCCACCGCGAGGCCAGCTCGAGCAGCTCGCGAACCCGTCCCGGCGTCGGCAGCGCCGAGCGCCGCACGTGATAGCCGATGTCTACGTCATCCGGGTCGTCATAGGTCCACGCAACGTTGGGAAGTCCGCCGATCACCCACGCGGGCCGTTTGCGGAATGTTGGCTGAAAATGGCGATTGGCCACCAGGACGTCGTGAATTTCGCGGACGAAATCTGGCCCGGCCCCCTCCGGCGGTTCGAACAGTTGCAATCCGCCGACGTGCATCGGATGCTCACGCGATTCGGTCATCAAAAACACCGAGTCGAGCGGGCTCATCAGTTCCATGGCTTCATTAAAGCCTCGCTACGACCCCGCCCCGGCCAATTGCGTGAATTCGTTCAGCTGGTGAACATTCCGCCAATCGTTCCGACGAGTCCGAGAACCGGGTCAAGCAGATCCTGTTGGATGCCGGTGATTTCCAACAGGTTTTGGATGTCGGCGCCCAGCGGTCCCTCGACGTCGATGAAGGCGGTGAACGGGTTGAAATCGGTGTTGAGTTCAGTGACGAGCTGGTCGTAGGGCACGCCGATGTTCGCTTCAGACCATGCTTCCGCCGAGGTGAAGAAGCTTTCCAGCTCGGCGTAGCCGGGCAGTTGCGCGCCGAACAGTTCGAACGCATTGTTGGCGCCCTGGACAACGCCGTTGGCCAACTCGAGGGTGAACGTCACCGGATCGATGGTGGGGATCAGCTCGGCCGGTGTCGGGTCGCCGAACGGGATGGACCGGTCGTAGCCGGCTTCGACGATCACCTGGAGTACCGGCTGGAAGATCTGAAGCACCGGCTCGGGCACGCCCAGGCTGCGCAGCGGATCCAGCAGCGGCAGGTCGGTGGTGGGGATGAAGTAGAACGTGGTGTCGCCATCCAGTTGCTGAACGACTTGAGTTGACCCCAGCACGTATTCGTCGGCGAACGATGCGGTCAGCGGCGGTAGCGGGTCCGACGGCGGCCAGATCGCCGGAATCGGTTCTGGCAGTGGGCCATCCCCGTAGCCGGCGTGCTCGTAGATGAATCCCAAGACCGCGTTGAGATCAGCCAGCACGTTGATCGGGTATTGCGGGAAATCGGCGTTACCGTCGTACTGGCTGGCGATGTCGATAGTGGGGATGCTCACGTCGGCGGCGGTCGGCTCGGCGCCGTTGAAGTCGAAGCCCGTCGCCCCCGGGATGACCAACCCGTCGAACCGCTCGAGGAAGCCGCCGTTGGGCCGGTTGCCCGAGCCGAGCAGCAAGAAGGTGACATCGGGCGGCGGGTTGCCCGCCTGGATCAGCTCGAGTTTTTCGTCGATCGCGATCTGAGCGCTTTGGGAATAGCCCTCGATCAGGTACGGCTGACCGACCGGCTGCTGGTCCATGGCGGCCTGCAGACTCGCCAGACCAACCGGAATCGACGTGCTGGCAGCCGATTCCGGGGTGGGCACCAACACCGGGGTGTAGTTCTGGCCGAGGGCGGGGTCGATGTAGTCGGTAATGATGGTGTCTCGCCAAAACTCGCTGGGCGTCGGCATCGCCGTGCCGCCCATCATCAACGCGTTCAACGGGTCGTCGACATTGTCTGCCCGGGCAATTGCCGCCGGCGTCAACGCCAGCAGCGTGATCGAGGCGCCCATCAGCAGCGCCCCGGCCTGACGTTGAGAGCTCACCGCAACCCCTGCATGAGTAGAGGCTCCACTGTGCCCCAGGGCAGGCAAAATTGGGGACAATTCCCCACGACTCGGGCCCGCCCACCGACGCAAACTTCCTTGCATGAATCGAATTTCGTAGTCTTTGGCGACGATCGCCGCGTTCCGCACTCCGCGCGGTGGGCGGATCATCGGCCCGCGTTTGCAACGAGATAACGCATTACCCCTCAGCCGATCCGCCATCTAGTTCTAAGCTCGGGAGATGCGCGATCGCGAGACGATCGATTCCGAGTTGCGGCGGCTGGCTGCCGAGCTCCGCTCAACCCGCGAGGGCGGTGGCCGGCCGTCCAGTCAGCGGATCGACGCGCTTCTCGACGAGCGCCTCGGGCACCCCACCGAGGCGCTGTTTGACACGGCGGTTCTCGATGAGATCCGTTCGCCCGCGACCGAAGCCGACGAGCGCCCGCCTCGCAAGCGTCGGAGTCTGCTGCTCCGGATGGCCGTGCGTGCGGCGATCCCACTGTCCCTGATCACCATCGCCGCGGTGGCCGCCGTGATGTTCGCGCTTCACAACCGGCACCCGAAGACCGAGCCGACGGTAAGCCCGCCGTCAGATGAGCTACCGACAACAGCGGCCCAGGCGCCATTCATTCCACCGGCTAAGCCCGTTTCGCCAACCGACATCGCCGAGAATGCGTTTCTCGAGACCCTGCAGCGCGAGGGCGTGCCGGTCCCCAACCGCGACTACGTCGTGAACCAAGGGCACGCGGTGTGCGATTTCCTCGGGCGGCAACCCAACGTCGCGGACGCCGCGCACTTTGTGCAGCATTCGACGATCTGGGATGCCGGCCAAAGCGCCGATGTCGTGTCCGCTGCCGTCATCACCTACTGCCCGCAATTCGAATCGGCAGCCTCGGATCAGAACCAGCAGACGTACCAGAAGTCGCTGACCAATCTGCAGTCCATCCAAGGTGATCTGCAGGGCATCAACCACGACCTGCAAGACATCAGGGACAGCCTGCCCGGCGGCGGCTGACTCGACCGATGGTCAGGGTCCGAAACGGTCTTTCATGAGCACTCCGGAGACCTACGCTTAGTGTCATGAGGCAAATCCTGTTGCGTGCAGTTCTGCTTCTGGGATCGTGGGCGATCGGACTACTGGTGGCCGCGTGGGTTGTTCCCGGAGTCTCGTTGTCGGTGTCGGGCTTCGTCGTCGCCGTAGTGGTGTTCTCGGTAGGACAGGCGGTGCTGTCCTTGTTGTGCTTGAAGTTGCCCCATGGGTATGCGTCGCTGCTCCTTGGCGGCACCGCCCTGCTTTTGACCGTTTTCGCGTTAAGCCTCGCCACGGCGGTAAAGCACGGGCTCACAATTAGCGGCATGGCCTCCTGGGTGGCCACGACGCTCGTTGTGTGGCTCGTGACGACGATCGGCGCAGTTTCACTGCCTGAGTTGTTGGGCCGCCAAGGCGCTGAACCGGCCTGACCGCAGAATTCGCCATTTCGGTGCGCCGCCCGGGTGAGTAGCATTTGGTTATCTCGTCCGACGACGGAGGGAGACGTGATGGGCGACACTCATCACGATCCGACGGATCATTCTCGGACCACGCAACCGCACGCTGGTATCACGATGAAGGACAACTTCTTCTGGCCAGGGTTGATCCTGCTGGCAGTGTCAACATTTGGGATGATCTGCACGGCGGCAGCCGCCGCCTACCGACATTACGAATGGCTATCTACGACCGTGCTCATCGCCGTGCTCGGGGCACTCGCTGGAGCGCTGTGGTTCGTCGTGGAGAACCGCCGCGTGGCCCGCATCGAGGAGCAGTGGCACGCCTTGCACCCCGACGGTCAGTTGCGCTAGCGCGCTGCCCACGGCGCTAGGACAACCGGTGATCAGCCATTAAGAAATCGGCGCAACGTTCGCCGATCATGATCGAAGGTGCATTGGTGTTCGCCCGCGGGATCTCGGGCAAGGCTGAGGCATCGGCGACGCGCAGGTTGTCCACACCGCGAACGCGAAGCTTTTCGTCAAGTGGGCTATCAACGTCACCGCCCATCGCGACACTGCACGCCGGATGGGCGGTGGTTTTCGCGGTGGCCCTGATGTAGGTCTCGATGTCCTCATCCCGGCCTGGAACGAGCTCGCATTTGACTGTCGGCGCGATCGGCTCGGTGGCGATGATCTCGCGTGTGCGCTGAACCGCCCGCACGAGAGCGTCGACATCCTCGCGCTCGGCAAACTGGTTCATCCGGATCGCCGGTGGCACAGCGGAATCCGATGTACGAATGAGAACACTTCCGCGGCTCCTGGGTGTCCAATACGAATGGCCGACCGACAACGCGGGCGCGAATCTTCTTCCCCGGGGTTCGGCCCTGGCGTCGGCGGGCGTGAAGATCAGCTGAACGTCGCATGCCGGGACTTCGACCGTCGACCGGATATGAGCTAAAGCCTCCCCGCCGTTACTCGCGAGCTTGCCACGGTGACGTAACAGCCATTGCAGCAACCACTTTGGGTTCCTGACATCCGCGAAGCCAACGTAACCGGGCGCTAGGGACCACACGGCCCAGGCCATCGGGTGGTCAGCGAGGCCTTGGCCGACGCGGGGACTGTCGACCAATGGCGTGACGCCAACCCGGTGGAGGTGGTCCGCGGGACCAATACCGGATACCTGCAGCAGTTGCGGCGTGCCGAACGTGCCGGTGCTCAGGACGACCTCATGGTTAGCGATTGCCTGATGCGTACGTCCGCGACGGCGGAATTCGACGCCGGCGGCACGGCCGTTGCGAATGATCACGCGGTCGACCAAGGCGTTGCTGACCACGGTCAGATTGAGTTGGTGCCGGAGGTAACCGCGCGCCGCGCTCCACCGTTGACCCTTGTGAATGTTGACCGGCGTGATCGCCGCACCATCGAGTTCGGGTCCGCTGACGTCATCGTTGGCGGCGACGCCCGCGGCTCGAGCAGCGGCGACGAAGCGATGGGACAGCTCGTCGGGGTATGGCGAGCGGTTGATGCGCATCGGCCCCCGCTCGATCCGTGCGAAGACCGGAGCCACGTCGTCCCAGCCCCAGCCGGGCAGCCGCCAACCGTCGTAATCCAGATTGCTTCCCTTGATCCAGAACATGCTGTTCATCGCGCTGCAGCCGCCGACCACACGACCGCGCGGTTGTGGGATCCGCCGGTCGGCACAGCCGGGCTCCGGTTCGGTTTCGAACGCCCAGTCCAACGAAGTCCCGTACTGCATAGGCGCCAACAGGGGCACCCGGATCGTCAGGCGTCGATCAGAGCCGCCGGCTTCGATCAAGAGCATGCTGGCCGACGACTCGGCCGCCAAGCGTCCGGCCACGGCGCAACCGGCCGAGCCGGCGCCGACCACGATGAAGTCGTATCCCGTCATGTTTTTTGTCATGGGGTCGACTATCGGGTGGCGCCGACGAGTGGCCATCGGCCAATACGCCTAAATCCGCGGTGACTGGACGCGTATGTACGCATGTCCATGCCGCAACAATTGGCGATTTGACTGATGTTTCGCCGATGGACGTCACCGCAAGCTGGCTAGCATGAGCGAAACTAGCTGGACGAACCCAGACATTGGCCCCGACATGAGCGAGCTTCCGACTGGAACGGTCACGCTGCTGCTGGCTGACGTCGAAGGCTCGACGCGTTTGTGGGAGACCCAGCCCGAGGCGATGAAGGCCGCGTTCGAGCGCCTCGACCAGACCTTGTCCGACGCAGTCGCCGCTCATGGCGGAGTGCGACCCGTCGAACAGGGCGAGGGCGACAGCTTCGTCATTGCGTTCTCCCGGGCCGCCGACGCGGTGGGATGTGCTCTGGAGTTGCAGCGGGCGCCGTTGGCGCCGATCAAGCTGCGCATCGGCGTGCACACCGGCGACGTCCATCTGCGCGACGAGGGCAACTACATCGGTCCGACGATCAACCGCACCGCGCGGCTGCGTGACCTCGCGCACGGTGGCCAGACGGTGCTCTCGGGTGCGACGGAACCGCTTGTCGTCGATCAGCTTCCTGCGGACGTCACGCTCAACGACCTTGGTAGCCATTCGCTGCGCGACCTGCCCCGGCCCGAGCACGTGGTACAGCTCTGCCACCCGGACCTGCACAATGACTTCCCGCCCTTGCGTACCGCGAATGTTGTTGCGGCCGAGAATCTTCCGGTGCAGCTGTCCAGCTTCATCGGACGCAGAGGCGAGATCAACGGCATCCGCGAGGCGCTCGCCGACAACCGACTCGTCACGCTGACCGGCGCGGGCGGCGCGGGTAAGACACGCCTGGCCGTGCAGGTCGCCGCCGAGATCGCCGCCGAGTTCGTTGACGGGGTGTGGTACGTCGACCTGGCACCGATCACCGATCCCGACGTGGTGCCCGTTACGGCGGCGCGCGCCCTGGGCCTGCCCGATCAGCCCGGCAAAGAGACGATGGACGTTCTGCTGCGGTTTGTTCGCGATCGCCGGATGTTGATCCTCGTCGACAACTGCGAGCACCTGCTGGACGCCAGCGCCGAGCTGGTCGCGGGCCTGCTCGCAGGCAGCCCGGCGTTGAAGCTGTTGACGACGAGCCGCGAACCGATCGGCGTTGCCGGCGAAGTGAGCTGGCGCGTGTCGTCGCTGTCGCTGGAGGACGAAGCGATCGAGTTGTTCGGCGACCGCGCACGCAGGACGAAGCCCGAGTTTCGGGTCACCGGGGATAACCGAGAGATCGTGACCGAGATCTGTCGCAGACTCGACGGCCTCCCGTTGGCCATCGAACTCGCCGCGGCACGGGTTCGGGCACTGTCGCCGAACGAGATCCTCGACAGCCTGCGTGACCAGTTCCGTCTTCTCACCGGAGGAGCGCGCACCGCGGTGCGCCGCCAGCAGACGTTGCGCGCCTCAGTGGACTGGTCTCACGATCTGCTGAGCGATTCCGAAAAGGTGCTGTTCCTAAGGCTGGCGGTGTTTTTCGGCGGGTTCGACGCCGACGCCGCGCAGGCCGTCGCGGCCGACGCCGACACGGAGCGATACCAGGTGCTTGATCAGCTCACGCTGCTGGTGGACAAGTCACTTGTCGTCGCAGAGGACGGCCCACATGGAACCCGGTATCGGCTACTGGAAACCGTGCGTCAGTACGCGCAGGAAAAGCTCCGCGAGGCCCACCAGGGTGACGACGTGCGCACCCGTCACCGCGACCACTACACCGCGGTGGCCGCCCGATTAGACGGCCCTGCGGATAGCGGCTACCAATACCGTCTCGACTGGGCGGAAACCGAAATGGCCAATCTCCGAGCCGCTTTCACCTGGAGCTTGGAACGATCCGATGACACGCTGGCACTTGTGTTGGCGTCGTCGCTGCAACAACTGTGGTGGGAGCGGGGGCGCGTCCGGGAAGGACTGAATTGGCTGAGCTCCGCGCTTGCCTGCGACAGCTCACCAAGCACCGAGGCAACGGCTGCGCGCGTGCGCGCCGTGGCCGATAAGGGCCTGCTCTCGTTGTTCACCGGCTCGAGCGAAGGCCGCGAGGAGTCCGAGCAGGCGTTGGCAACTGCACGGGAACTCGGCGACCCTGCGCTGGTGCTACGGACCTTGACCACCTGCGCCGCACTCGCCAACCCGCACGATCGTGAAGTGGCCAGACCATTGTTCACGGAGGCGACGCAACTGGCGCGGCAACTTGGTGATTCCCGGTCGCTCGCGCAGATCACCGCGCTCGACTGGGTGACCGGTCGCATAGTTTACGAACTCGTCGGGGCTAAAGAAGCTGCCGAGGAAGGACTTCGGATCGCTGAGGACATCGGCTACGACTTCCTCGCTCGTCAGTTCCGATATCTGCTGGGCTGGTCGCAAGTCCTCCGCGGCGACTTGGTCGGGTGCGCCGCCCGGCTCGCCGAGGTGGTCGACGAGTCCATCGCGGCCAACGATTTGGCAGAGGCCCTGGCCGCGTCGACCACGCGGACATTCACGCTGGCTTACCTGGGAGATGAAGCCAATGCGCGGGCACTCGCGGTTGAGAGTCTCGAACGCGCCTCCGAGGCCGATGAGTACAACGTCGGAATTGCCCACTCGGCTCTGGGCACCGTTCACCTGGCAGCAGGCGACGCGCCCGCAGCGTGGGAAGCATATGAAGCCGCGCGCAAGCGCACCGGCATGGATCCCATGACCTCAGGGATATTCACCTGGGCGCCCCTTGCTCCGCTGACATGCGGCGATCTCGCCGCCGCCCGTCGCTGGGCGGACGACGTGGTGTCGGTGACCACGGCGTGGAGTTTGGCGGCCTCGTTGACATCCCGCTCACGCGTCTTGATCGCACAGGGCGAGCTCGATGCTGCCGACCGTGACGCCTACGACGCTCTTCACCTCGCCGCCGAGCTCGGCGGCGACCTCGTCGTGCCGTTCGCGCTCGACTGCCTGGCCATCGTGGCGGCGCAAAGTCAGAATCACCTCTTGGCGGCTCGGTTGTTCGGTGCGGCGCACCGAGCCCGCAAGCAGATGGGCTTCGTGCGCTTCAAGGTTCTCGATGAGGGCGATGACGCCATCGTCGCTACGCTTCGGGATGCTTTGGGCACGAACGACTTCGACGCAGCATGGGCAGAGGGTGCGGCGCTGTCGATCCCGGACGCCGTTGCCTATGCGCAACGCGGTCGTGGTGAGCGTAAGCGCGCCAGCAGCGGGTGGGCGTCGCTCACCCGCGCCGAGCTGGACGTCGTGAAGCTCGTCAGCGAAGGCCTGGGTAACAAGGAGGTCGCCGCGCGGCTCTTCGTGTCACCACGCACCGTGCAGGCTCACCTGACCCACGTCTACACCAAGCTCGGGCTGACCTCACGCATGCAGCTCGCGCAGGAAGCGGCGAACCGGCGGGCTTAAAGCTGAAATGCTCGCGGCTGATTGAGATACGAAGGCTCGTCTTCGGCAGAAGAGCCGTCGTCTGTGGCCAGGTGGTGCAGGATTCGCTCGTTGAGGGTGGCGAGCGTGTCGAGCTCAGCCGGAGTGAACAGGTCGATGAAGTTCCGGCGGACATCCGCCACGTGCCCCGGCGCTGCCGTCTCGATGGCGGCGCGGCCAGCAGGCAGCAGGCGGACCATGGTGCTGCGGGCGTCGTCGGGGTTGAGTTCGCGGCTGATCAGCCCGTCGTGCTGCATGCGCCGCAGCTGATGAGAGAGGCGGCTCTTCTCCCAGTCCAATGTGGTGCATAGGTCGCGGGCGCGCATGAGCTCTCCGTCCTGAGCCGAGAGCACCACCAGGACGTCGTAGTCGGCCCCGGACAGGCCCGACGCCTGCAGCCCCTTGTTCAGGCGCACGACGAGTTGCCGTTGCGCGAACACGAAGGCCCGCCACGCGCGGTCTTCGTCGGGCCTCAGCCAGTTCGGTTCCATAGGCGTCCACTCTATCCCCATTGGTTGACGCATCACCAAAAATGTGCTTATGGTTGATAGATCAACATAATGGACCATCAACCAAAGGAGCAGTCATGAGCAGCAGCGTTAGCATCGTCGGCCTAGGGAACATGGCCACTGCGCTGGCGGAACGGGCACTTGCGGGCGGAAACGCCGTCGAGATCATCGGCCGCGACCCAGCCAAAGCCAACGAAGTGGCCGCCAAACTCGCCGGCGCCACTGCCGGAACGGCGGGCATCGCTCCGGCCGGGGACATTGTCATCCTCGCCGTGCCGTACGCCAGCGCGTCGGCGGTGGTCAGCGAGTATGGGAATGCCCTGAGCGGCAAGGTCATCATCGACATCACCAACCCCGTCACCCCCGATCTCACAGGCTTTGTCACCCCCGAGGGCAGCTCCGGCGCGCAGGAGATCGCCAAGGCCGCCCCCGCCGGCGCGCACGTCGTCAAGGCGTTCAACACCGTGTTCGCCAACGTTCTGACCGCCGGCGCGGCCGCGGGTCACTCGTTGGACGTGTTCATCGCCGGTGACGACGCGCAGGCAAAAGCAGACGTATCCACATTCGTCAAGAGCCTGGTCCTGCGCCCATTGGACGCCGGGCCGCTGCCCATGGCGCGGGCACTGGAGAACGCGGGCCTGCTGGAAATGAGCCTGATGAATCACGCCCTCGAGAACACCAACTTCGCCCTGGGCATCAACATTCTCAGCTGAGCGGCACGGGAAGAACAGTCGCTCCAGCTTCTTAAGAAAGGACAGTCACATGCGCGTTTTCATCACCGGCGGGACCGGCCATGCCGGCTCGCACATCATCCCCGAACTCATCGCCGCCGGGCACCGGGTCACCGGCCTGGCCCGCTCGGACACCGCCGCGAAGGCGGTGTC
>NZ_JBAPMI010000266.1:0-11673 GCF_049278535.1 Mycobacterium sp. | reverse complement strand
GCTCCGCAGCGCGTCGCTGGCCCAGCTGATCGCCGAGCGCGCCGCGACCCGCGACGAGGCGTACCGGGCGAATCCGACGGCCTGTGTCCGTCGCGACGTCGAGGATGCGATGGCTGCTGCCGCCCGGGTCGGAGACGGGCAGCAGCTCGCCGACGCCGAGCTGGCCGGCCTGGCGGGTGGGCTGGCCGATGTCGAGGTCCGAGACACGCTGTACGCCCTCGCGGTCGGCCACTGCGCGGGGGACGCCGAGGCGCTGTGGGTGCTGCTGTCGCGCAGCCTGCCCACACCGTGGCGCGCCGAGGCGTTGGTGTTGCTCGCGTTCAGCGCCTACGCCCGCGGCGACGGACCGCTGGCCGGGGTATCGCTGGAGGCCGCGCTGCGCTGCGAACCGGGTCACCGGATGGCCGGCATGCTCGACACCGCTCTGCAGTCGGGCCTGCGGCCCGAGCACATTCGAGAGCTGGCGGTCACCGGGTATCGGCTGGCCGAACGGCTCGGTGTACGGCTTCCTCCGCGACGGACGTTCGGCCGCCGCGCGGTGTAAATGGGGGCTAGACCTTCTCGACCTTGACGGCGTGAGCCATTTCGTGCGGAAGGCTCACGTTCTCGTGGCCGGGAATCACGATCGTCACGCCACCGGCCTGGTTGGATTCGACGGTCACCCTGGCGTTGGGGACGACACCCGCGTCCTTGAGGCGGGTGATCAGGTCGATGTCGCCCTGCACGTGCTCGGTCAGCTGGCGTACCACGACCGCGACAGGAGGACCGGCCGGCAGTTCCGTCAACCGCACCAGATTGCCGTCCTCGGCGCCGAACCCCTCGCCGATGCCCAGGTCGATGAGCCCGGGAATCGGGTTGCCGAACGGGGAGGTGGTCGGATTGTTGAGCACTTTCATCAGCCGGCGCTCGACGTCATCGCTCATGACATGCTCCCAGCGACAGGCCTCGGCGTGCACTTCTTCCCAGGGCAGCCCGATGACGTCGACCAGCAGCCGCTCGGCCAGCCGGTGCTTACGCATCACCGACACGGCCAACGCCCGGCCCTTGTCGGTCAGCTCGAGGTGGCGGTCACCGGCCACGTGCAACAGCCCGTCGCGCTCCATCCGCGACACGGTCTGGCTGACCGTGGGCCCACTCTGGTCAAGCCGTTCGGCGATCCGGGCACGCAGCGGGGTGACGCCCTCTTCTTCAAGGTCGTAAATGGTCCGCAGGTACATCTCGGTGGTATCAACCAGGTCGTTCATTCCGCACCCTCCATTGGTGCCGAGTCTACTTGCCCAGCTGCACGAATGGTTCGCTAACACTCCAGCGCAGCAGTACGCCCGCCGTGGGTGCGGCGGGCGTACTTTTCGATGCTGGTGCGGGTGGTCAGCTTGCGTAAGAGCGAAGCCGGTCGGCCCGCTCACCGTTACGCAGTTTGGACATCACCTCGCGCTCGATTTGGCGGACCCGCTCGCGGGACAGGCCAAACAGCTTGCCGATCTGGTCCAGTGTGCGAGGCTGCCCATCGTCGAGCCCGAAGCGCAACCGGATCACCTGGTGCTCCCGTTCGTCGAGCGTGGCGAGCACGCTGCGAATGTCGGTGTGCAGCAGTTCGGCGATCACCGAGTTCTCCGCGGACATCGCCTCGGCGTCCTCGATGAAATCGCCCAGCGGTGCTTCCTCTTCGGAGCCCACCGGCATGTCGAGGCTGACCGGGTCGCGGCTGTGCTCGAGCAGATCGTTGATCTTCTCGACGGGAATGCCGGACTCGGCAGCCAGCTCCTCGTCGGTGGCTTCGCGGCCGAGGTTCTGGTGCATCTCACGCTTGATACGGGCCAGCTTGTTCACCTGCTCGACCAAGTGCACGGGCAGCCGGATGGTGCGGCTCTGGTCGGCCATACCGCGGGTGATCGCTTGGCGGATCCACCACGTCGCGTACGTGGAGAACTTGAATCCCTTTGCGTAGTCGAACTTTTCCATCGCGCGGATCAGACCGAGGTTGCCTTCCTGGATGAGGTCCAGCAGAGGCATCCCGCGGCCTGTGTAGCGCTTGGCCAGCGACACCACCAGCCGCAGATTGGCTTCCAGCAGGTGGCCCCGCGCCGCTTCGCCGTCGCGAACCACGGCGGCCAGATCGCGTTTGCGGTTCTCCCCGAGGCGCTTACGCGTCTCGAGCAGATGCTTGGCGTACAGGCCGGCTTCGATGCGCTTGGCGAGCTCAACCTCGTCGGCGGCAGTGAGCAAAGCGGTTTTGCCGATCCCATTCAGGTACACGCGCACCAGGTCCGCGGCTGGGCTTTGCGAATCCAGGTCGCTATCAACCCGGATACTGTTGGCTTTTGCCATGGCGGCCTCCTCAGGGCGTGAACTGTCATCGGGTACAACGACCAACCCGGGTGAGTAGTTCCCGCTGTGCTTCGTTCTCACACCCGTTGACGTGCGGCAATGTCCGCTTGCCCTGAGAATGTGCTAAGAACCCGGTGCGGCTCCGGACTATTCGGAACCGTCGCTTTGCGGGTGAGGCGGTTCCGGTTGCGTCGAGCGACTGTGGCGCTCGATCGCCGGCCGTTCGGCGGTGGGGAAGAGCGGAGTCCGTCGCACCGGCTCGTCGAAGCGTCGTGGTTCGTCGGCGCGCCGGGGCGGGCGGTCATTGGCGATCAGCACCGCGATCCAGGGCAGCGGGATCGACACGGCGATGATCGCCAAGGAGATAAGTCCGTTGTGCCACAAGCCGTACGCGACGGCGGCGAGCAGCAGCGCCGGAATCCGGAATGACATGATCGTCAGATATTTCCGCACACGTTGACGGTGCTGTACCTCATACGCGGGTGCGGCGGCGGTGATGAGGATCGGTCGACCATCGTCGTCGAAACCCAGCTCTTGGCTGCGCCTCATTTCTCCACTGTTGCACAACTTGGCTCACGGTGGCGCACCCGGTTCCGGCACAATGTGTGCCATGGAGACCCAGACGATCGAACGCACTGACACCGACGAACGCGTCGACGACGGGACCGACAGCGACACCCCGAAGTACTTCCACTACGTCAAGAAGGACAAGATCGCCGAGAGCGCCGTGATGGGCACCCATGTCGTGGCGCTGTGCGGCGAGGTGTTCCCGGTGACGAAGTCGGCCAAGCCGGGCTCGCCGGTGTGTCCGGACTGCAAGCGGATCTACGAGTCGCTCAAGAAGAGCTGACCCGACCGGTCTGCACCGGCGGTGTTTCGTCGTCCGTTGGCGCGCTGGCGTCTTCGACGACTTCCTTGGCCCGCTTGACCAGCCACCGTCGCATCCGGTGCGTGTGCGTTCGCGGGGCCGGCCACTCCTCCTGGATGGCGGCGTTGAACTCCGCACCCAACATGATCGAGAAACCCGCGAAGAACGCAAACAGTAGAAATGCGATGGGGGTGGCCAGCGCGCCATAGGTGTAGCCGGTGCCGGTGATGTATCTCAGGTAGATGCGCAGCCCCAGGGTGGCGATCACGAACGCCACACTGGCCAATGCCGCACCGAAGACCAGTCGGTGCGACGGAATCGGTTCCGGCAGGGCCACGCGATACAGCACGACCACGGTTGCGACCAGGCCGATGAGCAACGCCGGGTAGTAGCCGTAGGCCAGCACGTCCTGCAAGCCGTCGGGAATGAATTCGGCGAGCTTGCGCGGCCCGCGCACCATCAGCGGCGCCGTCACGATCACGAAGAGCAGCATCACCACGTACAACCCCAGCGCGAACAGGCGCTGACGCACCGGATGCCGCAGCGGGGTCTGATCATGCGCCTCGACGACAGAATCGACGAAGGCCGATATTGCCGACGATCCTGCCCATAGGGAAATCAGAAAGCCCAACGACACCACTTCGCCGCGAGCACCCCGGTCGATGTCCGCGATGGTCGGCTCGATGATCTCGTGAACGACGCTTTGCGAGAAGATCTTGTTCGACATCGACACCAGATAGTGCTCGATTACGGCCATCGTGTCGGGCCCGAACAACGGCGCTACGTAGGCCAGACTGCCGAGCATCCCCAGCAGCAGTGGCGGCAGGGACAGCGCCGACCAGAACGCTGCTTGCGCGGACTCCGAAAAAATGGAGTCGTCCCAGCTTTTCGATAACGCCCGCCGAGTAATACGCCAGATGTGATGCCGCGAAGGTTTCACTGGGTGGTCGGTCATGACCCGTTCAGGATTCCCGACCGGCACGCAGACCGCCAGGTTTGCACGTGGCGCGTCGTGTGTTTAGGACCCGATCAGGTCGCCGCTGGTTTCCAACACAGCGGACAACTCGATCAGCTTCGCCTCGTGCTCGTTGGCGTGATGCTGGCAGAACAGCAGCTCTGCGCCGGAGGGCAGCTTGGCGCGAACGCGCGCAGCAGCACTGCACCGGTCACACCGGTCCGCCCGGGTTAATTCAGGACTAGTCAATGTTGCGTTCATGGCTACTCCGTTCTGCTAGGTCCACTGTCTCAGATGTCTGAGCGTTTGGCCGTCTTCACCGCGGGTTTACCCGCTGTGTCGTTTCTCACCCCTGCCTGTTCAGCGCTAGAGGCAGGATGTCGGTATGAATCAACCGTCGCCGGTGCTGGTCCACCTGTGTCCCACCGACGACTGGTCCGCTGCCAAGATCAGTGGGCAGTTGCGGCCCGCGTCGCTTACCAGCGCCGGGTTCGTCCATCTGTCGACGCCCGAACAAGTGCACCTGCCGGCAAACCGGCTGTTCCGAGGTCGCGACGACCTGGTCCTGCTGCACATCGATACGTCCCGTCTGGACTCGCCCATTCGTTGGGAACTAGGTGTAGCAACGGATCCGGAGTCGATGCTGTTCCCGCATCTGTACGGAGCCTTGCCCGTTGAGGCTGTGATCAATATCACCAGCTACCGGCCGGCCGCGGACGGCACGTTCCCGGTGCTCGGCGAATAGGCATCGGCTTCGATCTCCACCAATAGCTCCGGTGCGATCAGCGCCCTCACTTCAACCATGGTGGCCGCCGGCCGGATATGGCCGAATACCTCGGCGTGCACGACCGCGACCTCGTGCCAACGAGAAATGTCGGTGACATAGATACGGGTGCGAATCACGTCGTCGAGTGACGCCCCCGCCTCGTTGAGAGCGATCTCTATGCGACGCAGTGCTTCTCGCGTCTGAGCGCCGATGTCGCCAGGAGCTCCGGGCCCGGTCGTGCCGGCCACGACGACGTGCGAGCCGACCCGCACTGCGCGCGAGTAACCGACTGTCGACTCGAAATCGGTACCGGACGAGACCAGGATGCGGCTGGTTGGCATCCGGTCAACGTAGGGCAGTCGTGGCACGGGCGCCGTCAAATTAATTGGGCGACACGTTCCTTGACGGGCAAGCCGTCGCTAGTCGAGGTAGTCGCGCAGCACCTGAGAACGGCTGGGGTGGCGCAACTTCGACATCGTCTTGGACTCGATCTGGCGGATGCGCTCACGGGTGACGCCGTAGACCTGACCGATCTCGTCGAGGGTGCGGGGCTGTCCGTCGGTGAGGCCGAAGCGCAGCCGCACGACGCCGGCTTCACGCTCTGACAACGTCTCCAGCACCGACTGCAGCTGATCCTGCAGCAGGGTGAACGACACCGCGTCGACGGCCACTACCGCTTCGCTGTCTTCGATGAAATCGCCGAGCTGGCTGTCACCCTCGTCACCGATGGTCTGATCCAGCGAAATCGGCTCCCGGGCGTACTGCTGGATCTCCAGCACCTTCTCCGGGGTGATGTCCATTTCCTTGGCCAGCTCTTCGGGTGTGGGCTCGCGGCCCAGGTCCTGCAGCAGCTCGCGTTGAATACGGCCCAGCTTGTTGATCACCTCGACCATGTGCACCGGGATGCGGATGGTGCGGGCCTGGTCAGCCATGGCGCGGGTGATGGCCTGGCGGATCCACCATGTCGCATAGGTGGAGAACTTGTAACCCTTTGTGTAGTCGAACTTTTCGACCGCACGAATGAGTCCGAGGTTGCCCTCTTGGATCAGGTCGAGGAATGCCATGCCGCGGCCGGTGTAGCGCTTGGCCAGTGACACCACGAGTCGCAGGTTGGCTTCCAGCAGATGGTTTTTCGCGCGGTCACCGTCGCGGCAGATCCACTGATAGTCACGGCGCTGCGCGGCGGGAAGCTTCTCGCCTTTCTCGGTGAACTCAACCATCAGCTGGGTGCAGTACAGCCCGGCTTCGATCCGCTTGGCCAGCTCGACTTCCTCTTCGGCGTTGAGCAGCGCCACCTTCCCGATCTGCTTGAGGTAAGCGCGAACCGAGTCCGCCGACGCCGTCAGCTCGGCATCCTTCCGGGCCTGCCGCAGAGCCTCCGACTCATCCTCGTCCCAGACGAAATCGCCTGAGGCCTTGTCCTTTTCGCTCGGCTCGACGATTTCCTCGTCTTCTACGGCATCCACCTCGTCGGCTTTGGCCGGCTTTTTCACGGCCGCTTCGTCGGTATCGGCCGGCGCTGCGACGGTCTCATCATCGGGCGTGTCGACTTCGAGATCTTCGAGGTTCAGGTCTTCGGCATCGAGTTCGATGTCGTCGCCCGGCCCGCCCTCCAATTCGGCGTCTGCGTCGAGGTCTTGCTGGTCGGTCTCGAGGTCGGCCGGTGTGGTCGCAGCGTCGGGGGCGCCCTTCGAGGTCGCTTTCTTCGGGCGCCCACGGGTCGGCGCCGCTTTGGCCGCCGCGGTCTTGGTGGCGGTGCGGGTCTTGGTTGCCGTTGCGGCTTTGGCAGCTTTGGCCGGTGCTTTAGCGGTCTTGGTGGCGGCGCCGTTGGCGGCCTTGGCCGGCGAACGCTTTGCCGGAGTGCTGGCGGGGGATTTGGCGGCGGTGCGCTTCACCGGCTCATCGGTTGCCGGTCGTGCTTTGGTCGCTGCCACGTAAACCCCTTCGGTAGAACTCAACTTCCGGTGCTCTAGGCATGGTCAACCGGAGATGTCGGCTATGTCGGATGATGGCGTCGAATATCAGGGTGGATATTCGCCGCTATCGGTCGGGCGGCTGCCGGTGACCATTGTAACGACAGCAGGGCGATACCCCCGCCAGAGCACGCCAATCAGTGCGTCACGTCGCGCGTCGCCGCCATCGCGGCGCCTACGATTCCGGCGGAGTTCTGCAAGGCGGCGGCAACCACCGGAGTGCGGTTTTTCAGCAGCGGCACCCATTTCTCGGCTTTGCGGCTGATGCCGCCGCCGGCGATGAACAGCTCCGGGCACATTGCGTTCTCGATGGCGACCAGCACTTTCGTCACCTGCTTGGCCCACTTTTCGTAGCTCCAGCCGCGCTTGTCCCGGACCGAGGAGGCGGCGCGGTGTTCGGCCTCTTTTCCGCCGACTTCGAGATGCCCGAACTCCGTGTTGGGTAGCAATATCCCGTTGTGAATGACCGCCGACCCGATTCCGGTTCCAAATGTGAGCAGCACCACCACGCCGGTGGTGTCTTTGCCCGCGCCGTAGCGCTCTTCTGCCAGTCCTGCGGCGTCGGCGTCGTTGAGCACGACGACTTCCTGACCGTGCAAAGCGGCGCTGATGATGTCGCGCGCGTTGGTGCCGATCCACTTTTTGTCGACATTGGCGGCGGTCCGCACGATGCCCTGGGTGACCACCCCCGGATAGGTGACGCCGAGCGGTCCGGTCCAGCCGAACTCGTTGACGACGGCGGCGATCGTCTTGGCCACTGCCGACGGAGTGGCCGGCTGCGGTGTCAGCAGCTTGTACCGGTCGCCGACGAGTTCGCCGGTGTCCAGGTCGACGATGCCGCCCTTGATGCCGCTGCCGCCGACGTCGATCCCGAAACCACGGCGCGGCGGCGTCTCGGTCCCGCCGACGGCTGGCGCGGGGCTGCTCGAGTCGGCACTGGTCATCGAATCTCCTCGGCGAGACGTAGGCGTCGACCAAACCCTAATGCGTAGCTGCGCGGTTGGTCGGCGTGTTACCCCGACGTTGCCGAACCCGGCAATACCTGTGATGCGATGAGTCGGTGAGTACACCTGATAACCAACCGGCACAGCTGCGCACGGTGGCCGAGACGCTGGCCGGTGAGGCGGCCGCCTTTGTGCGGCGACGCCGTGGCGAGGTGTTCGGCGCCGACGCGGGCGCGGATGGCGACGACGCGGTGCAAGCCAAGACGACCCCGACCGATCCGGTGACCGTCGTGGACACCGAAACCGAACAGCTGCTGCGTGATCGGTTGGCGCAGTTACGATCCGGTGACGCTGTTCTCGGTGAGGAAATCGGCGGACCGACCGATTCGGCGATCGCGCCCGGCGCAGTGACGTGGGTGCTGGACCCCATCGACGGCACGGTGAACTTCGTCTATGGGATCCCTGCGTATGCGGTGTCGGTGGCTGCGCAGATCGACGGTGTCTCGGTGGCCGGCGCGGTCGCCGATGTCGTCGGTGGCCGGCTGTACTCGGCGGCGACCCGACTGGGCGCGCATGTCGCCGACGCCGAGGGCACCCGACGGCTGCGGTGCAGCGCTGTCGACGACCTTTCGCTGGCGCTCGTCGGCACTGGGTTCGCCTACTCCGCAGGACGCCGCACCGTCCAGGCCGAACTGGTGTCCAAGATCCTGCCGGTAGTCCGCGACGTACGCCGGATCGGTTCTGCGGCACTGGATTTGTGCATGGTCGCGGCCGGCCGGCTCGACGCTTACTACGAGCACGGTCTGCACGTGTGGGACAGCGCCGCAGGGGCGCTCATCGCGGCCGAGGCCGGTGCGCGGGTGTTGTTGCCGGAGCCTGGCGACCCAGAGCGAACTGCTGCCCTGGTGGTCGCTGCCGCGCCGGGGATCGCCGACCAGTTGCTTGCCGCGCTGGGGCAATTCGACGGTCTGGCACCGATTCCGGGCTGACCGGCCCGCGGTCAGCAGTTGCCGGCGTGGATCTTCGCCAACAGCGCAGAATCGGCCGGCTCGGTGGCGCCCGGGCGTAGTCCGGCCAGGACCGCGGCGATGTCATCGCTGTGTGCCAGCGCGCCGAATTCGGTGCCGATCGCCAGGTCGACAGAATCGTCGTTGCGATCGTCGCGGTACAGCTCGGTGCACGGCGCCACCAGCCACACCGCCGCGGCACCGGCCTGGCCGGCCTCGCCGAAGCGGATCTGACCCTGACACGTCAGCCGTGTTTTGGCGTACACCGGGTCGTTGGCCGCCGCCGGCTGCGCGAATCCCAGGTCTCGCAATGAGCCGGCGACGTCTGCGGCCTGACCGCCGCGCCCGCTGGCGTTGAGGACACGGACTTTCGCGTCGGCCAGTTTCGCCGGAGCGACGTTGACCATCGTGCTGCGCGACACCGCGGTACCCAGATGCGGCTGACCGGGATCGCTCTGCTCCGGGGGTGGGTTGCACACCGTCGCCTCGTGTACTTCGGTCGGCCGGGTGAGCGCGATCGTCCACACCACCGCGCTGGCCACCAGGAGCACGACCAGCAGGACGATGGCGGGCCGAGCGTTGCGACGACGGAACGGGCGACCGTGCTTGTCGAACGCTGTACCTTCAGTGATTTGCGCGACCACGTACGCACTCTAAAGCGCGATGTTTAGCGGGAGGTAGTGCGGCTAAATAGCTGATGTGACGTAAATCACACTTGAACACCCCGCGATACGGGCACGAATCGTTTTGCGGATGCGTTCGACGCTGGTACAAAGCTTTGCTTGCAGGGTTATGAGGGGACAGACGATGGCTACCGACTATGACGCCCCACGGCGTACCGAAACCGACGACGTTTCAGAGGACTCTCTCGAGGAGCTCAAGGCACGGCGAAACGAAGCGGCGTCGGCGGTTGTCGACGTCGACGAAACCGAGTCCGCCGAGTCATTTGAGCTGCCCGGGGCCGATTTGTCCGGCGAAGAGTTGTCGGTCCGCGTGATTCCCAAGCAGGCTGACGAGTTCACTTGTTCGAGTTGCTTTCTGGTGCAGCACCGCAGCCGGCTCGCCAGCGAGAAGAACGGCGTGATGATCTGTACGGACTGCGCGGCCTGACCGCGCTCATCGGAGAGTTGCCGACTAACTGCGCAACGCCGACAACACCTGTTCCGGGTGCCGCGAGCTCACCAGCCAATATGGGGTCGGATCGTCGGCGTCGTCCAGAACTACCAGCACCATGGGGCCGACCCAGCCGCGGTGCACCACATACGCCGCCGGGTCGAGTTGGCGCCCGAGCGCCGCGGACTTCGCTGAGCGGGGAATGTCCGCCGACCGGGCGATCACGGTGACAGGCAAATGCGCCTCGCCGGCCCATAATTCGACTCCGCCGGCACCGGTGGTGACTCGGACCTCGACGCGGCCCAGCCACAACAAAGCCCCGGCTGCCACCACGAACAATGCTGCGAACGGGAGCCAGTCCGGGAGACTCGGGACGCCCATGTTGACCTCGACGGCGATCAGCCCCGCCAGGCCGAAACCCAGTGGCCACCACCACCACGGCACCCACAAACGCTCGCGGTACCGCAAGGTTTGCGGCGTGACTGGCGTCTCTGACATCCGGTCAAGGGTAATCTGTGCCCCCGTGTCGACCAGTCTGGCGGTTGTTCGTCTCGACCCCGGGCTTCCGCTGCCCGTCCGGGCCCACCACGGCGATGCCGGCGTGGACCTCTACAGCGCCGAAGACGTCGAGCTGGCGCCCGGACACCGCGCGTTGGTGGGGACTGGAATCGCGGTGGCAATTCCCGTCGGGATGGTGGGGCTGGTGCATCCGCGGTCCGGATTAGCTGCGCGGGTGGGGCTTTCGATCGTCAACAGCCCCGGCACCATCGATGCGGGTTACCGTGGTGAGATCAAGCTTTCGCTGATCAATCTCGACCCCGCGGCGCCGATTGTCGTCAACCGTGGCGACCGGATCGCCCAGCTGCTGGTGCAGCGGGTCGAGTTGGTCGACCTGGTCGAGGTGTCCTCGTTCGACGAGGCTGGACTGGCCGATACCACGCGTGGCGACGGCGGCCACGGCTCCTCCGGCGGACATGCGAGTTTGTGATGGCATTCGGTAGACGTAAACCCAAAGAGCAGCCAGCCGACGAGCCGGAACCCGCGGGCGCACACCGAACGCGGGATGTCGACGTCGAGAACCGGGTTGCCGACGACCTCGACGGCCCGTTCGACATCGAGGATTTCGACGACTCCACGGCTGCCACGGAAGGCCGCCTCGACCTCGGTGCCGTGCTGCTGCCGCTGCCCCCGGAGGCCCAGCTACAGGTTGAGCTGACCGAGACCGGTGTGCCCAGCGCGGTGTGGGTGGTGACGGCCAACGGCCGCTTCACCGTCGCCGCGTACGCGGCTCCCAAGACGGGTGGTCTGTGGCGCGAGGTCGCGGGTGAACTGGCCGAGTCGCTTCGCAAGGATGGCGCCAACGTGACCATCGAGGATGGCCGCTGGGGCCGTGAAGTGCTCGGCACCGCGACCGGGGTGGTGCGGTTCATCGGGGTCGACGGGTACCGGTGGATGATCCGGTGTGTGGTCAACGCCACCGCCGAGACCGTGGACGCGCTGACCGAAGAAGCACGAAATGCATTGCTGGACACCGTTATTCGCCGAGGCGACACTCCATTGCCGGTGCGTACGCCGCTACCGGTGCAGCTGCCCGAGCCGATGGCGTCGCAGCTGCGCGAGGCTGCGGCCGCCCAGGGCGCGGCCGGCGGACAGCCCGCCGGGCAGCAGCCGGAACCCGACGTCGTGGACGAAGCGGGCGAGCCGACGCCGACCGAGCGC
>NZ_JBAPMI010000265.1:0-53416 GCF_049278535.1 Mycobacterium sp. | reverse complement strand
GATTGAAGTGAAAGATCGTTGCGCGTAGACCCAGCGTCGGCAGCAGCCACGATTCGAGGTAGTTGAACTGTGCGCGGCCAGGAGTTGGGCGGGCCAGATAAAGGCCCCATGGCCGCACGACGTACTCATCGACGGCCCGCACGACACCCTTAGGATCGGTGTTGGTGCGGGCGAGCAGGTCGAACGTCTCGTGCTTGGGCGGGTGGATGGTGTACCTCTTATCAGCGGCGGAGCCGGATTCTCCAACGGACAAAGCACGCGAAGAACAGCGTCAATCCGGCCAGCATGCCCATGTCGAGTAGCCCGAAGTGCCGGGTGTGCGGCCAGAACTGGTCCTGGGGAAGCAGCGTGTCCGGCACCAAGTGCCGGACGTCGACAGTTGACGACGCGGCCGCGTACCCACGAAGTTCCCGTTCACCGAACCGTTGTCGATGGCCATCCACTTGCCCTGCTCGAAACGCAGGATCAGGTGCGCGCGCGAGATGCGTGGGTCTGCGATTCGGACGTCAACGCGCAGATCGCGGCCGATGACGACGTCGTGACCCGGCGCAAAGGTGCTTTCTGAGCTCTTGGGCCCGATGCTCAGATGGGGAGGGGCTGGTCGACTCACCACTCCAGTATCGACTCCACAGCGGCACGGCTTCCTCGGTACGCACCGTGATTCGCCTATGTGTTGCCGTGAGCTGCAAAGGAGCTGCGATTCACAGCTGTTTCATAAGCGGCACAACAGGAGCCGCGAGGCCCACGGAGGGTCGTGTAGAACTCGGCCGCGCCCGACGAGATGTCGAACACGGCTTCGTCCGACGACTCACCGGTGTTCACCATGTCGAAGTCTGACGACGGGCACCTCATTGAATGCGACCCGGGCACCCGGGTATGGAGCAGCCAGCACAGCTGACCTTGTCGGTGATGCGTTCTACCCTGGTGAACATGGCGTTTGCTACCGAGCATCCTGTGATTGCGCACTCCGAATACCGCCCGGTCGAGGCGATGGTGCGCGCCGGTGGCCATTTCGAGGTGGTCAGCCCCTACGCACCGGCCGGTGACCAGCCGGCCGCCATCGACGAGTTGGAACGCCGGATCCAAGCGGGGGAGCGCGACATCGTGCTGCTGGGCGCCACCGGTACCGGAAAGTCGGCCACTACCGCGTGGCTCATCGAGCGGCTGCAGCGGCCGACTCTGGTGATGGCGCCCAACAAGACGCTGGCCGCGCAGCTGGCCAACGAGCTGCGAGAGATGTTGCCGCACAACGCCGTTGAATACTTCGTCTCCTACTACGACTACTACCAGCCCGAGGCGTATATCGCGCAGACCGACACCTACATCGAA
This sequence comes from Mycobacterium sp., assembly GCF_049278535.1. Taxonomy (GTDB): domain Bacteria; phylum Actinomycetota; class Actinomycetes; order Mycobacteriales; family Mycobacteriaceae; genus Mycobacterium. The sequence continues at coordinate 52,087 of NZ_JBAPMI010000265.1, read as the reverse complement.
AAAGACAGCTCGATCAACGACGACGTGGAGCGGCTGCGACACTCCGCCACGTCGTCGCTGCTGTCGCGCCGCGACGTAGTGGTGGTGGCGTCGGTGTCCTGCATCTACGGCCTGGGCACGCCGCAGTCCTACCTGGATCGCTCGGTCGAGCTTCAGGTGGGCACCGAGGTCCCGCGTGATGGACTGTTGCGGCTGTTGGTCGACGTGCAGTACACCCGCAACGACATGTCCTTCACCCGCGGCACGTTCCGGGTCCGTGGCGACACCGTCGAGATCATTCCGTCGTATGAGGAATTGGCCGTCCGCATCGAGTATTTCGGCGACGAAATCGAAGCGCTCTACTACATGCACCCGCTCACGGGCGAAGTAATCCGCAAGGTCGACTCGCTTCGCGTCTTCCCGGCGACGCACTACGTTGCCGGACCGGAGCGAATGGCCCACGCCATCTCCACCATCGAGCAGGAACTCGAGGAGCGCCTCGCCGAGCTGGAGAGCCAGGGCAAGCTACTGGAGGCCCAAAGGCTGCGGATGCGGACCAACTACGACGTCGAGATGATGCGTCAGGTCGGGTTCTGCTCCGGCATCGAGAACTACTCGCGACACATCGACGCTCGCGGCCCGGGCTCGCCACCCGCGACCCTGCTGGACTACTTCCCCGAAGACTTCCTGATGGTCATCGACGAGTCGCACGTGACCGTGCCGCAGATCGGTGGCATGTACGAGGGCGACATGTCGCGTAAACGCAACCTCGTCGACTACGGGTTCCGGCTCCCCTCCGCGTGCGACAACCGGCCGCTGACCTGGGAGGAGTTCGCCGACCGGATAGGGCAGACGGTGTACCTGTCGGCCACGCCCGGTCCTTACGAGTTGAGCCAGGCCGCGGGCGAGTTCGTCGAACAGGTCATCCGTCCGACCGGGCTGGTCGACCCGAAGGTGGTGGTGAAGCCGACCAAGGGCCAGATTGACGACCTGATCGGCGAGATCCGCAAGCGCGCCGCGGCCGACCAGCGGATCCTGGTCACGACGCTGACCAAGAAGATGGCCGAGGACCTCACCGACTACCTGCTGGAACTGGGCATCCGGGTGCGCTACCTGCACTCCGAGGTCGACACCTTGCGGCGGGTCGAACTGCTCCGCCAGCTGCGGCTGGGTGACTACGACGTGCTGGTCGGCATCAACCTGCTGCGCGAGGGCCTCGACCTCCCCGAAGTGTCGCTGGTCGCGATCCTGGATGCCGACAAAGAAGGCTTTCTGCGCTCATCCCGCAGCCTGATCCAGACCATCGGCCGCGCCGCCCGCAACGTGTCCGGCGAGGTCCACATGTACGCCGACAAGATCACCGACTCAATGCGAGAGGCGATCGACGAGACCGATCGGCGCCGTGCCAAGCAGGTCGCCTACAACGAGGCCAATGGCATCGACCCGCAACCGTTGCGCAAGAAGATCGCCGACATCCTGGACCAGGTCTACCGCGAGGCCGACGACTCCGATGCCATCGAGATCGGCGGCTCGGGGCGTAACTCGTCGCGCGGCCGGCGAGCGCAGGGCGAGCCCGGTCGGGCGGTCAGTGCCGGCGTGTACGAGGGGCGGGACACCGCCAACATGCCGAGGGCCGAGTTGGCCGACCTGATCAAAGACCTCACCGCGCAGATGATGACCGCGGCGCGCGACCTGCAGTTCGAGTTGGCCGCCCGGTTCCGTGACGAAATCGCCGACCTCAAGAAAGAGCTGCGCGGAATGGACGCCGCCGGTCTGAAGTGAGCTCACCCCACGGCTCGGTGGCCGCCGACGGCTGGCGCACGCTATTGGGTCCCCAGTTCCTGGGGACCTCGATACTGCTTGCCGGCGGAGTTTTGCTCTATGCGACCAACGAGTTCCTGACGATCAGTCTGCTGCCGAGCGCGATCGCGGACATCGGTGGCGAACGGCTGTACGCCTGGGTCACCACTCTGTACCTGGTGGGGTCGGTGGTCGCTGCGACGACGGTCAACGCGGTGCTGCTGCGCATCGGACCGCGGGTGTCATTTCTGTTGGGACTGGCCGTGTTCGGGATCGGCAGCGTGGTGTGCGTGGCGGCTCCCGGTATGGAGGTATTGCTGGTAGGTCGCACTCTGCAGGGCGCGGCCGGAGGGTTGTTGGCCGGTTTGGGCTACGCGCTGATCAATACCGCTCTGCCCCGGTCACTGTGGACCCGCGCCTCGGCACTGGTGTCGGCGATGTGGGGCGTCGCGACGGTGACGGGCCCGGCGGCCGGCGGTCTGTTCGCCCAATTCGGCTTGTGGCGGTGGGCGTTCGGCGTCATGGCAATGCTCGCCCTGGCGATGGCCGTGCTGGTCCCGATGGTGTTACCGGCGCGCCGCGTCGATCCGGAGGGCGTCGAGCCGGCGCTGAAGGTGCCGGTGTGGTCGGTAATGCTGCTGGGCGCTGCGGCGCTGATCGTCAGCGTTGCCCAGGTGCCCACCAACGTCGCGCTGACCGCAACGCTGCTTGCGGTCAGCCTGGTCCTGATCGCCGCATTCCTGGTCGTCGATCGGCGGATGGTTGTTAAAGTACTGCCGCCCAGTGCATTTGGCGCCGGGCCGTTGAAGTGGATCTATCTGACTCTGACGGTGCTGATGGCCGCGGCAATGGTGGACATGTATGTGCCGCTGTTCGGGCAACGCCTGGCGCATTTGGTTCCCCTCGCGGCCGGTTTTCTGGGCGCGGCGCTGGCGGTCGGCTGGGCCGTCAGCGAGATCCTCAGCGCGTCGCTGAAGAACAGGAGAACCATCAACCGCGTGGTCGTGGGTGCGCCGCTGCTGATTGCGGTGGGTCTGATCCTGGCCGCGGCCACCCAATTCGACAACGCGGCCACGGGGCTCGTCGTCACGTGGGCACTGGCGCTCACGATCACCGGAGTCGGCATCGGGACGGCCTGGCCGCACCTGTCGGCCTGGTCGATGCTGTTCGTCGACGACGAGAAGGAAGGTGCCGCAGCGGCCGCGGCGATCAACACGATCGAGGTCATCGCTGGCGCCTTTGGCGCCGGGCTGGCTGGTGTCGTCGTCAACACCGCGCACGGCAGCACGGTCATCGCCGCGCGGGCGTTGTTCGCGGTCTTCGCCGTTGTGGGCGTGCTGGGCGCATTTACCGCTCACCGCGCCACTCGGAGCATGCGATGATCAACTTATGTTCGCGCACAACCGGATTCGACTAAAGCGAAGTCCTGTCGTCAGCGGGTCGACTTGAGCACCTGAGTGCGGTGAAACTGCCACCGCTCGACGATGTGAAATCCGACATTTCTCGCTGTCTGGTACGCGGGTGCGCGCACCAGCACCCGTCCCGGCGGTAGCGATTTCCCGCTCTGATGGTTGGGCAGCTTGGTGTCGTGGGTGGAAATGGTCCACAGCGTGGTGCATTTGTAGAGGTGACCCACCACCAGCCACACCGCCACGTGACCGTCCCACAGCGTCTCGCGCTTGGGCGCGGGGACGCCGCGACTGATGTCGACCAGCGGCCGGAACGCGTCGGGACGGGCCGCAAGCAGCGCCCGAACCGGCCCGGGCAGCCAGCCGACCGTGTTGTCGACCAGCAGGCAGTCGCCGGGAGCTGCTTGCGCGCTGATCAGATCGGCAACGTCGCTGTAATCCCAGCCTTCTTTGGCGTACCGCTGTCGCTGCGACAGAAGATAATTCGGGAATGCCGCGACGGTGAGCACGATCAGCGTCGCAGCGATCCATCGCGGTTTACCCGCGACTGCGACGATGCAGATCGCCAGCACGACCGCCATCGCCGGGGCGCTGAAGAACAGATACCGCGGGTAGTAAAACGGATCGCTGACCGCCGAATAGATCAGGCTGATGGCGGTGGGCACTAGTATCCAGGCGGCGCAGATGATCAGCACCCGGCGGGTATCTCCGGCCGAGTGCCATCGACCCATTTTCCGAATCGCCAGCGCTGCAATGAAAATGAGTGCTGCCACGATCGCGAACGGAACGCTGTTGTCGAAATACTGATGCAGCACGACATCGAGGATGTTGTGCCAATTCAACGGATAGATCCAGGCGACCTGGAAGCTCTGGCCGTGCGCGAACAGCATCAACGGTGTCAATGCGGCTACCGCGATCGCTGATGTGATCGCCCACCACCGCAACACCGACTTGCTGCGCCGTAGCACAGGCGTCACGACGGCGTAGACCGGCACCAGCAACACCAGATAGATGTTGAGCAATATCGACAGCATCAGCGCGAGCGCGTAGAACGCCCAAAGCCGCGGCCGTTGTCGGCGTACCGCGGCGATCAACAAAATGGTCAGCCACACCGCGGCGGCCGCCGTCAAGGCGTACGAACGCGCTTCGACGGCCGCCCACGTCACCCGCGGCAGGATGGCGAACACGACGCCCGCACACACCGCGGTGGTCCTCGGCAGGAACTGCCTCGCGAACACCACCACGCCGGCTGCGGCGATCCCGACGGCCAGGCAACTGGGCACCCGGGACCAGAACTCGGTCAGCGGGAAGATGCTGAACCAGCCATGCATCACTAGGTAGAACAATCCGTGCACGGCGTCGATGTGGCCCAGCAGCCGCCACAGGTCGGGTAGCGAACGGCCGGCGGAGGCGGAAATCGTGGCGCTCTCGTCGAACCACAGTGACGGCCGGCCCGCCCCGGCAGCTCCGATGACAGCGGCCAGCACCGCGACTGCAAGCGGGTCGAGGATCCGGCTCGGGGGCCGCAGACGCGACGCGCTTGCGGTGACCGCCGCCCGGGGTTCGTCGACTGTTGTGGCAACCATGATGTGTGTCACTTTAAAGCCACCGTGGTTAACCTGCTTACTCGTACTGCCTGCTCACGCGCCACTTTTGCCGGTCGACACCCCAACGGGCCAAGGATCTCATCGTCGGAAGATGTTGCGCTTCAACACTTTTCACTGATTTAGATGGTTAATCGGGGGTGGGGCCGACGCATTTGACGGCTCAGAGTGCGCTTGCCGCAGCGCGGGCGCGGAAATGTCCACCGCGTCGGCGTGTCTCAAACCGGCCATCTGGCTACGGCAAGGCATTACTGTCTTGGGTTGGCGTAGCAACCGACACCTGGGAGGGTAAATGAGCGCCTATCGGACCGTGGTGGTAGGTACCGACGGCTCGGATTCGTCGCTTCGCGCGGTGGAGAAGGCGGGCAGCATTGCCGGGGCGGACGCGAAGCTGATTGTCGCGACGGCGTACTTACCTCAGCACGAGGATGCCCGAGCCGCTGACGCCCTGAAAGACGAGAGCTACAAAGTCTCGGGCAGCGCCCCGGTCTATGCGATCCTGCGCGAGGCCAAGGAACGCGCTGCCGCCGCCGGAGCCGCCAACATCGAAGAGCGGTCAGTCGTCGGCGCTCCCGTCGATGCGCTGGTCGGGCTTGCCGAAGAGGTCAATGCTGACCTGCTTGTCGTCGGCAACGTCGGCCTGAGCACGATCGCCGGCCGGTTGCTGGGATCGGTGCCGGCCAACGTCTCGCGACGGGCCAAAGTCGACGTGCTGATCGTCCACACCACCACGTAAGCGGGCATCCGCGCGTCAACCCGGTGATCGACACCGCGAAGTACGGGCCGTGGGCGCTGATCGCGGGCGGCTCGGAGGGGGTCGGCGCCGAATTCGCACGGCTACTCGCCGAAGCCGGCTTCAATCTCGTGCTGGTCGCTCGTAAGGCAGACGCTTTAGCGCAGACCGCGGACCAGTGCCGCCGGTACGGCGGCGGAGTCCGCACCCTCTCGACCGATTTGAGCGCGCCCGATGCCTGCGCCGGCATCGCCGCGGCCACCGACGGGTTGGAGGTCGGGCTGTTGATCCTGGTCGCGGGCGCAAACACCCACAGTCACGAGTTTCTTGACGGCGAGCTGGCCGAATTCCAGCGGGTGATCGATCTCAACGTGTCGACACCGCTGGGCCTCGTGCACCACTACGGACAGGAAATGCGCGCCCGGCGACGTGGCGGCATCGTGGTACTGGGCTCGCTGGCGGGCTATCTCGGATCGGCTCGGCACACCGTTTACGGCGGAGTGAAGGCCTTCACCAGGCTCTTCGCCGAGGGGCTCTGGCTCGAACTCCGGGAGCACGGCGTCGACGTGCTGGAACTGGTGCTGGGCGTGACGCGCACGCCGGCGATGGAACGAGTCGGCCTGAACTTCGACGCGCCCGGGGTCGTCGTCGCCGACCCCGCCGATGTGGCCCGCGAGGGCCTGGAATGGCTGGGCCGGGGTCCCGTGCACGTTGTCAGCGGCAACGAGCAGATGGTGGCGATGCGCAACGATCCCGATCGGGCCAAGGCGGTGCTCGGCGCGCATCGCGCCATGCAGAGGCTGTTGAAGGTGGAGAGGAATGTCGATGACGGTGGAGGAGCGACTGGCGGGGCTGGAACAACGGCTGCGCCGGGCCGAGGATGAACTGGCCATCGGTCGACTGATGGCATCCTACGGACCGCTGGTGGACGCCGGCGACGCTGCGGCGGTCGCGGAATTGTGGTCAGAAGAAGGCGAGTACGACGTCGATGGCTGGCACATGCGCAGCCGGGCCGACGTCGCCGACATGGTGCGATCGTCAGCGCATCAGGGGCTGATCGGCAGCGGTTCGGCCCATTTTCTCGGCCCGGTGTGCGTCGAGGTCGACGGCGACAACGCGATTGCGGTGTGCGAGTCGGTCGTGGTCCTGCGCAACGACGACGGCCGTGGCTACCGGGTGTGGCGGGCCGGTGCAAATCACATCACGTTGCGCCGGACGCCCGCCGGCTGGCGGATCGACAAACGCATCACCCGCGCGCTGGACGGTTCCAGCGAGGCGCGCGGCTTGCTCGCCGCCGGCGCTCATGGACGGTCGGCATGACAGAGCTTCAGGGCAGGGTCGCGCTGGTCACCGGCGGGGGAGCCGGTATCGGTGCGGCCATTGCGCGCCGGTTTGCCGAAGAGGGCGCGAAAGTCGTGGTGGCCGAACGGGACACCAATACCGGGCAGGACGTCGCCGAGTCGATCGGCGGTCTGTTGGTCCCAGTCGACGTCTCGGTGCGCGACCAAGTCGAAAATGCTGTCGCACAAGCTGTTTCAGCATACGGATCGATCGACATCCTGGTGAACAATGCCTGGGGCGGCGGATCGATGGGCCGGGTGGAGAACAAGACCGATCAGCAGCTCAGCGACGGCATCGCGATCGCCTACTACGGGCCGTTCTGGGCGATGCGAGCCGCCCTGCCGCACATGCGGGAACGCGGCTGGGGCCGGATCATCAACGTCTGCAGCCTCAACGGCGTCAATGCCCACATGGGCACCCTGGAGTACAACGCCGCCAAAGAGGCGCTGCGCGCGCTGACCCGCACCGCCGCAAGAGAGTGGGCGCCGTACGGCATCGCCGTCAACGCCATCTGCCCGGCCGCCAAGAGCGCCGCGTTCATGCGTGCACTCGGAAACAACCCGGACGTCGCGGCCTTCGCGGATTCGATGAACCCGATGGGCCGAGTCGGAGACCCCTACCTCGACATCGCACCGGTCGCGGTGTTCCTGGCCGGCGAAGGCTGTCGCTATCTCACCGGCAACACGTTGTTCATCGACGGCGGCAGCCACATCAACGGGGTGGCCTGGACGCCCGACCTCGATGCCGCGAATTAACGTCAGGCGCTGGCGAGGTCGTGGCGCTCCAGCCGGAATGTCCGGCTCAGCTGCTCCGGGCGCGTCGTCAGGGTCACCTCCACGGCCCCGCCGGCCGTGATGACGTAGCGCTCCTCGACATCGGGGCCGTCCTCGCGTCGTCGCACGGTCCGGCGTGGAAGGTCCTGGTCGTCGCTTAGATTGGGATCGAACGGAAAGAACACCGGGTCATACGGTGTGACGTCGCCGTCGGGACGGCCGTCGCGTAACCGGGTGCACTCCACGAATCGGAAGTGCCCGATGTTGTGCGCCGCCCGATAGGTCCGGGTGACGACGAAGGGCGGCTGGCCCGCGGTCGGCAGCGCAGACCCCTTGGGCACAATCGGGTCGAAGCACACGTCCTCACCCGCGCACGCCTCGCGGAAAACCCCGAAGTGGCGCGAAAGGCGTTCGGACAAACCAAATCCCGCTTCGCGGTCCAGAAAGACGGCCAGGCCGATCGCGGTCGCCGCGAATGGGTGCAGTGAGCGCTTGACCCGTTTTTCATCGAACGTCGCGCGCAACGTCCGGGCAACCAGGGGGAAACTTCCGGCCCCGCCCACCACATAAATGCCCGCAAGGTCCGACCAGGCGACGTCACCGGCGGCATGGTCGCGTAACACCCGCGAAAGAGCGGCAATTGTCTTGTCCACCAGCGGAACACAAGCGTTGTAGATGTCTTCGATCGGGCAAGCGAACGGCGGCTTGTCGACCCCGGCCAGGTCGACCAGAAAGCGCCGGGTGTTCGGGCTCACGGCCTCCTTGCGTGCCGCGCACTCCTCGAGCAACAGATCGCGTGTTCCCGCGGGCAGCTTGCGCAGGTCGGCGCCTTTGCGCACGAGCTTGAGGATCGTCTCGTCGAAGTCGTCGCCGCCGAGCCGCTGAATGCCCTCGCTGAAGACGACCTCGTTCAACCGGCCGGTCATCTTCAGCAGCGACGCGTCAAACGTCCCGCCACCGAGGTCGTAGATCAGCACATACTCCCGCTTGGCGGTGATCGTCGAGCGGTACCGGTGGGCGTATTCGAAGCCCGCGGCCGACGGCTCGTTGAGCAGGGCGACCACCTCGAAGCCTGCCTGCGTGAACGCATCCAGCGTCAGGAACCGCTGCGCGCTGGACGCGTTGGCCGGCACGCTGATCGCGGCTTCGACCGGCTCTCCCGAGGGCAATTCGATGTTCGACCGCTGCTGCAGGTCAGCTTTCAGCTGTGCGAGAAAGCCCGCGAAAAGGTCGGCCAGCCGATAGCTGCGCCCGGCGAGCTCGACGGTCGTCCTGGGTCCGGCGTCGTTGAGCAGACGCTTGAACGACCGCAGCACAGAAAAGCCCGGGTCGTGGCGGACGGTGGCAGCGTCCAGACCGAAGCGCAACTCGCCGGCTTCGTTGGCGGCGATCATCGATGGCCAGGAGTCGGCACCGTCGAAACACACCACGGGATAATTGCCACGATCGACGACCGCGGCGACGGTGTGCGTTGTGCCGAAGTCGATCCCCACCCTCATCGCGGTAAGCTTAGGCGCTGCACCGCCTTTCGTGGCTGCGAATCACCAACCAAGTTGGCAGCAGTCGGCAAGGCGCGGTCGCTCGGCGCCCAACGAGGTGTCGTCAGGTGATGGGGATAGGTTGCCGCAGTTGCTTAGCAGCTCGAACCTGGTGCTCGACCGGTTGGATTGTTGTGCCGACGAGGTGGGGGCGGTCGAGGCCATGCTCATCGAGCCAGCGCTCGGCGTCGTCGTATAGGTCGGCGATGGTGGCTGGCCTGCGTTGTGGTTCGCTACCGCCGCGGTGGCCGATCGCGGTCGGAGTGTGCACCTGGTGGTAGTCCGACAGCAATGGCACCAGATCGTCCCAGACACGTCCCGAGCTGGTGAACGGATGTAGCAGCACTAGTGGTGGTTTCAGGCCGGTCACCGGGACAGTGTGTCAGCCAGCTTTGGCCGGCGCCGGGAAACTGGGTGTGGCGAGCGCCGTACCTAGCTTGCGCGAGAAGGACTTACCAGCCTCTGGCGCGCCATTCCCGGAGGTGCGGACGCTCGGCCCCGAGTGTGGTGTCGTCGCCGTGGCCGGGGTACACGACTGTAGCGTCGCTGTACCGACCGAAAACGCTGCTCTCTAGGTCGCTCATTAGCGATTCAAAGTCTTCTGGACGTGTTGTCCGCCCAGGACCGCCCGGGAACAGGCAGTCCCCGGTGAACAGCTGGGTCACTCCGCCGGTGGCCGGGCCGTCGAGTGCCAGCGCAACGGAGCCCGGGGTGTGTCCGCGCAGATGGATGACATCGAACGTCAGCTCACCGATCTGGACTGTGTCGCCACCGGCGAGCAAGCGGTCCGGCTTGATCGGCAACGGATCGGCGTCGATCGCATGCGCGGCGGTCGGTGCGCCGGTGGCCTGGGCGACGGCTTCCAGTGCCTGCCAGTGGTCGAAATGCTGGTGGCTGGTGACGATCAGCGACACCTTGGGGGCGTGGGTCCGCACCAGTTCGACGAGCGAATCTGCATCGTTGGCGGCGTCGATCAGCAGGGTCTCGCCGGTCGCGGAACATGTGACCAGGTAGGCGTTGTTGTCCATGGGGCCCACCGAGGTTTTGACGATGGTCGCGCCCGGCAAGGTCCGACGGGCTGCGTTACCGGGATCGACGTGGCCGGTGTAGTCATCGTTCAGGACGGTCATACGTGTTAACGGTACTGGCCGACGGCGGCTTGTCGGTATGGGCACTTAGCATGGGGATGACGTGTGTGATGAGCTCGGAGTGGAAGAGACAGCGTGGCTGACCGCCTGATCGTTAAGGGTGCTCGCGAGCACAATCTGCGCAGTGTCGATCTTGATTTGCCACGGGACGCGTTGATCGTCTTCACCGGCCTGTCCGGCTCGGGAAAGTCTTCGCTGGCGTTCGACACCATCTTCGCCGAGGGCCAGCGGCGCTATGTCGAGTCGCTGTCGGCCTACGCCCGCCAGTTCCTGGGCCAGATGGACAAGCCCGACGTCGACTTCATCGAGGGGCTGTCACCGGCAGTGTCCATCGACCAGAAGTCGACCAACCGCAACCCGCGGTCGACGGTCGGGACCATCACCGAGGTGTACGACTACCTGCGGTTGCTGTATGCGCGGGCCGGCACGCCGCACTGCCCGGTCTGCGGCGAGCGGATCGCGCGCCAGACGCCGCAGCAGATCGTCGACCAGGTGCTGGTGATGCCCGAAGGCACCCGGTTCCAGGTGCTCGCGCCGGTGGTGCGCACCCGTAAGGGTGAATTCGCGGACCTGTTCGAAAAGCTGAACGCGCAGGGCTACAGCCGCGTCCGCGTCGACGGCGTGGTGCATTCGCTGACCGATCCGCCCAAGCTGAAGAAGCAGGAGAAGCACGACATCGAGGTGGTGGTCGACCGCCTGACCGTCAAGGCCAGCGCCAAGCAGCGGCTCACCGATTCGGTCGAGACCGCGCTGAACCTGGCCGACGGCATCGTCGTGCTGGAGTTCGTCGATCACGATCACGATGCCCAGAACCGCGAGCAGCGGTTCTCCGAGAAGCTGGCCTGCCCCAACGGGCACTCCCTGGCCGTCGACGACCTCGAGCCGCGGTCGTTCTCCTTCAACTCGCCGTATGGCGCGTGCCCGGAGTGCGTCGGTCTGGGCATCCGGAAGGAAGTCGATCCCGAGCTGGTGGTGCCAGACCCGGATCGCACGCTCGCCGAAGGCGCTGTGGCGCCGTGGTCGATGGGCCACACCGCGGAGTACTTCACCCGAATGCTGGCCAGCCTGGGTGAGGCGATGGGCTTCGACGTCGACACACCGTGGCGCAAGCTGCCGGCCAAGGCGCGCAAGGCGATTCTGGAGGGCTGCGACGAGCAGGTGCACGTCAAGTACCGCAACCGCTACGGACGCACCCGCTCCTACTACGCCGACTTCGAAGGCGTGCTGGCGTTTCTGGAACGCAAGCTGGATCAGACCGAATCCGAGCTGATGAAGGAGCGCTATGAGGGCTTCATGCGTGACGTGCCGTGCCCGGTGTGTGAGGGCACGCGGCTAAAGCCGGAAATCCTGGCCGTCACCCTGGCTGCGGGGGATCAGGGCGCGAAGTCGATCGCCGAGGTGTGCGAGCTGTCCATCTCCGACTGTGCCGACTTTCTGAACGGGCTCACGCTGGGCTCGCGCGAGCAAGCGATCGCGGGCCAGGTGCTCAAGGAAATCCAGTCGCGGTTGGGCTTTCTGCTCGATGTCGGGCTGGAGTATCTGTCGCTGTCCCGGGCAGCGGCCACGTTGTCGGGCGGGGAGGCGCAGCGTATCCGGCTGGCCACCCAGATCGGCTCGGGTCTGGTCGGCGTGCTGTACGTGCTCGACGAGCCGTCGATTGGGCTGCATCAGCGCGACAATCGCCGGCTCATCGAAACCCTCACCCGCTTAAGGGATTTGGGAAACACGCTGATCGTCGTTGAGCACGACGAGGACACCATCGCGCACGCCGACTGGATTGTCGACATCGGTCCGGGAGCCGGCGAGCACGGCGGCCACATCGTGCACAGCGGCACCTACGCCGACCTGCTGGCCAACCGGGAATCGATCACCGGCGCCTACCTGTCGGGCAAGGAAAGCATTGCCGCGCCGACGATTCGGCGTCCGGTCAACAAGAAACGTCAGCTCACGGTTGTCGGGGCCAACGAGCACAATCTGCGCGGGATCGATGTGGCATTCCCGCTCGGCGTGCTCACCGCGGTCACCGGGGTATCCGGTTCTGGAAAGTCGACACTCGTCAACGACATCCTGGCCTCGGTGCTGGCGAATCGGCTCAACGGCGCCCGGCATGTCCCGGGCCGGCACACCCGGGTTACCGGGTTGGACAACGTGGACAAGTTGGTCCGCGTCGACCAGTCGCCGATCGGGCGCACGCCGCGGTCCAACCCGGCCACCTACACCGGCGTATTCGACAAGATCCGCACGCTGTTCGCCGCGACCACCGAGGCCAAGGTGCGCGGTTATCAGCCGGGCCGGTTCTCGTTCAACGTCAAGGGCGGTCGCTGCGAGGCGTGCACCGGCGACGGCACCATCAAGATCGAGATGAACTTCCTGCCGGACGTGTACGTGCCTTGCGAGGTCTGCAACGGCGCGCGCTACAACCGCGAGACCTTAGAGGTGCACTACAAGGGCAAGACCATCTCCGAAGTGCTTGACATGTCGATCGAGGAAGCGGCGGAGTTCTTCAAACCGATCACCGGCATCCACCGCTATCTGCGGACGCTGGACGACGTCGGTCTCGGCTACGTCCGACTGGGCCAGCCCGCGCCGACGCTGTCCGGCGGTGAGGCGCAGCGGGTCAAGCTGGCCTCAGAGTTGCAGAAGCGTTCCACCGGACGCACGGTCTACATCCTCGATGAGCCGACCACCGGCTTGCATTTCGAAGACATCCGCAAGTTGCTCGATGTCATCAACGGCCTTGTCGACAAAGGTAATACGGTCATCGTGATCGAACATAACCTGGACGTGATCAAGACATCGGACTGGATCGTCGACATGGGACCCGAGGGCGGCGCCGGCGGGGGCACGATCGTCGCCGAGGGCACGCCGGAGGATGTGATGGCGGTGCCGGAGAGCTATACCGGCAAGTTCCTCGCCGAAACGCTTGGCGCCGCAAAGCCGTCGTCCGGGCCGGCTCGGCGATCGACCAAACGTCGGAAGGTCAGCGCTTAACACTGGCCGACTTCGACAGCGGCGAGGGAAACCGCGGTTTGATGACGACACCGTCGAGCCATGCGGTCAGTTCAGCGGCACGGCGCGTCAATGCCCCCCGACCGTCGCGACCCGGGTCCTCGAGAAGTTGTAGCTGGACGCGAGCCCCCCGATCCTGATACCAGCCACCCACCACGCGTCCGTCCCACCAGGCCGTCGGCCCGGCATTGCCGTTGCGGTCGAAGACCTGGCCGCGATGCTCGCCGAGATACCAGTCGCGGTCGAACCAACCCATTGTGGTGACATCGAGGCCCGGCAGCAGCGCGGCCACTGGTGCGATCCCGGGTTCGGTGTCCAGGTCTTCGGCCAGGGCATAGCCGGGGCCGCTATCCAGGCTGACCTCCACTGCGTCGATATCGCCCAACGCTTTTTGCGCAGCCGTCAAGGTGGTGCCGAACCACCATTTGATGTCGGCGGCGGTAGCGGGTCCAAAGGTGCGCAGCCATCGCCGCGTCAACTCTGCGACAGCGTCTCCCGAAGGTCTGCGTTGCTCTAGCCAATCGGTGGCCAGCGCCCATCGGGGCCGCGACGTGGTCCAGCCTCCGTCGTTCGGTCCGCGCACAATCTGGCCTCGGGCGGAGAGCAACGTCAATACCCGGGGGGCCACCGGAACCATTCCGCCCCATGGCTTCCCGGGCGCAGGGTCGTAGGTTCCCGCAATCTCGGGAAGCGCCGAACGCAGCTCCATACTGCTGAGCGGACCATGCCGGCCCAGATGGCCCAGCACCGCAGCACACGCTGTCTGCAGCCACTGCTCGCCGTCGGCGGTGACCTCCGCCTTGTGCAGGTCACTGACGAGCCGGCGATGCTCATTGGCGGCCACCCGATCGCTGGCGGCTGACTGAACGATCGGCAGGTCATCGACGCTGAGCACCCACAGCGTCCGCCTCATTGCCAAATGCCGCACCATGGAACGGCTTTGGTACAGCTCGTTCTCGAGGTCAGCGGTAATGAAGCCCGGGCACCGTACCCACAGCGACAGAAAGGGCGTGGCGGGATCCGTGGCGTGCAGACCCACCAGCGCGGTGGTGGCGTGAACTATCGAATCGGCGCGCGAAAGAAACTGTCTGCTGACCAGTCTTCTTCGTCGTTCATCGGTGGTGAATTGACGCACGGTGCCCTTCGGGCTCAGTGGTTGTCGTCGTGCATCGATTCACGGATCTGCGCCAGCCGATCGGCAGCCGCGCGCTGGCGCGCCTCGAATTGCTCCTCGACGTCACGACCTTCCGGACTTTCGGAATCTAATTCAGTTGCCCCGATTGATGTTTCGTAGCGCGACTCGATTTTCTCGCGGACCGAGTCGAATGTCGGTACGCCGGAGCTCGTGTAGCCGGTGTCGGCATCAGGCTCAGTCGCGGAGGTTTCTGGCTCATCAGGCACGATGCCAGGTTACCGGTGGCGCTCCAGGTAGCGCACCATTTGGTGCCAATAGACCAACGTCAACACCATCTGGCCCGCGGTCGCGATTGCCGCGGGTACGGCTCGGTGCCGGCGTGCGGCGACGGTAGCCACAACGGCGACCATGGAGGTCAGCACGCTCAGCGCCATCGCAGTGTCCTTGGGCCGGCGGGTAATCCAGAGTTCTTCGCCGAGCATCGCGCGGGTTGCCCATGGGCCTTCATCGCTGACCTTCGGAAAGATCACCGGGTTGAGCGCAAACCAGATGGCGGCCATCAGCGCGTGGCTGCGACGCCGCGTCCACACCGGCAACAGCACCAGCGGCGTGCTAGCCCATCGACTCCAGGCGCTCCACGGATGGGCATGCCGGGCGAAGATCGTGCGGCGCGCCCGCGCGATCTCCATGGGTGTTATCGACCTATTGGCTCGGCGTGCGGACCCGGGACCGATGCGGGCGGCCAGTTGGATCGCGTCGCGATTCTCGGCACTCCGGGAGTGTCCAGCCGTCCGGCCAGCCAAGGCAGCGCCGCGGCGAATGCGTTGCTGGCAAAGGCCCAGTCGTGCTTGCCCGGCTGGGCCACGATCGCGCAATTGATGCCATTGACGCGGCCGAGCCCGCACAGTGACTCGGCCGCTGTGATCTGGTCGTTGGGGTTGGCAGTGGAGTTGCGGCCGTTGTGGCTCACGTCGCCGGCGTCGGTCACCGACAGACCGCGATAACGTTTCGGCGGGTTGCTCGACGACACGTCGAACCAGCCCGAAACTCCGTTGTAGCGACCGTGTTTGGCGATCACGGTGGACGGGTCGAACGCGGCCCACGCGTCAGCGTTGCCGCCGAACAGCCGGGCGATGGTCTGTGCTTTGGTGCCGGCCTCGGGGCCCAGGTCGCCGGCGATATCGACAAATGAGCTGAACAACTCCGGATGCATGACGGTGAGATCCAGCGCGCAGGTGCCACCCATGGACCAGCCGACAATGCCCCATTGCGCCGAGTCCGGGCTGACGCCGAATTTCGAGATCATATATGGCACAACGTCTTTAGTGAGGTGGTCGGCGGCGTTGCCGCGGCTGCCGTTGACGCATTCGGTGTCGTTGTTGAACGCTCCGCCGGAGTCCACGAAGACGAACACCGGAGCGTTTCCCCCGTGCCGGGCCGCGAGATCATCGATCGTCTTCCCGGCGTTGCCGGCCCTCAGCCAGTCGGCAGGCGTATTGAACTCGCCGCCGATCATCATCACTGTCGGCAGCGGCGGTGGTGGGCTGCTGGTGAACCACGCGGGCGGCAGGTAGACGACTTCACCGCGGTGTCTGAAATGCGACGCATCGTCGGGAATCGTCACCGGTACGACGATGCCGTGGGCGGGCTGCAGGCCCGCGGCCGCCATCGCGGCCACGCCGGCCGCGTCGGTCTGGTAGGGCAGTGGACCGGAGGTGAGCTGATCCCAAGCCGTCTGCACGGTCGGGAAGTAGCCGACACAGAGGTTGAGCGTGAGTGCGGCGCTGAGCACACACAGTGGCACCGACAGCAGCGATGCGCTGCGCCGCCACCAGCGCGCGGTGCGCCAGCCCAGCGCCGCCACTGCCGCGGCGCTACCGCTGACGGCGATCCACCACCACAGCAGGTGCGGCGCAGGGTCGTCGGCCAGACCCCGGTTGTCGATGTACCAGTGCGACAATGCGGCCAAGGCGGCACCCAGTACTACCGCGACTGGTAGCCAGACCAGTCGCCACAGCCGTGATCGCCATCCGACCGCAACCAGCAGCGCAACCACCGAGACGGCCTGGACTACGCCGGGGACCCACCCGTGCATCAACGAAGTGTGGTTGTCGGCCAGTACCGCCGTCGGGAGGTTCGCCAGTGAACCTGTCACAGCGTCCATTGTGGTCTTTTTTGCACGCTTTGAGCATGACTTTTACCGATCTGGTACCCAGGCCGTTTTGCCTAACGCGGCTTCGCCAGCGGGAACGGCAATGTGTCGCGGATGCTTCGGCCGGTGATGAGCATGACGACGCGGTCGACACCCAGTCCGAGGCCACCGGTGGGTGGCATCGCGTACTCCATCGCCTGCAGGAAGTCCTCGTCGAGCTCCATGGCCTCGGGATCCCCGCCGGCGGCCAGGAACGACTGCTCCTCCAGTCGGCGTCGTTGCTCGACGGGGTCGGTGAGTTCGCTGTAGGCCGTACCCAACTCGACGCCCCACGCCACCAGGTCCCAGCGCTCGGCGATGCCCGCTTCGCTGCGGTGGGGGCGGGTCAGCGGCGACACAGAGAGCGGGAAATCAATGTAGAAGGTCGGTCGTTCAGTGCGGGCCTCGACCAGGTGCTCGTAAAGTTCCAGAACTACCGCGCCGGCGTCCCATTGCGCCAAGTACGGAATCTGTGCTGCGTCGGACAACCCACGCAGCATGGTCAGGCTGGTGCTGGCGTCGATGTGCTCACCGAGGGCCTCGGACACCGCGTCATGCACGGTCTTGATCGGCCAGACGCCGGAGATGTCGATTTTCTCCAGTCCGTCGCTGCCAGGCCGCATCACCACCTGAGCTCCGTTGGCGGCCTGCGCGGCATTCTGAATCAGCTCCCGGCTGCCGTCGATCCAGTCTTTGTAATCGGCGTGCGCCTGATACGCCTCCAGCAATGTGAATTCCGGATTGTGGCTGAAGTCGACACCCTCGTTGCGGAAAGCTCTACCCAGTTCGAACACCCGCTCCAAGCCACCCACGCAGAGCCGCTTCAGGTATAGCTCGGGCGCAATCCGCAGGTACAGATCGAGGTCATAGGTGTTGATGTGGGTGATGAATGGCCGGGCGGTGGCACCACCGTGAATCTGTTGCAGGATCGGGGTTTCGACTTCCAGGAATCCCTTGGCGTTGAGGGTCTCTCGGATCGATCGCAGCACGCTGCTTCGCGCTGCAATCAGCTCGCGCGACTCGGCATTGATGGCTAGGTCGACGTAGCGGCTGCGCACTCGGGCTTCCGGATCGGTCAGCCCGTTCCACTTGTTCGGCAGCGGACGTAGGCATTTTCCGATCAGGCGCCAGCTGCGCACGATCAGCGACTGGGTGCCGGTCTTGCTGTAGCCCATCTTTCCGGTCACTTCGACCAAGTCGCCGAGATCGATCGCTTTGGTGAAATCCGCCGTGCGACCATGCTCCAGAATCGAATTCTCCAGCAGCAGTTGTACTTCCGCTGACCAGTCGCGCAGCTCGGCGAACAGCACGCCGCCGAAGTCCCGGATCCGCAGCACCCGTCCCGACACCGAAACCGCCGACTGATCGTCGACGCCCAGGGCTTGAGCCACCGTATGACTGGGTGGCTGACCTACCGGATAGGCATCAATCCCGTTGTCCTGCAATATCTTCAGCTTGGACAACCGGACGCGCATCTGCTCTGGCAGCCGCCGGCCCCGGTCGTCGACGTCGCCGAAGTCGGCTTCCTGCAGCGCCGACGCGTCCGGCGCGGAGCCGTCATGGTGCAACAGGCCGGTCGCCAGCAGTGTCGCCGGCACCGACGGGTGTTGGCCGGTGTGTTGTTCGTCGCGCCTGGCGAACGGCAGCACCAGGAAGCCCTCCGCGATGGATGACGCGACGCCCACCCGCGGGACCATCCGGCCGTCTTCGTAGCAAGCGAACCGCGGCACCCAATCGGGCTGGTACTTCATGTTCGAGCGGTACAGCGTCTCCAGCTGCCACCAGCGTGAGAAGAACAGCAGAAAACCGCGCCACAGCCGCGCCACCGGGCCGGCACCCAGTTGGGCCCCCTGCTCGAATGCCGATCGGAACATGGCGAAGTTCAACGAAATTCGACTGATGCCGATGCGTTCGGCGTGCAGGGCCAGCTCGCTGACCATCAGCTCGATGGTGCCGTTAGGGGACTGCGGCGAACGGCGCATGAGGTCGAGCGAAACGCCGTTGCGCCCCCAGGGCACCAGCGACAACATCGCCACGACCTTCTCCTCGGACGAAATGGCTTCCACGAGAAGGCAGTCGCCGTCGGCCGGATCGCCGAGCCGGCCCAGCGCCATCGAGAAACCGCGCTCGGACTCGGTGTCCCGCCAGGCATCTGCCCGTTGGGTCACGTGCGCCATTTCGGCGGGTGCGATGTCGTAGTGCCGTCGAATGCGCACCGTCAGCCCGGCGCGACGCGCTCGAGTCACCGCCTGGCGTACCCCGCGCATCTCTCGTCCGGACAGCCTGAACTCGGCGGTGTTCAAGATCGCTTCGTCGCCGAGCTCCAGCGCGTTCAGGCCGGCCTCGCGAAATGCCTTGGCCCCAGCCGAACTCGCCCCCATATTTCCCGGCGTCCAGCCGTAGGACTGGCACAGCGCCAGCCAGGCGTCGATGGCCTGGTGCCATGCCCGCGGGTCGCCGATTGGATCGCCACTGGCCAGGCAGACTCCGACCTCGACGCGGTAGGTGATGGCCGCGCGGCCACTCGGCGCGAAAACCACCGACTTGTCCCGGCGAGTGGCGAAGTACCCCAATGAATCGTTCTTGCCCCATAGCTCGAGCAGCCCGCGAATCGCGGATTCGTCCTCGCCGGTGAGTGCATTTTCGGCCCGCTGCGACTGGAACAACACGATCGCGGCGACGATCAGCGCCATCGCACTGAACAATCCGAAGAGGGCATTGAGGAATATGGGCGGACGGCCAGTGAATTGCGCCGACTCGACGACGGCGAATCCGACCACCCGGTTCACTACATAGAACAACCGGTCTTCGGCGGCCAGCGAGCGGGGAAATGTCTCGACCAGACCCCAGGACACCACGATTCCGATGGCCCACCCGGTCAACAGCACTCCGGCTGCCTTGTACAGCGCACCCTGGCGGACCTTGGCCCAAAACTCGCGGTAGGCAAGGATGAGCACCATTAGGGCGGCCAGATGCAGCCCGAGTCCGAGGGTCTCGCCGAAGCTCTTCGCCGGGCTGGGGTGGTCCGCTATCAGACCGCCGACGTTCAAGCCAGCCGCCAGCAGCAGGTTGAGTACCAGCAGCCACCACGCGATGCGTTTGCGGGCGGTGAGTGCGCCGGCCAATAGGGCCAGCACGAATGACCACGCAAAGCTGGTGTCGGGGAAGTTGAAGACGTAGTCGTTGATGAATTCGCGCGGCACCCTGATAAGCCACCGAATCACCGGCGACACACTGGCGATCAGCGACAGGGTGGCGATGACACCGACCGTCCAGCCGGCGGCTGCCGGCACCCAGCGGAGTCGAGAATTCGACTGGTTCCGCACGCGCGAAACGGTGAGGGTCACAGACGGCGAGGATATTCGGTTTAGCTATGGAATGCCTATGTTCCGTACCGCATGAGGTTGCTCGTGTCGGCGGTCCTGGGAAGCTTTGGTTGCCTCGTCTGGTGCCGCCGCCTGCCGCCGGCCCCATAACGAGATGACCGAGCTCAGCGTCGTGACTGGTAGACTCACCGGCGCGACCGTCTCCGGCGATGCCAGAGACAGCAAGTGGAGTCCCGATCCCACCGTTGGCCAATAAAGGCTCAGCGGTCCGGTCACTGGCACACCAGCTGTGCCGGTTCTGCGTTTTCGCAGGCGGCTTTGCCGTGATCGGTCGGCACCGGGCCCTGCTTATGCAGGGCTTTTTTGCTGATGGCGTGGTATTCCAACCGCTGACTCCCAACGGAGCAGGTGATGGTGGCAATCGACCAAAAGATCAATGAGGGAGGCCCCATCAGCACTGAGACCCGCGTAAACGAACGCATCCGCGTACCTGAAGTCCGACTGATCGGTCCAGGAGGGGAGCAGGTAGGCATCGTGCGTATCGAAGACGCCCTTCGCGTCGCCGCGGATGCCGATCTCGACCTTGTCGAAGTTGCGCCGGACGCCAGACCACCGGTCTGCAAGATCATGGACTACGGCAAGTTCAAGTATGAGACGGCGCAGAAGGCGCGTGAGTCTCGCAAGAACCAGCAGCAGACCGTCGTCAAAGAACAGAAATTGCGTCCCAAGATCGACGATCACGATTACGCGACGAAGAAGGGTCACGTGATCCGGTTCCTGGAAGCGGGAGCGAAAGTCAAGGTGACGATCATGTTCCGCGGACGCGAGCAGTCGCGACCCGAGCTGGGTTACCGGCTGCTGCAACGCTTGGGCGCCGACGTCGCCGACTACGGATTCGTCGAGACGTCGGCCAAGCAGGACGGACGCAACATGACGATGGTGCTGGCACCACACCGCGGCGCGAAGACCCGTGCTCGTGCGGCCCAAGACGCCAGTGGCCCCACCCCCCAGGCCCCAACCAACAGCGACCCCGAACCGTCGCCCAACTGACACCGGAGAAATAAGAACCCATGCCCAAGACCAAGACCCACAGCGGAGCATCGAAGCGATTCCGGCGTACCGGCACTGGGAAGATCGTGCGTCAAAAAGCCGGTCGTCGCCACCTGCTCGAGCACAAGCCGACCAAGCGGACGCGACGACTCGATGGACGTACCGAGGTGTCGGCCAACGACATCAAGCGGGTCAAGAAGATGCTGAACGGCTGACCGGCGACCGTCACCAAGTTCAGCCCCGAAACAACCACTACGTCCACACGAGGTTAGGAACACCCCATGGCACGCGTGAAGCGCGCAGTCAACGCCCACAAGAAGCGCCGCACCATTCTGAAGGCTTCCAAAGGCTATCGCGGCCAGCGGTCCCGCCTGTACCGCAAAGCCAAAGAACAGCAACTACATTCACTTACCTACGCCTACCGTGACCGTCGTGCACGCAAGGGCGAGTTCCGCAAGCTGTGGATCTCGAGGATCAACGCCGCGGCCCGGGCCAACGACATCACGTACAACCGGCTGATCCAGGGCCTGAAGGCCGCCGGCGTCGAGGTCGATCGCAAGAACCTCGCCGAGATCGCGATCAGCGACCCCGCGGCGTTCACCGCGCTGGTCGGTGTCGCGCGGGCCGCACTGCCCGACGACGTCAACGCGCCATCCGGAGAGGCCGCCTAACCTCGCCCGGCGGATCTGGTCCGGCGACGATGCGGGAACGGCCTGAGGAGGAGCCGGACAATCGGATCTCAATCGCACCCGGTGCTCACTGAACGATCGGCCCGGGTGGTTGCCGCGGTCAAACTGCACCGACAGGTCGCCCGGCGCCGCGGCCAATGCTTCCTGGTCGAAGGCGCCAACCTGGTCGAGGCCGCATCGCGGCGCGGACTGATCCGCGAGATGTTCGTCACCGAGGCCGCCGCGGAGCGCCACGCGGTTCTGCTGGCGGAACAAAGCGCATCGGTGCATCTGGTTACCGAACGCGCCGCGAAAGCTTTGTCGGACACCGTGACTCCGGCCGGCCTGGTGGCGGTCTGCGAGCTCCCGAGCCCTGTGCTTGAGGACGTTCTGCGCAGCGAGCCCCGGCTGGTCGCTGTTGGCGTCGCGATCGGCGAACCGGGCAACGCGGGAACCCTGATCCGCATCGCCGATGCCATGGGTGCGGGCGCCGTGGTCTTCGTCGGCCACAGTGTCGATCCGTACAACGGCAAATGCCTGCGCGCGTCGGCGGGCAGCATCTTCACCGTGCCGGTGGTCGTAGCACCGGACGTGGTCGCTGCGATCGGTGCGCTGGCGGCTGCCGGGCTGCGGGTGCTGGCCACCACCGTGGATGGTGAGCTGTCGCTCGATGACGCCGATCTCGCGGCTCCGACGGCATGGCTGTTCGGGGCGGAAGCGCGCGGCTTGTCAGCACAGTTGGCCGTACAGGCAGACAGTCGGGTGAAAATTCCGATGTCCGGGGGAGCGCAAAGCCTGAATGTTGCTGCGGCGGCGGCGATTTGCCTCTACCAAAGTGCCCGAGCGCAGCGCGGCCGTTCTGGTCGCTAGGCGGCTCTGCCGCGGCCACGTGCCGGGCGCAAACCGGCCAGCGAGAACGTGGTGTGCACCAGCGAGCCGGCGCGCTCGAATATGGATTTGCGCGGCGGGAAGTAGTGCATCGGCAGCCCGCGGCGATCTGACGGCGGTGCCATGAAGCCGGGCGCCTCGACCAGCGGGGTGTCGGCGGAATCACGGCCCTCGGCGCGGCGGTACGCGGCCAGCGCACGCGGATGCAAGCGGATCTCATCGGGAACCGCCAGGAACGCCAGCTCGACCAGTTTTCCGAACAGTCGCAGCACCACTTCGTCGCTCGGTGTCCAACGCATGCCCGCCTTTTCGCGCACGGACGGCTCGAACAAACCGGCCGCGATCCAGCGCTGCCCCGCGACAAGAGGTTTGAACAGCTGATCCCATACCGGTGTCGGCATCAGCACGAACTTCGGCTTGGGGATCCGGATTTGGAAAATGTCGAGCGTTGCCTGGTTGATCTCCAGCTCATCACGGCAGACCCGTTGCCAGTACTCCTGAAAGTCCTCCCAGGACTTCGGGACTGGCCGCATGCTCATGCCGTACATCGCGTACCACTGCACGTGTTCGTCGAACAGCTGTCGCTTCTCGGCCTCGGTCAGCCCGCCACAGAAGTACTCGGCCACCTTGATCACCAGCATGAAGAATGTGGCGTGGGCCCAGTAGAAGGTCTCGGGGTTCAGCGCGTGGTAGCGCCGGCCGGTGGAATCGACGCCCTTGATGGTGTGGTGGTACTGCTTGATCTGCTCACCGGTCTGGGCGGCTCGGCCGCCGTCGTAGACAACGCCCATGATCGGGTACACCGAGCGCGCCACCCGTTGCAGCGGTTCGCGCAGCAGGATCGAGTGCTCCTCGACACCGGCGCCCAATTCCGGATACATGTTCTGGATCGCACCGATCCAGACTCCCATCATCCCGGTACGCAGGTCGCCGAAGTATTTCCAGGTGAGTGACTCAGGCCCCAACGGGGACGCCGACGGCAAAGTCTTGTCGTGCGGATCGACTGGCTCGCGCGCAGCGGAAGCGCGCGACTTGGAGGGCATCGACGTCACTGTCATCACAGCCTCCTGGTCCTGGTGGGCGATGATGAGACCACGATAATGTTGACAACGCATGTTGTCTACGATTTCAGTGCGAGTCGCGATGGGGTGTTATCGAGTGTCCACTCCGCCGTCGCAACCCCGTGATCAGGTGGTTCATCGCAGATCGTGTCGGACACCACGATGTCGGTCGTTGCCGGTCTCTCCCGACACCACCTACCCTGAGCGTTGTGGAACTCGGGCCTCACGCGGCGTCTGGCGAGCCCGAGCAAACGGTGACGACGCCGGCTTCGCCTGAGGCGGGACGACATTCGGCGGCGTCCTTACGCGGCGCAACGAAGTGGCTGCGCAGCACCAATCAAAGCCCCGGCATGATCGCGCTGGTCCGTCGCGCGCGACGGGTTCTGCCAGGCGACCCCGATTTCGGCGATCCACTGTCAACCGCGGGTCAGGGTGGCCCGCGCGCCGCAGCCCGGGCCACCGGCCGTTTGTTGGGTGAACGCGGTGGCGCGTCTCGCGAGGTCGGTCTCGGCGCGCTGCAGGTGTGGCAGGCCTTGACCGAGGCGGTGTCCCGGCGTCCGGCAAACCAGGAGGTCACCATCGTTTTCACCGACCTGGTTGGTTTCTCCACCTGGTCGTTGCACGCCGGCGACGACGCCACGCTCAAGCTCTTGCGGCGCGTGGCGCGGGCGATCGAACCGCCGCTGCTGGACGCCGGCGGGCACATCGTCAAGCGGATGGGTGACGGGACCATGGCGGTGTTTGCCGACCCACTCGTCGCGGTCGGTGCCGTGCTGGAGGCCAAACGAGCGTTGAAATCGGTCGACGTCGACGGCTACAAGCCGCGGATGAGGGTGGGCATCCATACCGGGCGTCCGCAGCGGCTGGCAGCCGACTGGCTGGGCGTCGACGTCAACGTCGCCGCGCGAGTGATGGAGCGGGCAACTCGCGGCGGAGTCATGGTGTCGGGGACCACACTCGACCACCTCGACCCCAACGACTTGGTCACATTAGGCGTCGCGGCCAAACGCGTTCATTGGTCGGTCTTTGGCAGTAAACCCGCTGGTCTTCCAGCCGATTTGGCTATCTATCGGCTCAAGCCGTCCAGGGAAACTGTTAGCGACTTATCAGGTTCGGACAACTCGGAGGACGAAAGTCCCCAGGCATAGTAGATGGCGATGATATTGCAGGTATTGTCGCGGCTTTCGCGCGTGCGGATCACTTTGGGCTACGCGGCCGTGCTGATCGGCGTCAGCGCGGTGCTCGTTGACCTCGGTCCGCGCGCGCGTGCGCACGTCATCGCACAGGCCAGCACGAATCTGCACAACCTGGCACACGGTCACCTGGCCACCTTGGTGGACAGCGCATTCGTCACCGATGCCGGTCCGATGTATTTCTGGTTGCCCTGCCTGGTGTGCCTGCTCGCCTTGGCCGAACTGATCTGGCAGAGCGGCCGGCTGGCCATTGTGTTCGTCACAGGCCATATCGGTGCGACGCTTCTGGTCGCCGTCGGCCTGACCGCGGCGATCAAATTCGGCTGGTTACCGATGTCGGTGTCGCACGCCAGTGATGTCGGTGTGAGCTACGGCGCGGTGGCAGTGCTGGGCGCTCTGACCTCGGCAATACCTCCGCGCTGGCGGCCGGCCTGGATCGGCTGGTGGATCCCGGTCGGCATCGCCGCGGCCGCGCTAGGCGACGATTTCACCGACGTAGGCCACACCATCGCGTTGGTGCTGGGCATGGTGTTCTCCCTCCGACTGGACGGCCCGGCACGCTGGACCCGAGTCCGGTGTGCGCTGCTGGCGGTATCCGCGGTGTTCGGCTTCTTCCTGTTGGCGCACGGCGCCTGGTCAATGTGGGCTGCCGCGGCCGTGGGCGCGCTGGGTGCCGTGACGGCTGAGCTCATCGCTCGCTCGCGCAAGACGCGTCGACGGCTGGCGCTGGACGAGCTGGCTCCGGAGCCGGCGCTCAACGGCTGAGCGACCCGCTAAGGCACTGCCCGCGAGTACAGCCAGCTGTCCCACAACTCCGACAACGACTCGTCGCAATAGCCGGCGGCCAGTCCGGTGAAATCGTCGGTGACGGCGTTGCCGTGGCGGTAGCGGGTCGTCCAATCTTTGAGTAGCGCAAAGAATTTCTCGTCGCCGAGTCGTCGGCGCAGTGCGTGCAGAGTCAACGCGCCGCGCTTGTACACCCGGTCGTCGAACATGTCGGCCGGGCCGGGATCGGTCAGTAGCAGATCCTGGGGCGACTCGCGCAGCTTGTCGTGATAGTGCCGGGCGAGTTCGTCGGCGCCGGGTCCGCCGCTGTGCTCGGACCACAGCCACTCCGCATAACACGCGAATCCTTCGTGCAACCAGATGTCACGCCACTGCCGCGCGGTTACGGAGTTGCCGAACCATTGGTGGGCTAACTCATGGGCGATCAGGCGCTCACTAGCCCGCGTGCCGTCGCAATGATTGGCCCCAAAGATTGAAATCCCTTGAGCCTCAAGCGGTATTTCGAGATCGTCGTCCGTCACCACAACCGTGTAGCCGTTCGCGAGCGGATATGGCCCGAATAGCTCGACGAACAACTCCATCATCTCGGGTTGGCGGGCGAAGTCTTCATAAAAGTCGCGACGGAGCCGCCCGGGCAACGCGGCCCGCATCGGCACCGGCGCCGTGCCAAGCCGCGTCATCTCGTACATCCCGATCTGCAGGGTGATGAGGTACGTCGAGGTCGGCTCGGGCTGTTGGTAGGTCCACTCGGTCTGCGCCGCACGCGGTCGGCGCGACACCAGCCGGCCGTTGGCGACCGCACGGTAGGGGTTATCGGCGCTGATCTGAATCCGGTAGGACGCCTTCGCGCTGGGGTGGTCGTCGCACGGATACCACGATGCGGCCCCGTTGGGCTGCCCTGCGACGAGCGCGCCATTGGTCAACTCCTCGAAACCCACATCACCCCACAACGACCGCAGCGGCCGCGGAGACCCGTGGTAGTGCACGACGACCGACATCGCCGCCCCGGTGGCGAGTTTCGACGAGAGTCGAATGCGCAATTTGCGATCGCGGCACGAGAAGTGGGCGGCGCGCTTGCCGTTCACCAAGACCTTCGTCACCGTCATCGCGTCGGACAGGTCGAGGGTGAACTCCGCCAGCTCGGTGAGGGCCGTCGCAGTGATCGTCACCGATCCCGAGAGCCGGTTGATCGAGACCTTGTACTCCAGGACCAGTTCATAGTGCGATACCCGATAGCCGACGTTGCCGCTCTTGGGCAGATACGGGTCGATCACCGTCTGCTCAGCGCCGGGCGCGAGCTTCTTGACATCGCGTTTCACGCAACAGCCTTCTTGCCGGACTTCTCCCGGGCCAGATTCCATGGTCTGATCGGATTGCCTTGCCAGCGTGTCGATTTCGGTACTGCGTCACCGCGCACCACCAGCGATGCGGGACCGACCGTCACCCCGGCGCCGAGCCGGGCCGCCGGCAACGCCACTCCGTGCGGACCCAGTGTTGCGCCATGCTCCAGCACGACCGCGTCCATCCGCATGATGCGGTCGTGAAACAGATGCGTTTGCACCACGCAGCCGCGGTTGACGGTGCTGCCCCGGCCGAGCGTGACCAGGTCGGCCTCTGGCAGCCAATAAGTTTCACACCAGGCACCGCGGCCGACCTTGGCTCCCAGCCCGCGCAGCCACATGTTCATGACGGGCGTGCCGCTGGCCGCGCGCGCGAACCACGGCGCCGCAACGGTTTCCACGAACGTGTCGGCGAGTTCATTGCGCCACACAAACGACGACCACAGCGGGAACTCGCCTGCCCGAATCCGGCCCACCAGAAGCCACTTCGCGGCGACCGCGACGGCGGCGGCAACCCCACCCGCGGCAAGCAACACCAGGCCGCCGCACAGCGCGGCACACCAGATACCGACGATGCGGGCCAGCGCCTGCAGGATGCCCAGAACCGCCAACCCGATCGCGGCGGTCACCATCACCGGAAGCACCCGGAGCGCCTCGACCGTTGCCCGCATCGCCTTCAACCGCCACGGTGGTTCGTAGGTGCGGGCCGTATCCGCCTCGGCGGGCCGCCTGCGCAGCCGCATGGGCGGGCTGCCCAGCCAGGACGAACCGCGTTTGGCTTTGGGCGGAGCCGCCGACAACACCGCGACGAGTCCTTCGTCGGGCACCCGGCGGCCCGGTTGGGTGATGCCAGAGTTGCCGAGAAACGCGCGCCTGCCGACCGTCGTCTTGGCCGCATAGATCCAGCCGCCGCCCAGTTCGTACGACGCGACCATCGTGTCGTCGGCCAGGAATGCGCCGTCCTCGATGACGGTGAACTTCGGAGTCAGCAACACCGTCGAAATCTCGGTGTCGCGGCCGACTTTGGCGCCCAGCAATCGCAGCCAGCCGGGTGTTGCCAAGCTCGCGTACAACGGAAACAGGTGAGTTCGCGCGCCGTCCATCAGCCGCTCGGTTGCCCACAGCTGCCATCCGCTGCGGCTCCGCACCGGGTGGTAGCCCTCGCGCAGTCCAATCGACAGCATCCGCACAGCCACGACCGTCATCACCGCGTAAGCCGCCAAAGCGGCCAGCGTCGCGACCGGCGTCCACACCAGCGCGGGTAGCACCGCCTGCGACAGCCGGTGAGTGTGGCGCACTGCCAGTCCGACTACTGCCAGCCCCGCCACGAGCGCGGTCAGCGGCATCGCCGCAAGCATTACTGACGTCAGCGCGTACCCGGCGACCCAGTGGGATCTGCGCGCCGGCCGTTCGTCTGGCCACGGGTGCTTCACCCGACCGGACTTCACTGCAGGCGAACCTTTCCAGTACTGACGACTTTTGACTTTCCCGATGACGCCCGAGCCGGGAGCGACATCCGCATTCTTACCGACGACGGCGCCGGGCAGCAGCGTCGTCCGCGCCCCGATCGTGGCGTCGTTGCCGATCGTGATCGCGCCGACGTGGAAGGCGTCGCCGTCGATCCAGTGCCCGCGCAGGTCCACTTCGGGCTCGACCGCGCTTCGGTGCCCGAGCGTCAGCAACCCGGTCACCGGCGGCATCGAATGCAGATCGACGCCCTTGCCGATATCTGCGCCCAGAGCGCGCGCGTAGTACACCAGCCACGGCGCCCCGGCCAAGTTCTCCGCACCGCTGGCATCGGCGAGCCGCTCGGCCAACCACACCCGCAGATGCACCCACCCCCCGCGACGGTAGGTCCCCGGCTGCATATTCGGCAGCAGCAGCCGCGCTGCGAGCACCGCGATCGACATCCGGCCCACCGGCGTGACGAACACGACGAAAGCCACCGCAACCAGCCACCAGCTCACCGCGACGGTCCACGGGACCAGATGCACGGCCCGGGCGACATTGTTTCCCAGCGCCAACCAGGTCACCCACTGCAGCGCGGCCAGAGTGGCCAGCGGCACCGACAGCACGATCTGCGCGAGCTGCGCCTGGATCGGGGTCGGTCGCACCACCCGCTCGATCACCTCCGGCGGCGCCTCGAGCTCGTCGAGAAAGCCGGCCAGCGATCCCAGCCGGGGATGGTCGTACAAGTCGGCGACGGTGACCTGGGGATACCGATCTCGCAGTCCGGAGACGAACTGTGCGGCGGCCAGCGAGCCGCCGCCGAGCGCAAAGAAGTCGGCCTCCGGGCCCGGCACGGTGGCGCCCAGCAGGTCCTGCCACAGGCCGGCCAGCCACTGCGCCGACCCAGTGAGCTCGGGCGTCCGCTCGGCATCGCCACCCGGCGGCCAGGGCAGCGCGTCGCGGTCGACCTTGCCGGATGTGCGGGTAGGCAACTCGTCCACGCGGACCAGGCGCGGCACCAACGCGGCGGGAAGCCGCTCGGCGAGCTGTGCGCGCGCGGCGGCCATGTCGAAATCCGGGTCGGCGCTGACGACGTAGCCGACCAGCACCGGTGTACCGCCGGCGGTCCGCCGAACCGCCGCCGCGCCGCCGCTGACTCCCGGAAGGTGAACCAACGCCGCGTCGACCTCGCCCAACTCAATCCGCCGACCGCCGACCTTGACCTGGTCGTCGGCTCGGCCGCAGAAGATCAGGCCGTCGCTCTCGAGCCGAACCAGGTCGCCGGAGCGGTACGCCCGTCGCCAGCCCAGCGTCGGCATCGGCGCGTACTTCTCGGCGTCCTTGCCCTCGTCGAGGTAGCGGGCCAGACCCACGCCGCCGATCACCAGCTCGCCCACGGCGCCGTAGTTCACCGGTTGGCCGTCGGAATCGACGACGGCCAGGTCCCAGCCCGCCAGCGGCAAACCGATCCGCACCGGGCCGACACCGTCGAGCCTGGCCGCGCACGCGACCACGGTGGCCTCGGTGGGGCCGTAGGTGTTCCACACCTCGCGTCCCTCGACGGCGAGGCGCGCGGCCAGCTCCGGCGGACAGGACTCGCCGCCGAAGATCAACAGCCGCACCGCTTCAAGCGCCTCGGCGGGCCACAGCGCGGCCAGTGTCGGCACGGTCGACACCACGGTCACGTCGCGGCTGACCAGCCATGGGCCCAGGTCCATCCCGCTTCGCACCAGCGACCGCGGTGCCGGAACCAGGCACGCGCCGTGTCGCCAGGCCAGCCACATCTCCTCGCACGACGCGTCGAAGGCCACCGACAACCCGGCCAGCACCCGATCTCCCGGCCCAATCTCGTTGTTCTGCAAGAACATCTGTGCTTCGGCGTCGACGAACGCGGCCGCGCTGCGGTGCGTGACCGCGACGCCCTTCGGTGTGCCGGTCGATCCAGAGGTGAAAATGATCCACGCGTCGTCGCGGGGAAGCGGGCCACCTGCGCGCCAGCCCCGCGAGGAGCCCGGGCCGCGCGTCATGCCGGCTTCGCTGACAATCGCGACGACGTTGGCCTCGCCGAACACCAATTCAGCCCGTTCGTCAGGGTCGTCGGCGTCGACCGGGACGTAGGCGGCGCCGACCGCCAGTGTGGCCAGGATCGCCTCGTAAAGCGCAAAGCTGCCCGAGGGCATCCGAATGCCGATGCGATCGCCGCGACCGATGCCGCGGGCGGCCAGCCACGCGACGCTGGCTTCGATGTCGCCGATCAGCTCGCTGTAGGTGAGCTGAATCATGCCGTCGTCGATCGCCGCGGCTTCCGGGTAACGCGCGGCGGTGTCGTAGAGGATGTCGATCAGCGTGCGTGGGCTCGCGGCGCACGGCGACAGCAGGTACTGCGCCGGGATCTGTTCGGGAGCTTGGGGCGTCGCCACCTGTACGAAACTACTCAAGGCTGGGCGCTTCGCTGGCCAGCGCGCGCACGGCGAGTGGGAAATCTCCGCTGACGGCTGCCGATCGTCGGCGAGGGGACCACATATGATCGGCTCTTGCGCGTCACGCCGTGTCGCCAGCCCGCAGTTATGGCCTCAGCAAGGCTTATCCGTTGAAGAGGAGAGTGTCGCCGCGTGGTTGACCAACCCGTCGACCTGTCGCCGGATGCGTTGACCGCCGCGGTCGACGCAGCCCGGCTAGCCTTCGCGGCCGCGGCTGATCTCGACGCGCTGGCTCGTGCCAAGACCGAACATCTCGGCGATCGCTCGCCGGTGGCGCTGGCGCGACAGTCGCTGGCCACCGTGCCCAAGGCCGACCGCGCTGACGCCGGCCGGCTGGTGAATACCTCGCGCGGCGATGTCCAACGCAGCTACGACGAACGTCTGGAGGCGCTACGCGCCGAGCGCGATGCGGCGGTGCTGATCGCCGAGCGCATCGACGTGACGCTGCCCTCGACTCGGCAGCCGACCGGCGCGCGCCATCCGATCACGATCTTGGCCGAGCACATCGCCGACACGTTCGTCGCGATGGGATGGGAACTGGCCGAGGGGCCCGAAGTCGAGACCGAGCAGTTCAACTTCGATGCGCTCAATTTCCCCGCCGACCATCCCGCCCGCGGCGAACAGGACACCTTCTACATCGCGCCGGACGGCTCACGACAGTTGCTGCGCACGCACACCTCACCGGTGCAGGTGCGCGCCCTGCTGGAGCGCGAGTTGCCGGTCTATGTCATCTCAATCGGTCGGACATTCCGGACCGACGAACTCGACGCCACCCACACCCCGGTCTTCCATCAAATCGAGGGGCTCGCGGTGGACCGTCGCCTGTCGATGGCTCATCTGCGTGGCACGCTGGACGCGTTCGCCCGTGCCGAATTCGGGCCGCAGGCGCGGACCAGGATTCGCCCGCACTTCTTCCCCTTCACCGAGCCGTCGGCCGAAGTCGACGTGTGGTTCGAGAACAAAAAGGGCGGTGCCGGCTGGGTGGAGTGGGGCGGTTGCGGGATGGTGAACCCGAACGTGCTGCGCGCGGTCGGCATTGACCCGCAGCAGTATTCGGGCTTCGCGTTCGGCATGGGCCTGGAACGCACCCTGCAATTCCGCAACGGAATTTCCGATATGCGCGACATGGTCGAAGGCGATGTCCGGTTCTCGCTGCCGTTCGGAGTGGGGGCCTGATGCGCGTCCCCTACAGCTGGCTGCGTGAAGTTGTCAGCGCCGGCGCACCAGGGTGGAACGTATCGCCGACTGACCTCGAAGACGCGTTCGTGCGGATCGGCCACGAAGTCGAAGAGGTCATCACGCTCGGCCCCGTGGACGGGCCGCTGAAGGTGGGACAAGTCACCGCGATCGAAGAACTCACCGAGTTCAAGAAGCCGATCCGCGCCTGCAAGGTCGATGTCGGCGAGGACAAACCTCGCGAGATCGTCTGCGGGGCAACCAACTTTGCCGTTGGCGACCTGGTCGTGGTGGCGCTGCCCGGCACGACGCTGCCCGGTGGCTTCAACATCGCCGCGCGCGAGACTTACGGCCACACCTCCGATGGGATGATCTGCTCGGCAGCCGAACTCGGCTTGGCCGCTGATCATTCCGGAATTCTGGTGCTGCCGCCCGGAGCCGCAGAGCCGGGGGCCGGTGGTGTCGAGGTACTCGGGCTCGACGACGTGATCTTCGACCTGGCCATCACGCCGGACCGGGGCTACTGCATGTCGGTGCGCGGGCTAGCGCGGGAGATTGCCTGCGCGTACGACCTCGACTTCGTCGACCCCGCCGACGTACCTGCGCTCCCTCGAGAGGCGGAGGCCTGGCCGCTGACGGTGCAGCCCGAGACCGGCGTGCGTCGGTTCGCACTGCGCCCAGTCACCGGTATCGACCCAACTGCCGTGTCGCCCTGGTGGTTACAGCGCCGACTGTTGCTCAGCGGTATCCGTGCGATTTCGCCGGCCGTCGACGCGACGAACTACGTGATGCTGGAACTGGGCCATCCGATGCATGCGCACGATCTCAACCGGATTACTGGCGGCCTCGCAGTCCGGTTCGCCCGGGCCGGCGAGACAGTCGAAACGCTCGACGACGTCGAGCGTCAGCTCAACCCCGCCGACGTACTGATTGTCGACGATGTCGCGACCGCCGCGATCGGCGGCGTGATGGGGTCTGGCAGCACCGAGATGCGCGACGACTCCACCGATGTGCTGCTGGAGGCCGCGGTATGGGATCCGGCCGCGGTCTCGCGGACCGCGCGGCGGCTGCACCTGCCCAGCGAAGCCGCCCGCCGCTACGAGCGTGAGGTCGACCCGGCCATTTCCGTTGCGGCGCTGGACCGCTGCGCATCGTTGCTGGCCGACATCGCCGGCGGCGAGGTCTCGGCGAAGGTGACCGATTGGCGCGGTGAGCCGCCAGTGGGTGACTCGGTCGCCGATTGGGCCGGGCCTGCGATCTCGCTGGCGGCGGACCTGCCGGACCGGATTGCTGGGGTGAGCTATCGCCCGGGCACCACCGCTCGGCGGTTGACCCAGATCGGCGCCGCGGTAAGCGATGTCGGCGACACCCTGACCGTGACGCCGCCGAGCTGGCGGCCCGATCTGTTGCAGCCGGCCGACCTGGTCGAGGAAGTGCTGAGGCTGGAGGGTCTGGATGTCATCCCGTCGGTGCTGCCCTCGGCGCCGGCCGGCCGCGGACTTTCGGCTACGCAGCGCCGCCGCCGCGCGATCGGCAAGTCGCTGGCGCTGTCCGGCTACGTCGAGATCCTGCCGTCGCCTTTCCTGGCCGCCGACATCTTCGACGCCTGGGGCCTGTCCGCCGACGACGTCCGGCGTAGGACCACGCAGGTGGTCAATCCGTTGGAAGCCGATCGGCCGCATTTAGCCACCACCTTGTTGCCGGGTCTGCTTGAGGCGCTGTCGCGCAACGTCTCTCGCGGCATCGTCGACGTCGCGCTGTTCGCCATCGCGCAGGTGGTGCAGCCGACCGAGCAGACCAGGGGTGTCGAGGTGATCCCGGTGGACCGGCGCCCCACCGACGACGAGATCGCTGCGCTCGATGCGTCGCTGCCGCGGCAGCCGCAGCACGTCGCGGCGGTGCTGACCGGGCTCCGCGAGCCGCGCGGCCCGTGGGGCGATGGTCGACGAACCGAGGCCGCCGATGCTTTCGAGGCAGTGCGAATCATCGCCCGCGCCAGCGCGATCGAGGTAACGTTGCGCGCTGTTCACCATCTGCCGTGGCATCCGGGCCGCTGCGCAGAAGTGCTCGTGGGGGAGGTCGTGGTCGGCCACGCCGGCCAGCTGCACCCGGCGGTGATCGAGCGCTCCGGCCTGCCTAAAGGCACGTGCGCGGTCGAGTTGAACCTCGACGCCATCCCTATCGTCGATGCGTTCCCAGTGCCGAGCGTTTCGCCGTTTCCGGCCGTGTTCCA
This sequence comes from Mycobacterium sp., assembly GCF_049278535.1. Lineage (GTDB taxonomy): Bacteria > Actinomycetota > Actinomycetes > Mycobacteriales > Mycobacteriaceae > Mycobacterium. The sequence continues at coordinate 17,777 of NZ_JBAPMI010000265.1, read as the reverse complement.
AGATGTCAGCCTGGTTGTGGATGCCGATGTGCCCGCGCAGACGGTGGAGGCCGCGGTCCGGGCCGGCGCGGGGGACCTGCTGGAGGATGTTCGGCTGTTCGATGTCTATACCGGCCCGCAGTTCGGCGCGGATCGCAAATCTCTGACGTTCGCCCTGCGGTTCCGCGCGGCTGATCGCACCCTGACCGAAGACGAGGCCAGTGCCGCGCGAGACGCGGCCGTGCGCCGGGCAGCTGAGCAGGTCGGCGCGGTATTGCGCGGCTGAATCAGTCCTGGAGAATGAATTTGCATCAGTGTGCATAGTCATGCAACGATGGGTGCCATGAGTCAGGGGATACGGGTGGCGGTCGCCGGTGCCAGCGGCTACGCAGGCGGTGAGATCCTGCGGCTGCTGCTTGGGCATCCGGCTTACCACGACGGACGGCTGACTATCGGCGCGCTGACCGCTGCCGCCAGTGCGGGCGACCCGCTCGGCGAACACCATCCGCACTTGGTGCCGCTGGCCCAACAGGCCCTGGAGCGCACCGAGGTCGACGTGCTGGCCGGACATGACGTGGTTTTTCTGGCCCTTCCGCACGGTCATTCGGCGACCCTTGCCCAACAACTCGACCCGCAGACGTTGGTGGTGGACTGCGGCGCGGATTTCCGGCTCAGCGACGCCGACGCGTGGGAGCGCTTCTACGGTTCCCCGCACGCAGGCAGCTGGCCCTACGGGCTACCCGAGCTGCCCGGTAATCGCGACGCGTTGCGCGATGCCAGGCGCATCGCCGTGCCGGGCTGCTATCCGACCGCCGCGCTGCTGGCGCTGTTTCCCGCCGTTGCTGCCGATCTCATCGACCCCGCCGTCACGGTCGTGGCGGTCAGCGGCACCTCGGGCGCCGGCCGCGCCGCGAAAACCGATCTGCTCGGTTCGGAGGTCATTGGTTCGGCCCGGGCCTACAACATCGCCGGTGCGCACCGGCACACTCCCGAAATCGTGCAGGGGCTCGGTCAGTTCACCGATCGCAACGTCACCGTGTCGTTCACGCCGGTGCTGATCCCAACTTCACGCGGCATCCTCGCCACCTGCACCGCCCGGACCTCCGCACCGCTGTCGCAACTCAGAGCCGCATATGAAAAGGCTTACCACGACGAGCCTTTCGTGTATCTGCTGTCCGAAGGGCAATTGCCACAGACCGGCGCGGTGATCGGCAGCAACGCCGCGCACATCGCAGTCGCAGTGGACGAGGACGCGTCGACTTTCGTCGCGATCGCAGCGATCGACAATCTGGTCAAAGGCACCGGAGGCGCGGCCGTGCAGTCGATGAATCTCGCGCTGGGTTGGCCGGAGAATGAAGGCCTTTCGGTGGTCGGGGTGGCGCCATGACGGACGTCACCGACGTCTCGCCCTTGGTCCGCGCGCAGGGCATCACTGCCCCGGCCGGTTTTCGCGCCGCCGGCATCGTGGCCGGGATAAAGGCATCCGGCAATCTCGACCTCGCTCTGGTGTTCAACGAGGGGCCCGATCACGCGGCCGCCGGAGTTTTCACCCGCAACAAGGTCAAAGCTGCGCCGGTGTTGTGGACCCGCCAGGTTTTGGCCGACGGCCGGTTGCGCGCGGTGGTCCTGAATTCCGGTGGTGCGAACGCTTGTACCGGGCCGGGCGGTTTCCAGGACACCCATGCCACCGCGGAGGCGGTGGGCACCGCACTGTCGGAATGGGGCACCGAGACCGGGGCGATCGATGTTGCGGTGTGTTCCACCGGCTTGATCGGCGACCGGCTGCCGATGGACAAGGTTCTCGCCGGCGTCGTCACTCTGGTGCACGAGATGGCCGGCGGCATCTCCGGGGGCGACGAAGCCGCCCGGGCCATCATGACCACCGATACCGTGCCCAAACAGGTTGCGCTGCATCATCGGGGCAACTGGACCGTCGGGGGAATGGCCAAGGGCGCCGGGATGCTCGCGCCATCGCTGGCCACCATGCTGTGCGTGCTCACCACCGACGCCGTCGCCGAGGCGTCGGCGCTCGAGCAGGCGCTGCAACGCGCCACCGCGCTCACATTCGACCGGCTCGACATCGACGGCGTCTGCTCGACCAACGACACCGTCCTGCTGTTGGCATCCGGTGCCAGCGAAATCACGCCCAGCCAAGCCGATCTCGACGATGCCGTGCTGCGAGTCTGCGATGATCTGTGCGTCCAGTTGCAAGCCGACGCCGAAGGCGTCACCAAACGCATCACGATCAGCGTCACCGGCGCGATGACCCAGGACGACGCCGTCACGGCAGCCAGGGTGATCGCACGGGACAGCCTGGTGAAGACGGCGCTGTTCGGGTCCGACCCGAACTGGGGCCGAGTGCTGGCCGCTGTCGGCATGGCGCCGGTAGAACTCAACCCCGACCGGATCACCGTGTCGTTCAACGGTTCAGCGGTATGCGTCGACGGTGTCGGCGCACCGGGAGCGCGCGAGGTGGATCTGTCGGTCGCCGACATCGAGGTCTCCGTCGACCTGGGAGTCGGCACCGCGCATGCCGCGATCCGCACCACCGACCTGTCGCACGCGTACGTCGAAGAGAACTCGGCGTACAGCTCATGATCTCGACCGACATCAAAGCGCAGGTCCTGGCCGAGGCCTTGCCCTGGCTGACCCGGCTGCACGGCAAGATCGTTGTGGTCAAATACGGCGGCAACGCGATGACTGACGACGGGCTCCGGCGAGAGTTCGCCGCCGACATGGCGTTCCTGCGCAACTGCGGCATTCATCCGGTCGTCGTGCACGGCGGAGGCCCGCAGATCAGCGCCATGCTCACCCGATTGGGCATCACCGGCGATTTCAAGGGCGGATTCCGCGTCACCACACCCGAAGTGCTCGACGTGGCGCGCATGGTGCTGTTCGGTCAGGTTGGCCGCGAGCTGGTGAACCTGATCAACGTGCACGGCCCGTACGCGGTCGGCGTCACGGGCGAAGACGCAAATCTGTTCACCGCGGTGCGGCGCAGCGTCAGCGTCGACGGCGTAGACACCGACATCGGTCTGGTGGGCAACATCGCCCGGGTGAACCCCGCTGTGGTACTGGATTTGATCGCCGCCAACCGAATTCCGGTCGTGTCGACGCTGGCGCCCGACGTCGACGGTGTCGTGCACAACATCAATGCCGACACCGCCGCTGGCGCGTTGGCCGAGGCGCTGGGAGCCGAGAAGCTGTTGATGCTCACCGATGTCGAAGGTCTCTACACCAGCTGGCCGGACCGGGATTCACTGGCCAGCGAAATCGACACCGCCGCTTTGGCGCAACTGTTACCGACGCTGGCGACCGGCATGATCCCGAAAGTCGAGGCCTGCCTACGGGCGGTGACCGCCGGCGTACCCAGTGCACACGTTATCGACGGCCGCGTCGAGCATTGTGTGCTGGTTGAGCTGCTCACCGACGAAGGGTCCGGCACGAAGGTGGTGAGCGCATGACGAACACGCAGACCATGCAGCAACGTTGGTCGGCGGTGATGATGAACAACTACGGTGTGCCGCCGGTGGCCCTGGCCAGTGGCCGCGGCGCCGTGGTCACCGACGTGGACGGCAAGTCGTACCTCGATCTGCTGGGCGGCATCGCGGTCAATGTGCTGGGGCACGGGCATCCCGCCGTGCTCGACGCCGTCACACGACAGATGTCGACGCTCGGGCACACCTCCAACCTGTTTGCCGCCGAACCCGGCATCGCACTGGCCGAGGCGTTGGTCGGTCTCCTCGGCACCGATGCGGAGGCCCGGGTGTTGTTCTGCAACTCCGGCACCGAGGCCAACGAGGCGGCCTTCAAACTCTCACGACTCACCGGCCGGACCAAACTGGTTGCCGCGCAAGGTGGTTTCCATGGCCGGACCATGGGCGCACTGGCACTGACCGGGCAGCCGTCCAAGCAGGCGCCGTTCGCACCGCTGCCCGGCGACGTCACACACGTGCCGTACGGCGACGTCGACGCCCTGGCGGCAGCGGTCGGTGACGACACCGCTGCGGTGTTCCTCGAGCCGATCATGGGGGAGAGCGGCATCGTCGTGCCGCCCGACGGCTATCTGGCGGCCGCCCGCGACATCACCGCCCGCCACGGAGCGCTGCTGGTTCTCGACGAAGTCCAGACTGGAATGGGCCGTACCGGAACATTTTTCGCACACCAGCACGACGGCGTCACCCCCGACGTGGTAACGCTGGCCAAAGGACTGGGTGGGGGATTGCCGATCGGTGCGTGCCTGGCGGTCGGTCCGGCAGCGCAGCTACTGACCCCCGGCCTGCACGGCAGCACCTTCGGCGGCAACCCTACCTGCGCCGCCGCCGCGCTCGCGGTGTTACGGGTATTGGCCGGCGAAGACCTGGTACGGCGGGCCGGGGTGCTCGGAAAGACCTTGCACCACAGCATCGAATCGCTTCATCACCCGTCGATCGACCACGTCCGAGGCCGTGGGTTGTTATGCGGGATCGCCCTCACCTCTCCCACCGCGAAAGGGGTCGAAGCGGCCGCTCGCGCCGCCGGCTTCCTGGTCAACGCCGCCGCACCTGACGTCATCCGCCTGGCGCCGGCGTTGATCATCACCGAGCATCAGCTCGACACGTTCGTCACCGCGTTGCCCGGTATCCTGGACACCGCCGGGGAGGCGCCATGATCCGGCACTTTCTGCGCGACGACGACCTGACACCGAGCGAACAGGCCGAGGTGCTGGCGCTGGCCGCCGAATTGAAGAAGGACCCGTTCTGCCACCGTCCGCTGGACGGACCGCGCGGCGTCGCGGTGATCTTCGACAAGAACTCCACCCGTACCCGGTTCTCCTTCGAGGTGGGTATCGCACAGCTCGGCGGGCACGCGGTGGTGGTCGACGGCCGCAGCACCCAGCTGGGCCGCGAAGAGACGTTGCAGGACACCGCGAAAGTGTTGTCCCGCTACGTCGATGCCATCGTGTGGCGCACCTACGGGCAGGCGCGTCTGAGTGCGATGGCCGAGACCGCGACGGTGCCGATCGTGAATGCACTCTCCGACCAGTTCCACCCCTGTCAGGTACTCGCTGATCTGCAGACCATCGCCGAACGCAAGGGATCACTGCGTGGTTTGCGGATGTCCTACTTCGGTGACGGCGCCAACAATATGGCGCACTCGTTGATGCTCGGCGGTGTCACTGCCGGCATGCACGTAACAGTTGCAGCCCCAGCCGGATTCGCGCCCGATCCATTGTTTACCGCCGCCGCCGAACACCGTGCCGCGGACACCGCAGGCTCGGTGACCATCACCGCGGACCCCATCGCCGGGGCGTCCGGCGCCGACGTGCTGGTGACCGACACCTGGACATCGATGGGCCAGGAAGACGACGGGCTGGACCGCGTCCGGCCGTTCCGGCCGTTCCAGCTCAACGCCGATCTGCTGACCAAGGCAGACGCAGAAGCTGTTGTGCTGCATTGCCTTCCGGCTCATCGCGGTCACGAGATCACCGACGATGTGATCGACGGCCCGCACAGTGCGGTGTGGGACGAGGCCGAGAACCGGCTGCATGCGCAGAAGGCGCTGCTGGTCTGGCTGTTGGAGCGATCGACATGACGCGCTCGAAGACCACTCCCGAGATCACCCGGGTCGGACGGCAGGCGCGCATCGTTTCGATCCTGTCGTCAGCCGAGGTGCGCAGCCAGAGCGAGTTGGCCGCGCTGCTCGCCGCCGACGGTGTCGAGGTCACCCAGGCGACCCTGTCGCGGGACCTGGAGGATCTCGGGGCGGTGAAACTGCGGGGCGCCGACGGCGGGGTCGGCGTCTACGTCGTGCCGGAGGACGGCAGCCCACTGCGCGGCGTATCCGGTGGCACCGCGCGACTGTCGAGGCTGTTGAGCGAGGTACTGGTTTCCACCGACGCCACCGGAAACCTCGCCGTACTGCGGACCCCGCCCGGCGCCGCCGACTACCTGGCCAGTGCCATCGACCGGGCAGCGCTGCCCTACGTCGTCGGGACCATAGCCGGGGATGACACGATCTTCGTGGCGGCTCGCGAGCCGATGACCGGTGCGGAACTCGCAAACCTGATCCAAGACCTCACATAACCGCACAACTTTAAGGAGAACAGTTCATGTCCGAGCGCGTCATCTTGGCGTATTCCGGCGGTTTGGACACCTCGGTGGCTATCAGCTGGATCGGCAAGGAGACCGGCCGGGAAGTTGTCGCGGTCGCGATCGACTTGGGTCAGGGCGGTGAGGACATGGAGGTGGTGCGCCAGCGGGCGCTGGACTGTGGCGCCGTCGAAGCCGTGGTCGTCGACGCCCGCGACGAATTCGCCGACGGCTATTGCCTGCCCACCATCTTGTCCAACGCCCTCTACATGGATCGCTACCCGCTGGTGTCAGCGATCAGCCGGCCTCTCATCGCCAAGCATCTGGTCACGGCAGCCCGCGAACACGGCGGCAGCATCGTCGCGCACGGGTGCACCGGTAAGGGCAACGACCAGGTCCGCTTCGAGGTCGGATTCGCCTCGCTGGCACCGGATCTGGAAGTGCTCGCCCCGGTCCGCGACTATGCGTGGACGCGGGAGAAGGCCATCGCGTTTGCCGAAGAGAACGCCATCCCGATCAACGTCACCAAGCGTTCGCCGTTCTCCATCGACCAGAACGTGTGGGGTCGAGCGGTGGAAACCGGTTTCCTGGAACACCTCTGGAACGCGCCCACCAAGGACGTATACGACTACACCGAAGACCCCACGGTGAACTGGAACACCCCCGACGAAGTGATCGTCGGCTTCGAGCGAGGCGTGCCGGTGACCATCGACGGCAACTCAGTATCAGTGCTGCAGGCCATCGAGGAACTCAACCGACGCGCAGGCGCGCAGGGTGTCGGGCGCCTCGATGTCGTCGAAGATCGGCTAGTGGGCATCAAGAGTCGCGAAATCTACGAGGCGCCGGGCGCGATGGTGCTCATCACGGCCCACGCTGAACTCGAACACGTCACGCTGGAGCGTGAGCTGGGCCGATTCAAGCGGCAAACCGACCAGCGCTGGGCGGAGCTGGTGTACGACGGGCTGTGGTACTCGCCGTTGAAGACCGCGTTGGAGACCTTCGTCGCCAAGACTCAGGAGCACGTCACCGGCGAGATCCGAATGGTGTTGCACGGCGGCCATATCGCCGTCAACGGCCGGCGCAGTAGCGAGTCGCTCTACGACTTCAACCTGGCCACTTACGACGAGGGCGACACATTCGATCAGTCGATGGCGAGGGGCTTCGTCTACGTGCACGGGCTGTCGTCCAAGCTGGCCGCGCGCCGGGACCTGGCCGCAGACGAAACGTGAGCACCAACGAGGGATCGCTGTGGGGCGGGCGGTTCGCCGAGGGCCCGTCCGATGCGCTGGCCGCGCTGAGCAGGTCCACCCACTTCGACTGGGTACTGGCGCCCTACGACATCACCGCATCCAAGGCGCACACTCAGGTGCTGTTCAACGCCGGGCTGCTGACCGAGGATCAGCGCGACGGGCTGCTGACCGGACTGGACAGCCTGGCCGAAGACCTCGCCGACGGCAGTTTCGGCCCGTTGGTCAGCGACGAGGACGTGCACGCCGCGCTCGAGCGAGGGCTGATCGACCGGATCGGACCCGACTTGGGAGGTCGTCTGCGGGCCGGCCGCTCGCGAAACGACCAGGTGGCCACGCTGTTTCGGATGTGGCTGCGGGACGCGCTCCGGCGAGTAGCCGCCGGCGCGTTGGACCTTGTCAGCGCACTGGTCGACCAGGCCGCGGCTCATTCGAGCGCCATCATGCCGGGCAAGACGCACCTGCAGTCGGCTCAGCCGATCCTGCTTGCCCACCATTTGCTTGCGCACGCCCATCCACTGCTGCGCGACGTCGACCGCATCGTCGATCTTGACGCGCGCGCCGCGTTGTCGCCGTACGGCTCAGGAGCGCTGGCCGGCTCGTCGCTGGGGCTGGATCCTGACGCGATCGCCGAACAACTCGGTTTCACGGCGGCCGCCGACAACTCCGTCGACGCGACAGCGTCAAGGGATTTCGCCGCGGAGGCGGCGTTTGTCTTCGCGATGATCGGTGTCGACCTGTCCCGGCTTGCCGAGGACATCATCATCTGGAGCTCAACCGAATTCGGCTATGTCACCCTGCATGACTCGTGGTCGACCGGTAGTTCGATCATGCCGCAGAAGAAGAACCCCGACATCGCCGAGCTGGCTCGCGGCAAGTCCGGCCGATTGATCGGAAACCTGGCCGGCCTATTGGCCACGCTCAAGGCTCAGCCACTGGCCTACAACCGCGACCTGCAGGAGGACAAGGAACCGGTGTTCGACTCGGTGGCACAGTTGGAGCTGCTGCTGCCGGCGATGGCCGGACTGGTGAGCAGCCTGACTTTCAATGTCGAGCGGATGGCAGCACTGGCCCCTGCCGGCTACACCCTCGCCACCGATATCGCCGAATGGCTGGTGCGCCAGGGTGTTCCGTTCCGTGATGCCCACGAGGCCGCGGGAGCGGCCGTGCAAGTGGCCGAACGGCTGGGTATCGGGCTGGACGAGCTGACCGACGATCAACTGGCCGAGATCAGCGCCAACTTGACCCCTCAGGTGCGAGAAGTCCTCACCATCGAGGGCTCGGTGTCCTCACGCGACGCGCGCGGTGGCACTGCACCCAGCCAAGTTGCCCGGCAACGTGATTCAGTTGTCGCCGCGGCCGAACGGCTTCGGGAGAAGTTGAGCCGCTAGGCGACTACTGATTTCTTCTCGTCGGAACGTCGGGGACCTGCGGTATTTCACCGGCCGGCAACGGTCCGCAGAAATAGTTGCCTTGGACGACATCACAGCCGAATCGTCTGAGCCACTGAGCCGTTTCGTCGTTTTCCACGCCTTCGGCGACACTCGCGATACCGAATTCCTCGGCCAACTCGATGACTGATCGAGCGATAGTCGCGGCACGCTGGTCGTACAGGATCGGCGAAATGAGTTGACGGTCAAGCTTGACTTCGTCGATTGGCAACTCACGTAGATAGGTGAGCGTGGAGTATCCGCTGCCGAAGTCGTCGATCGACACCCGGATACCGGCTTGCCGTAGACGATTGAGGACCGCGCGCCCCTTGCCGAAGTCGGCCACCATCAACTCCTCGGTGATCTCCACCGTCAGCAGGCTGGCCGACATGTTGTACGAATCCAGCACGGACATGATGCGGTCGGGCAGGGTGTCATCGTCGAGGGACCGCGCCCACAGGTTGATGGCAACCGGGATTGCGGAACCTGCCCGGCACCAACCCGAAGCATCCGCGACCGCCCGGGAAAGCACCAAATCGGTCACGGCGTCCATAAGCCCGTGTTCACGGACCAGCGGCAGGAATTCGCGCGGCTCCAAGGTACCTAAAGTGGAGTGTTCCCAACGTATTAGCGCCTCCGCACCGCGGATTGACCCACTGGCCATCCCGAATTGGGGCTGGTACACGAGCGTGAGCAGACGGTCGTCGATAGCGCGTCGCAGATCCCACAGCAGCTGTAGCCGGGCGATGCCGTCGCGAAACGACTGCCGGGTGCCGAGATGAGCGTCCATCTCCGGGGTAAACGTCTGCACGTCAGTAGCACTCGTTTGTTCGGCGCGGGATCGAGCAGCTTCGGCATTGTTCAGCAGGTCTCCCGGGGTGACCGAGGCTCCGTCGTCCGATCCTGCCGTTGCCACGCCAATGCTCAGGTGCACGTACACCCGATTGTCTCCGATGTCGAGCGCGCCGTCGAAGGCTCGGGCGAGTCTTTTGCCGACCTGCGCGGCGACCTCGGGGCGGTCTTCGACCAGAACCGCGAATTCGTCTCCACCCATTCGCGCGACGGTGTCACCGGCCCGGACGCTGGCTTGGATCCGGGCGCCGACACCGCGCAACAATTCGTCGCTGGCGGCGTAACCCAGTGTGTCGTTGACAACGTTGAAATCGTCGACTCTGACGCTGAGCAGACTGACCGGGACAGCCAGACGAAGGTGCAACTGCACAGCGTGCGCCAGCCGTTCATCGAGCAACCGCCGATTCGCCAGGCCAGTCACCGTGTCGCGCAAGGCGGCGTCGGCCACCTCATCGAGCAGACGTCGCTTCCGGTCGAGGGCCAACAGATGGCGCAACAGCACGGCGCTGACGAGTACCACGCCCGCCGAGAAGAGGAACGCATCCCCGCGGTCCGCGGGCCAGAAATGCACGGCGCCAACGACGATCGCGGCGGACACGGGCAGATACGGCAGCCACATCGACAGCCGCGAGAACGAATGGGATGTCCGGGTGTCGAGGTCGGGTCCGGGCCGCGAGGCAATTGCGGACAGCGCGAGAAAGTAGGTCCCGCTGACCCACCCGAGAGTTACGACGTCATCCGGGTCGGCCTTGTTCTCGTACAGGTGTAGCGCGCCGGCCATACCGATGGCCGCGAACCCCGCGGCCAGCAGCACCGGCGATGCCCTGCGACCAGGTTCGGCTATCCAGACGACAATCAATGCAATGACGACGAGCCCGAGATAGATAGCCGTGATGCCGGCCAACAGGATGCGCGGGATGCTCACCCGGTCCGCTGCGCCCAGCACCAGACTCCCCAACGCCAAGAACAACGACGTGGCGACGATGATCCCGTCGAGCAGCAGGCCGACGCCGAACCGATAGTCATCGCGATGAGGAACCAGAACCGTTGCACCCAAAGCGCATAACGGCAACACCACGTAGCCCAGCTCAGCTGCGGAGGAATTCGAAATCGGGCCGGTGTCTGCCAGTTCGACGTAGCACCAAACGGCATTACCGGCTGCCCAGCCCCCCACCCCGGTAACCATGGCAATCCACGCAAGTCGCTGACGGCCATGAACGGCCCAAGCGGCGTTTACCGCACACGCAGTCGCGAAGACACCCATGATCACAATGCCCACTGGGCCGATCGCGGCGACGCCTGAGCCCGAATTGCCCCTCTCGGTTAACAACATCACCGCGAACAAGAGCACGCCCACGGTCGCCAACACCATGAGCGCTACTCGGCCCGGCGTCATTGCGGACATCTCTCAACCTGTCAGAGGTGGGCACCAAATTCCGGACAAGCGACGTTCGCTCGCTAATAACCTTAAAATATGCTGAGCGTGGCCGTAGTAATTTTGGCACTGCACCGGAATTCCGGAGCTCAGGTTCGAATTTCCGAAATATTTTTACGGTAGTGAAATTCAAAATCACTCAAACGCTTCCGAAACTTCCATCCATCGATTCTCGAGCTCGGCGATGCTGCCTTCGAGTTCGCGCAATTCCTCGGTGAGGCGAGCGATGCGAACGTGGTCGGACTGATCATGCTCGGCCAGTTCATGATGCTTGGCAGCGACCTGTTCAGCCAGTCGCGCCAGCCTGCGATCGATGGCACCGATCTCCTTTTCGGCGGCGCGAAGCTCGGCCCCCGAGATCTGCTGCGACTCCGGAGTTCTGGTGGCAGCGGCTGCGGCCCGCCCCACACTCGCCTCGGACGCCAGTCGCAAATACTCGTCGATGCCACCGGGAAGGTGTCGCAGCCGACCGTCCAAGATCGCGTACTGCTGATCGGTGACGCGCTCCAAGAGGTAGCGGTCGTGGGAGACCACGATCAACGTGCCCGGCCACGAGTCGAGCAGATCTTCGGTGGCGGCCAGCATGTCGGTGTCCACGTCGTTGGTGGGCTCATCCAGCATCAGCACATTGGGCTCGGCCAATAGCGTGAGCATAAGTTGCAGGCGGCGGCGTTGCCCACCGGATAGCTCGCTGACCCGGGCCGAAAGCTGACCGCTCGCAAACCCGAGGCGCTCCAGCAGTTGGGCGGGAGTGACGTCACGTCCGTCGACCTGGTACCCGCTGCGCAGCCGACCCAGCACATCGGCGACCCGCTCGCCGGCCAGCGGAACCAACTCGTCACCTCGCTGGTCGAGCATTCCCAAGCGAACTGTCTTGCCGCGCTTTACTTTTCCGCTCTCCGGCTGGACGGTGCCGGTGATCAGCCCCAGCAGGGTCGACTTGCCGGCCCCGTTGGCCCCGACGATGCCGGTGCGTTCGCCGGGTCCGATCCGCCATTCGACATCGCGCAGTACGGGCCGGCCTTCGAACGACACCGACACATCAATCAGATCCACGACGTCCTTGCCGAGTCGCGCGGTGGCGAGTTTGGCCAGCTCGACTGTATTGCGAAGCGGTGGCACGTCGGCGATCAGCTGGTTGGCCGCATCGATACGGAACTTCGGTTTCGATGTGCGGGCCGGGGGACCGCGGCGCAACCAGGCCAACTCCTTGCGCATCAGGTTCTGCCGCTTGGACTCGGCGAGGGCGGCTTGTCGGTCCCGCTCGACACGCTGCAATACGTACGCGGCGTAACCGCCCTCGAATGGCTCGACGATCCCGTCGTGCACCTCCCACGTCGTGTTAGCCACCTCATCGAGGAACCAGCGGTCGTGGGTTACCAAAAGCAGTCCGCCGGTGTTACGGGCCCAGCGCTGCTGCAGGTGCGCGGCCAGCCAGGTGATGCCCTCGATGTCGAGATGGTTGGTCGGCTCGTCGAGCGCGATGATGTCCCACTCGCCGACCAGCAGCGCCGCCAGCTGAACCCGCCGCCGCTGACCGCCGCTGAGCGTGCCGATCACGGCGTCCCACCCGATGTCGGACACCAGGCCGGTTACGACTTCGCGGATGCGCGGATCACCGGCCCACTCGTGTTCGGGGCGATCACCGACCAACGTCCATCCCACCGTGCTGTGGGGGTCGAGGATGTCGGCCTGGTTCAGCGCTCCGACCCGCAATCCGCTGCGCCGGGTGACCCGCCCGGCATCCGGGCGCACCTGACCCGTGAGCAAATCCAGCAAACTAGATTTTCCGTCGCCATTTCGTCCTACGATGCCGATGCGATCGCCGTCGCTGACCCCGACGGTCGTCGATTCGAAGACGACCCGAGTCGGATATTGCAGGTGTACTGCCTCGGCGCCCAGCAGATGTGCCACCGGCCCGACCCTAGCCGCATGCCGGGCAGAGGCGATCGGCGAGCCGGAGCGACTAGGCTGGTCGAACGGACGGGCACCGTGGCCAAAGCAACGGACCCACCCCTGTCATGTGCCATGATGTCAGGCCCACGCGCAGCACAGGATGGTCTTTGTTCGAGGGGAGCGGCGGCATGGATCTGAAGTTTTCAGCGGTTACGCGACCGGTTGAGCGCCTCATGGCGACCGCACAGAACGGCCTGGAAGTCCTGCGGCTGGGTGGGCTGGAAACCGGCAACTCCCCGTCCCCGTCACAGACCGTCGAGAGCACGCCGATGTACAAGCTCCGACGGTATTACCCGCCGGACAGCCGCCCGGGGCACCCTCAGGCAGGCCCGCCGGTGCTGCTCGTGCACCCGATGATGATGTCGGCGAATATGTTCGACGTCACTCGCGAGGAAGGCGCGGTCGGCATCCTGCACGCCGCCGGGCTGGATCCCTGGGTTATCGACTTCGGCTCACCCGACAAGATCGAAGGCGGGATGCGCCGCACGCTGGCGGACCACATCGTCGCGCTGAGCGAGTCGCTCGATGCCATCACCGATATCACCGGTCAGGACGTACACCTGGCCGGCTATTCGCAGGGTGGGATGTTCTGCTACCAGGCGGCGGCTTACCGGCGCTCGAAAAGCATCGCCAGCATCGTGACGTTCGGCTCGCCGGTCGACACCCTGGCAGCCCTGCCGATGGGACTTCCGCCCAACTTGGCTCCCGGTATCGCCAATTTCATGGCCGACCATGTCTTCAACCGGCTCGATATTCCAGGTTGGTTGGCGCGCACCGGCTTTCAGATGCTCGACCCGCTCAAAACCGCTAAAGCGCGGGTCGATTTCGTGCGCCAACTGCACGATCGCGAGGCGCTGCTGCCGCGCGAAGCCCAGCGCCGATTCCTGGAGTCAGAAGGCTGGATCGCCTGGTCCGGACCGGCCATCTCCGAACTGCTCAAGCAATTCATCGCGCACAACCGGATGATGACCGGCGGTTTCGCGATCAACGGCCAATTGGTGACGCTGACCGATATCACCTGTCCTGTGCTGGCTTTCGTCGGCGAGGTCGACGACATCGGTCAGCCGGCCGCGGTGCGGGGTATCCGGCGAGCTGCGCCCAACGCCGAGGTCTACGAATACCTGATCCGGACCGGCCATTTCGGCTTGGTGGTCGGATCCAGAGCAGCGCAGGAGTCGTGGCCGACGGTCGCCGATTGGGCGCTGTGGATCTCCGGAAACGGCGACAAGCCCACCGACATCTTCCCGATGGCCGATCAGCCGGAAGAACCTACCGATCGCGGTGTCGCGCTCACTTCCCGGCTGATGCACGGCCTCGGCGAGGCCTCCGAGGTGGCACTGACATTCGCCCGCGGCGCCGCCGACGCCGTGTTCGCGGCGAATAAATCCGTGCGCACGTTGGCCGTCGAGACCGTTCGCACGCTGCCCCGTCTGGTTCGCCTGGGCCAGATCAACGACCACACCCGGATCTCGTTGGGCCGCATCATCGGCGAGCAGGCGCACGACGCTCCCAACGGCGAATTCCTGCTCTTCGACGGGCGCGTGCACACCTACGAAGCGGTGAACCGGCGGATCGACAACGTGGTGCGCGGCCTGATCGCGGTCGGAGTGCGCCAAGGCGAACACGTCGGGGTGCTCATGGAGACCCGGCCGAGCGCGCTCGTCGCCATCGCCGCGCTGTCGCGGTTGGGTGCCGTCGCGGTCCTGTTGAAGCCCGATATCGACCTGGCCGCGTCAGTCCGGCTCGGCGGCGTGAGGGAAATCATCACCGATCCCACCCATCTCGAGACCGCGCGGCAATTGCCCGAGCAAATCCTGGTTCTGGGCGGTGGTGAATCGCGCGACCTGCATCTGGGTGACGAAGCCAACGTCATCGACATGGAGCAGATCGACCCCGACGCCGTCGAGTTGCCGGCCTGGTACAGGCCGAACCCGGGATATGCGCGCGATCTCGCGTTCGTCGGGTTCAGCACCGTGAGCGGCCAGCTCGTCGCCAAGCAGATCACCAACTACCGTTGGGCGTTGTCGGCCTTTGGTACCGCCTCGACCGCCGCCCTGGGACGCACCGACACCGTGTACTGCCTCACCCCGCTGCACCATGAGTCCGCGCTACTGGTCAGCCTCGGCGGGGCGGTGGTCGGCGGAACCCGTATCGCATTGTCCCGTGGGCTGCAGCCCGACCGATTCGCTGCCGAGCTTCGTCAGTATGGCGTCACCGTCGTCTCCTATACCTGGGCGATGTTGCGCGACGTCATCGACGACCCCGGGTTTGCCTTGCACGGCAACCATCCGGTGCGGTTGTTCATCGGCTCGGGTATGCCGACCGGTCTGTGGCAGCGGATCACTGAGGTGTTCGCGCCCGCGCAGATCGTCGAGTTCTTCGCGACCACCGACGGACACGCGGTGCTGGCCAACGTGTCCGGCGCCAAGATCGGTAGCAAGGGACGGCCACTGCCGGGTGCGGGACGGGTCGAACTGGGCGCCTACGACGCCGAACACAATCTGATCCTGGAGACCGACAGCGGACTGGTCCGCGTTCCGGACGCCAATGAAGTCGGCGTGTTGCTCGCCGAGCCGCGCGGACCGATCGATCCGACCGCGTCGGTCAAGCGCGGTGTCTTCGGTCCGGCGGACACCTGGATTTCCACCGAGTACTTGTTCCGCAGAGACGCCGACGGCGACTTCTGGTTAGTGGGCAGGCGCGGCTCGACGATTTCCACTGAGCGCGGAATCGTTTACTGCGAACCGATCACCGACGCGCTGGGCCTGATTCCCGCGGTGGACCTCGCGGTGACGTATGGGGTGCCGATGGACGGTCACCAGGTGGCGGTGGCCGCGGTGACGACGCGTCCGGGGGCGACGATCACCGCCGCCGATCTCACCGAAGCCGTTGCCGCCATGCCGTTCGGGCTGGGACCCGACATTGTGCACGTGGTGCCGGAGCTGACGCTGAGCGCGACCTATCGTCCGACCGCCAGCCCGTTGCGTGCCGCCGGGATTCCCAAGCCGGGTCGGCACGCGTGGCTCTTCGACGCCGAGGCGAATCAATTCCGGCGCCTGACCGGTCCCGCGCGGGCGGAGTTGTCGGGTGCGCAATAAGCTTGGGGATGAACGTGATTGACGAAGAGTTGCTGAGCATCCTGGTGTGCCCAGCAGACCGGGGTCCGTTGGTGCTGGTGGACGACGCCGACGATCACCTGCTGTACAATCCGCGACTGCGCCGCGCCTATCGCATCGAAGACAACATCCCGGTGTTATTGGTGGATGAGGCCGTTGAAGTCGGCGACGACGAGCATGCCCGCCTCATCGCGAAGGCAGCTCCGGTAAATCCCCAGTGAGGTAACGCTGCAGGTTCGGGGCGATGGTCCGCGCTATCTGATCGGCCGGCAGCGATGTGAACGGCTCCAAATCCAAGATGTAACGCGCCAACACCACGCCCGCCAATTGCGATGCCACGAACTGGATCCGGATGATCCCGCTTCCCGGGGGGTCGTCGACACGCGCGCCCAGCTCGACCGCGATCACGTCTTGGATGAACGAACGGAACAGGTTAACTTCCGAGCCGGCAATGATCGACCGCAGCGTGGCGATGAGCCCCGAACCCAGCTCGGAGTCCCACAGTGGCAACAACGTCGACGGAATTGCGTAGCC
This sequence comes from Mycobacterium sp., assembly GCF_049278535.1. Classification (GTDB taxonomy): domain Bacteria; phylum Actinomycetota; class Actinomycetes; order Mycobacteriales; family Mycobacteriaceae; genus Mycobacterium. The sequence continues at coordinate 1,157 of NZ_JBAPMI010000265.1, read as the reverse complement.
GAGTCCCTCGATGGGCACCTCGCGTAGCGGGCCGATGATGTCCATCGGGTCGATCGGGATGCGAACCGCCGCGGCGAACAGCTTTTCCTTGGTGCCGAAGTAGTGATGCACCAACGCCGAATCGACGCCCGCCGCCGCGGCTACCGCACGTATCGAGGTATTGCTAATCCCATTGCGGGCAAACAATACTCGGGCATTATCCAGAATCCGCTGGCGTGTGTCGGAATTCCCGGAGGGGCGGCCGGGCCGCTTGCGCCCGGTGTTGGTGGTCGCCACGCTATGGAGTCCGTCGCCGAAGGGTCGCGGCAGCCAGGCACAGTGCAGCGAGCGCAAAACCCAACACAGCCAGAATGTCACGTACCGCGACGCCGGTCAGCTCGGTATGCGCGCCAACTTGTTGCAGCGCCTCCAGCGCGTAGCTAGCCGGCATCACATTGCTGATCCACTCCAGCCAGGTCGGCATCAGTGCGCGGGGAACGATGATCCCGGCCAGCAACAGCTGCGGCACCATCACCAGCGGAATGAACTGCACTGCCTGAAACTCGGTGCGCGCGAACGCACTACACAACAATCCGAGACCGACACCGAGGACCGCGTTGACGATAGCGATCAGGAACACCCACAGGGGACTGCCTGCGGTGTCGAAGCCGAGAAGCCAGAAAGCCACCAGGCAAGCCAGGGTGGCTTGCACCGCCGCGGCGATCGAAAAGGCCGTCCCATAGGCGATCAGCAAGTCGAGCCGGCGCAACGGAGTGGTCAGGATGCGCTCGAGCGTTCCCGAAGCCCGTTCGCGCTGCATGGTTATCGCCGTGATGATGAACATCACGAAGAGCGGGAAAATGCCCAGCAGGACCAGGCACGCGTTGTTGAACGGCGATGGCGTACCCGGTCGGTGCGGAGCGTTCTCGAACATGAAGTACATCAACGTGATAACCAAGACCGGCACCGCTAAGATCATCGCGACGCTGCGGTGATCGGCGGCAAGCTGGCGCAGGATACGTAAGGTGGTCGCGCCGTACGGTTTCAGAGATCCCTGAAGACCTAACCGACTCGGCGCTTCGTGCCGCGCTTGATGATGGACAGAAACGCGTCCTCCAGTGACGTGCATCCGGTGTCCTCTCGTAGTTGGGTTGGGGTGGTCTGCGTAACCAGGTGGC